>NZ_JBEXFQ010000001.1:0-513578 GCF_040606855.1 Nocardia sp. NPDC005366
GATGGTACTGCACTCGACAGGGTGTGGGAGAGTAGGACACCGCCGGAACATCATTGCGGAAGGCCCCCAGCACAGCTGGGGGCCTTTTCGCGTTCTGCCCCATACGGGCCACCCTCTCGGTATCTCATCGAGAGTCGGAACCTTCTGTCGCGCAATCGGTAGCGGGCCGCATCCCGAGTCGGGGCCGGGCCAGCCGAGGCCCTAGACTCGACCGGTGCGCCTAGTGATAGCTCGTTGCCAGGTCGACTACGTCGGTCGTTTGACCGCCCATCTTTCGATGGCACGCCGTTTGCTGATGATCAAGGCAGACGGTTCTGTGCTGGTGCATTCCGACGGCGGGTCGTACAAGCCGCTGAACTGGATGAGCCCCCCGTGCCGGCTGGACGAGCGACCGAACGATGTGCCCGACGGCGCCAAGGCATTCTGGGTGGTGACCAATAAGGCCGGCGAGGAATTGCGCATCACCATCGAGGAATTCGAACACGACTCCTTGCACGAACTCGGGATAGATCCCGGGTTGGTGAAAGACGGTGTGGAGGCTCACCTTCAGGAGTTGCTCGCTGAACATGTCCAGACATTGGGGCCCGGTTACACGCTGATCCGCCGCGAGTACATGACGGCAATCGGCCCGGTCGATCTGCTCTGCCGGGATGCCGACGGCGCGACGGTCGCGGTCGAGATCAAACGCCGGGGTGAGATCGACGGCGTCGAACAGCTCACGCGCTACCTGGAATTGCTCAACCGGGATCCCTTGCTCGCGCCGGTCGCGGGGGTGTTCGCCGCGCAGCAGATCAAGCCGCAGGCCCGAACACTCGCCGAGGATCGCGGTATCCGTTGCCTCACCCTCGATTACGACGCTCTACGAGGTACGGAGAGCAACGAATTCCGCCTGTTCTGAGTAGACGTTCCATCGGAGTAAGAAATTCATGATCACGGTCGCCACCTGGAATGTGCTGCATCGCGTCCACGCCGAGAACTGGTACGAGGACGTCGCCACCAGGTGGCCCGACGAGGCCGAGCGTATCGCCGCGATCAGCACACGTGTCGCGCAGCGCACCGAACAGATCATCGCCCTGCAGGAGGTCAGCGGTGATCAGCTGACGAGTTTGCGCCATGCCATGCCGGACCGCGCGTTTCACACCCTGCGCTATCCCCGTGTGCCCCGGTCGCGGCGCGGACCCACCGCGCTCAACGATCGCGCGGAGTATCTCGTACTCGTGACCGACGGCCCCGGGCGCGAGAACACGGCGGAGGCGTTCGAACAGGATCACGGCAAGGGCGCGCTGGTTGTCGAGACGGCGGGTTTCACGGTGATCGCCACCCACGTCACCGGTGATTCGCGGCACTCGGCCGAAATGGGACGGCTGCGGGAATTCGCGGAGGCCTCGGCGGGCCCGATAGTGCTGCTCGGCGACTTCAATGCCGACCGCGGTGTCGTGGCCGATCACCTCGGACCGGAGTTCCTCGTGGCTCCGTTGCCCTCGGACGGGCTGCCCACCCGGCCGCGTACGTCGGGTTCGAAGTCCATGTTCATCGATCACGTCGTGGTCCGCGGTGCGGTGGCGAGCGGGGTGACGGTGGACAGCGCGGACGGCCTCTCGGACCACAATCCGGTCCGTGCCGCCCTCTCGCCGATCGGGGCATGAGGGGCGCCGAATATCCTCGACGGCATGCCCCGCCGGAAACCGCGCGCCCGCATCCAGGATCCACGGTCCGGATCTGCCCCGCTCAGCGACGTCTTCGGGCGCACAGAACCCGGGCCCGATCGCGACGAGACCTATATCGTCCGCACCATCCCAGGCAGTCGCGCGGTCAAGACCTACCGGTGCCCCGGCTGCGATCACGTGATCCCGCCCGGCGTCGCCCATATTGTCGCGTGGCCCGCGCACGACGGCGAGGACGACCGCAGGCATTGGCATCGGGGATGCTGGAACGGCCGTAGAACTCGCCGCGTCACCCGTCGCTGGTCGTGATCGCTTTCCCGTCGCCGGAAATGAAGGAAGGCCGCCCCTGGGTGGGACGGCCTTCGGGTGAACTCTGGTGCAGGTGGTGCGTCGTCGCCTAGGGCGTTCGGACGTCAGTTGGCGATCTCGGCGTTCTCGCGCTCGTCGGCGTCGATATCCTCGTCGTCGCCCGCTACCTCTTGGATGGCCTTGCCGCGCGAGCTGTTGACCGACTTGGTGCCACCGCCGCCGATGGACTTGCGGTCCGGAACACCGTCGAGCAGTTCGCTTTCCCGGTTGACCGCGGCGAGCATCGCGGGCACGGAGTCGAGCTGGCCACGGATACCGAGCAACTGGGCGAGCACCCGGCCGCGCAGTACGCGCATCTCCTCGGCCAGTTCCTTCGCGTGCGCGATCTTGCGCTCGGAGGTCTGCGTGGCGGAGGTGATGAGACGGTTGGCCTCGTCGGTGGCATCCTTGATGCGCTGGGCGGCCTCGGCGCGGCTGGTGGCCTCGAGCTCCTCCATGGCGCGGGTCAGCTTGGTACGCCGCTCCGCCATGGTGCCCTCGAAGTCCTGCTGGTTGGCCTTGCGCTTGGCATCGGCTTCCTTGCCGAGGCGGTCGGCCTCGGCCTGGGCGGCCTCGATGATCTTGGCGGACTCGGTACGCGCATTCGCGAGGGTCTGCTCGAACTCGATTTCGAGAGCCTCTCGCTTCTCCTTCGTCTCCGCGAGCAGCGACTCGTACTTGCCGCGCATCTCGGTGGCCTGCTGTTCGGCGATCGACACCATTTCGGCGGCCTCGGCCTGCGCGAGCGCGCGGACCTCCGAGGCCTCGTCGGACGCCAATCGCAGCATTCGCGAGATACGGTCGGACATGCCTTCAGCGGTGGTCGGCGGAACCGAGAGCCGGTCGACCTCCTTGCGGAGCTCGTCGATCTCGTCCCGCGCGTCCTCCAGTTGGCTTGCGAGGTTACGTGCTTGCGCCGCAGCGGCGTCGCGGTCAGTGGCGGTGACCCTCAGCTCCGCGTCGAAGCGGTCGAAGTAGTTGCGTACCTCGTCTTGCGCATAACCCTTGCGCACAACGGTGAAGGGCAGTGCAACGAAGCGATTGCGATCGGACTCAGGTGACGACATGGCACACAAACTACAGCCTACGGCCACATGATGGTGACTCGACCGCGAATGTGATTCGGATCTGTTTTCCTGCTCCGATCTTGATACTAGTGCGTAACATTCGGGTTCGGTTCGACCAACTCGATCAGCACACCGCCAGCATCCTTCGGGTGGATGAAATTGATGCGGGAATCGGCGGTTCCGTGCCGGGGGGCGTCGTACAGCAAACGCACGCCGCGGTCGCGCAGGTGAGTGGAGACCGCCTCGAGATCGGTGACGCGGTAGGCGAGTTGCTGGAGGCCCGGCCCGCTGCGATCGATGAACTTGGCGATGGTGGAGTTCGCGTCGAGGGGAGCCAGCAACTGTAGGGCAGTCGCGGAATCGGCCGCGCCTGGTAGCGAGAGCATCGCCTCGTGCACGCCCTGGCTCTCGTTCACCTCGCGGTGGGTCTCGATCATGCCGAGATTTTCGGAATACCAGGTGATTGCGGTGTCGAGATCGGGGACCGCGATGCCGACGTGGTCGACGGCGATGACGTAGTCGCCGGGGATGAATTCGGAAGTCTCATGTGCTGTGCTCACTACTCGACGGTAGCGCGCACCTCCGGGGACACGCCCGGGGCGGGCAAGCTACCGTTGAGTACAAAGCTTGTCGTCGCGCTGCGGCGGTGCTCCCCCGGTGGACCCGCCTCGGTCCGACCCGATCTACTGAATGCGAGGCTCCTCGTGACCACAACAGTCATCGTCTCCGGTGCGCGTACCCCGATCGGTCGCCTGCTCGGCGGCCTGAAGAGCTTCAGCGGATCCGACCTGGGTGGTTTCGCCATCAAGGCGGCTCTCGAGAAGGGCGGGGTCGCGCCCGAGCAGGTCGACTACGTGATCATGGGTCAGGTGCTCACCGCGGGGGCGGGCCAGATTCCGGCCAGGCAGGCGGCGGTGGCCGGCGGGATTCCGATGGATGTGCCCGCGCTGACCCTGAACAAGGTCTGCCTGTCCGGCATCAACGCGATCGCCCTCGCCGATCAGTTGATCCGGGCCGGTGAATACGAGATCGTGGTGGCCGGTGGTCAGGAGTCCATGAGCCAGTCCCCGCATCTGCTCGAAAAGAGTCGCGAGGGCTTCAAGTACGGCGACGTGACACTGCGCGACCACATGGCCTTCGACGGCCTGCACGACATCTTCACCGACCAGCCGATGGGTGCGCTGACCGAACAGGGCAACGACCGCGATTACGTCGCCCGCGAGGAGCAGGACGCGTTCGCCGCCGCCTCCCACCAGCGTGCGGCGGCGGCCTGGAAGAACGGCGTCTTCGACGACGAGGTGGTCCCGGTCGCGGTGCCGCAGCGCAAGGGTGATCCGGTCATGGTCAGCACCGACGAGGGCATTCGGGCCGACACCACGGTGGAATCGCTGGCCAAGCTCAAGCCCGCGTTCCGCAAGGACGGCACCATCACAGCGGGTACGGCGTCGCAGATCTCCGACGGCGCGGCGGCGGTCGTGGTGATGAGCAAGGCCAAGGCCGAGGAATTGGGTCTGAGCTGGATCGCCGAGATCGGCGCGGCGGGCGTCGTGGCGGGACCGGATTCCACCCTGCAGGCCCAACCGGCCAACGCCATCGCCAAGGCGTGTGCGCGCGAGGGTATTTCGCCCGCGGATCTGGATCTGATCGAGATCAACGAGGCCTTCGCGGCGGTGGGCATCGCCTCGGCGCGCCAACTCGGCATCGATCAGGACAAGGTCAACGTCAACGGCGGCGCGATCGCCGTCGGTCATCCGCTCGGCATGTCGGGAGCGCGCATCCTGCTGCATCTGGCGCTCGAGCTCAAGCGCCGCGGCGGCGGAATCGGTGCGGCCGCGCTGTGCGGTGGCGGCGGCCAGGGTGACGCTCTCATCGTCAGGGTTCCCGCCTGATCGCTCGCGGAAGAAGACCTCTCGGAGCCGCCGCCGGATGATCCGGCGGCGGTGTCCGTTTCGTCCGATGTGATCGGTTCAACTACGGTCCGTCGTAGTGCGTACGGCACAATGGTGGCCATGGGTTTCTTCGATCTGCGCAGCGTTGCCGGTAGGTTCCGATTCTTCGCGGTGCTCGAGGCACTGTCGTGGTTGGGTCTGCTGACCGGAATGGCCTTCAAGTACCTGCCCGATCCGGGCAACGAGATCGGGGTGAAGATCTTCGGTCCGGTGCACGGCGCCGTTTTCATCCTGTTCCTGCTGACCGCGCTGCTGGCTTCGCGCGAACTCGACTGGAACTGGAAGACCACCGTCCTCGCTCTGCTGTCGAGTATTCCGCCGTTCTTCACCGTGGTTTTCGAGGTCTGGGCGGTACGCACCGGCAAGCTCGTCGCACCCGCGGCCACCGACTCGACCGACGCCGTGGCAGCCGCGGGCGCCACCTCGTGACAAACTGGATGTCGTGACTCGACCTGCCGCACGCCGTCCTTCGCCAGCCGTCGCCGCCGCCATGTCCGGGGCGGTGGATCTGTCCAGTCTCAAGCAGCCTCCCGCGGGGAGCGCTGGCGCCGATCACGCGGTCTCGGTGGCGGATTTCGAGACCAAAGTACTGCGCCGCTCGACGCAGGTGCCCGTCGTGGTCGTGCTGTATTCACAGCGCAGCCCCGGCAGCGTCGAACTGGTCCGCACGCTGGAGCGTTTCGCCGCCGCCGACGGCGGCGCGTGGGATCTGGCCACCGTCGAGGCCGAGAGCAATATGCAGATCGCGCAAGCGCTGCGGGTGCAGGGCATTCCGACCGTGATCGCGATCGCGGGCGGCCAGCCCCTCGCCGATTTCGAGGGCGCGCAGCCGGAGCCGCAGGTGCGGCAGTGGCTGGACGCGGTGATCGACGCGGTCGCGGGCAAACTCGAGGGTGGGGCCGTTGGCGAGCCCGCACCCGTCGAGGATCCCCGATTCACCGCGGCCGAGGAGGCGCTCGATCGCGGTGATATGGCGGGCGCGGAAGCCGCGTACGAGGCCATTATCGCGGCCGAACCCGCCAACGAGGAAGCCAAGAACGCGCTGCGGCAGCTGCGGTTCCTCACCCGCGCGCAGCAGGTGCCCGAATCCGCCGTCGCGAACGCGGATCTGGATCCGGCGAATGTGGATCTCGCGATCGACGCCGCCGACCTCGAACTGCTCGGGCAGCAGCCGGAGGCCGCCTTCGACCGGCTGATCGATGTGATCAAACGCACAGCCGGAGACGACCGCACCAAGGCCCGTACCCGCCTGCTGGAACTGTTCGAACTGTTCGATCCCGCCGAACCCTTCGTGGTGGCCGCCCGGCGCAAGCTGGCCGCCGCCCTCTACTGAGTCGAGCGATCGGCCCCCGCCGCGGCGGGGGCCGTTTCCGTCGGTGGAAGACGGCTGCGGTCAAGAAGGCTGCGGTCATAGAGGCAGCGGTCATGAAGGCAGCTGTCATGAAGGCAGCGGTCAAGAAGTCGGCCCCGCCAACCAGATCGCGCTGTTGGGCGCCAATGCCACCGTGGTCGAGACCGGACGTCCGTGCCACGGCACGTCGGTGGTCTGCACCGAGCCCATATTCCCGATGCCGGAACCGCCGTAGTCGGCCGCGTCGGTATTGAGGATTTCGATCCATTCGCCCGCCGACGGCAGTCCGACGCGATATTCGCCGTGCACCGACCCGGAGAAGTTGTAGACGCAGGCGATGACGGAACCGTCCGACCCGTAGCGCAGGAAGGCGAGCACATTGTTCTCCCGGTCGTTCGCCTCGATCCAGGAATGTCCGCCGGGAGTGGTGTCCTGACTCCACAGCGCCGGATGGGCCCGATAGACCGTGTTCATCGCGCGCACCGAGTCCGAGATTCCTCGGTGCAGCGGATTGTCCAGTTCGCCCCAATCCAGGCCGCGGTCGTGCGACCACTCCCGGAACTGGCCGAAATCCTGACCCATGAACAGCAGTTGTTTGCCCGGATGCGCCCACATATAGGCCAGCAACGCGCGCACGCCCGCGGCCTTCGCGAAATCATCGCCCGGCATCCGCGTCCACAATGTGCCCTTGCCGTGGACCACTTCGTCGTGGCTGATGGGCAGCACATAATTCTCGCTCCACGCGTACATCAGCGAGAAGGTGATTTCGTTGTGATGCCAGCTGCGGTGGATCGGATCCCGGCCGAGGAAACCGAGGGTGTCGTGCATCCAGCCCATATTCCACTTCATGGAGAATCCGAGGCCGCCGACATCGGTGCCGCGCGTGACGCCGGGCCAGGTGGTGGATTCCTCGGCGATGGTGACGACGCCGGGATGGTGCCGGTGCACGGTGTCGTTGAGATTCTGCAGGAAGTCGACGGCCTCCAGATTCTCCCTGCCGCCGTGCACATTCGGTTCCCACTCGCCTTCCGAACGCGAGTAGTCCAGGTAGAGCATGGAGGCGACGGCGTCGACGCGCAGGCCGTCGATATGGAATTCCTCGATCCAGTACCGCGCGTTGGCGACGAGGAAATTGCGGACCTCGTTCCTGCCGAAGTCGAAGATGTAGGTGCCCCAGTCGAGCTGTTCACCGCGACGTGGATCGGCGTGTTCGTATAGAGGGGTGCCGTCGAATCGGGCCAGCGCCCATTCGTCGCGCGGGAAATGGGCGGGCACCCAATCCAGCAGAACACCGATTCCGGCCGCGTGCATGCGATCGACGAACGCGCGGAAATCGTCGGGGGAGCCGAACCGCGCCGTCGGCGCGTAGTACGAGGTGACCTGATAGCCCCACGAGCCGCCGAAGGGATGCTCGGCGACGGGCAGTAGTTCGATATGGGTGTATCCGGCCGCGGTCACGTACTCGGCCAGCTGATCGGCCGCTTCGCGATAGGACAGTCCCGGCCGCCACGATCCGAGGTGCACCTCGTAGGCGCTCATGGGCGCTCGGGTGGGGTCGAGTCGCGCGCGGCGTTCGAGCCACTCGCTGTCCTGCCATTCGTGGCTGCTCGCGGCGACAACCGATGCGGTGGCGGGCGGGGTTTCGGTGGCGAAGGCCAGCGGGTCGGCGTGATCGACCGTCCTTCCGTCCGCCCCGTGCACGCGGTATTTGTAGCGGGCGCCGAGACCGACTCCCGGCAGGAAGACCTCCCACACTCCCGAGGAACCGAGTGCCCGCATCGGCGCGGAATTACCGCTCCAGCCGTCGAAATCGCCGATCACCGTGACACCGCGGGCATTGGGCGCCCACACCGCGAACGAGGTGCCGTCCACCTCGCCGTCCAGTGTCGAGTAATGGCGCGGATGTGCGCCGAGCACCTCCCACAACCGCTCGTGACGCCCCTCGCCGATCAGATGCAGATCCAGGTCGCCGACGGTGGGCAGGAATCGGTACCCGTCGGCATCGATCACCCGCTGCCCGCCGGGATAGGTGGTCACGACGCGGTAGTCCATCAGATCGGGATATGGCAGCACCGCGGCGAAAATCCCGTGTCCCATCGACGTCAGCGGATACTCGGCGTCGCCGACGCGCACCGCGACCGATTCTGCGTGCGGGCGCAGTGCGCGCACCACGGTGCCGTCCGGATGCGGGTGCGCGCCGAGCACGGTATGTGGGTCGGCGTGGGTGCCCGCGGCGAGCAGCATGAGGTCGCGGCGGTTGATCGTGGCCGTACGGTTCATGTGAACGACTTTCGGTAGGCCAGTTCGGCGCGAGCGTGCTGCGGCACCGGGGGCAGCGCGATGATGTGGGCGACAGCGCGGGCCGGGTCGAGGCGAACGTAATTCTTCTGCGCCCAGTGGTATTCGTCGCCGCTGACCTCGTCGTACACCACGGGATGGTCATGCCATTCGCGGCCGATCGCGGGCAGATCCAGCGAGATGAAACCCTGTTCGGCGCCGTACGGATTGAGGTTCACCACGACGAGCACCGCGTCCCCGCTGCTCGGATCGATTTTGGAATAGGCCAGTAGCGCGTCGTTGTCGACATGATGGAAGTGCAGGCAGCGCAATTGTTGCAGCGCCGGATGGTTACGGCGGATCTCGTTGAGCCTGGTCAGCCACGGCTCCAGCGATTCGCCGCGCGCCAGCGCCTCCGCGAAGGGGCGTGGTCGCAGTTCGTATTTCTCCGAATCCAGGTATTCCTCGCTGCCGGGCCGCACCGCCTGGTGTTCGAAGAGTTCGAAGCCGGAATACACCCCCCAGGTGGGAGCCAGGGTCGCGGCGAGCACCGCGCGGATGGCGAACATGCCAGGGCCGCCGTGCTGGAGGCTTTCGTGCAGGATATCGGGGGTGTTGACGAACAGGTTGGGTCTGGCCTCATCCGCCTTGGCGGCCAATTCGTTGCCGAATTCGGTCAGCTCCCATTTGGCGACCCGCCAGGTGAAATACGTATAGGACTGGCTGAATCCGCGCCGGGCCAGGCCGTAGAGGCGGGCCGGGCGAGTGAACGCCTCCGACAGGAAGATCACATCCGGATCGGTGTGCCGCACCGTGGCGATCAGCCACTCCCAGAAATCGACGGGTTTGGTGTGCGGATTGTCGACGCGGAAGATCTTGACGCCCAACGCGATCCAATGCCTTACCACGCGCAGGACTTCGGCGTACAGGCCGTCCGGATCGTTGTCGAAATCGATCGGGTAGATGTCCTGGTATTTCTTGGGCGGATTCTCGGCGTAGGCGATGGTGCCGTCCGGCAGCGTGGTGAACCACTCGGGATGCGCGGCCACCCAGGGGTGGTCGGGTGCGCACTGCAGGGCCAGATCGAGTGCCACCTCTATACCGGAATGGGCTGCGGCGGCGATGAATTCGGCGAAATCCGATTCGGTGCCGAGCTCGGGATGGATCGCGTCGTGGCCCCCGTCCTCGGATCCGATCGCCCACGGCGAACCGACATCTCCGGGCTCGGCGGTGAGAGAGTTGTTGCGTCCCTTGCGATTCACCGTGCCGATCGGGTGGATCGGGGGCAGGTACACCACATCGAAGCCCATGGCGGCGATGCGCGGCAGCTCCTTGACGGCGGTACGGAAGGTACCGTGCACCGGCTTCCCGTTCGCGTCGCGGCCCCCGGTGGAGCGGGGGAAGAATTCGTACCAGGAGCTGTACAGCGCCCGCGTTCGCTCGACCTGCACCGTATGCACCGGGCCCCGGGTGACCAGATCCCGCAACGGGGTGGCCCGCAGTATCTCGGCCACTTCCTCGGAGAAAGCAGGCGCGACCCGCGCCGGGAGTTGCTCGTCCGCGCGTAGTGCGACGGCTGCCGCGCGCAAGCGCTCGAATTGCTTCTTGGGAACGGCCTGCGCGGCGCGTTCGAACAATCGTGCGCCCCGTTCCAGATCGTTCGCCAGATCGGCGGCGCTCTGACCCACCGCGAGCTTGGCTTCGACGGCATGGCGCCAGGTGGCGATCGGATCGCTCCAGCCTTCGATACGGAAGGTCCATGCGCCTGTCACGTTCGGGACGAAGAGGGCGTTGAAGACGTCGGGCTCGAAGTCCGGCGCCATCCGGATTCGGGTCACCCGGGAGACGCCCGGCGCGCGCACCGCGAGCGTGGCGGCGACGGCATCGTGCCCTTCGCGCCACACCACGGCGCGTACAGGGAAAACCTCGCCCACTGCGGCCTTGGCCGGTCTGTGTCCAGGTCCAGCGGACGGGGATGTGTCATCGATGGCGATGCGGCCGGTCACGGGACCAACCTACCGTCAGCGCGCCGAGACGACGTGATCAGCGGCCCGGCATGCCACACCTGGCCGGGTCCGGGAGGTGTCCGGCGCGGGGCGGAGTGACCTGCGTCGCCGGGAGAGATCGCCGCGCGAATGTTCGGTATGGTTCGCCGGGTGAAGGCACTTCGTCGATTCACCGTCCGTGCCCATCTGCCCGAGCGACTCGCGGCCCTGGGTGAGCTCTCCACGAATCTGCGCTGGTCGTGGCATTGGCCTACGCAGGATCTGTTCCGGGAGCTGGATCCGGGACGCTGGCGCGATGTCGGCCACGACCCGGTGCGAATGCTGGGCGAGGTGCCCGCGGCCCGGCTGGACGAACTGGCCGCCGACCCGGACTACACCCGTCGCGTCGATGAGGCCGCCGCCGATCTGCGCGGCTATCTGGACGCCCCCGGCTGGTTCCAGCGGACCGAACCCGGGGTGCGCGGCATCGCCTACTTCTCGATGGAGTTCGGCGTCACCGAGGTGCTGCCGAACTACTCGGGTGGTCTGGGCATCCTGGCGGGCGACCATCTCAAGGCCGCGTCGGATCTGGGACTGCCGCTGATCGCGGTGGGTCTGCTCTACCGTTCCGGCTACTTCCGCCAGTCGCTGTCGGCGGACGGCTGGCAGCTGGAGCACTATCCGGCGCTCGACCCGCAGGGGCTGCCGCTGCGTCTGCTCACCGCGGACGGGTCGCCGGTGCTCGTGCATGTCGCCATGCCGGATCAGCGGGTGCTCCGGGCCAGGGTGTGGATCGCCCAGGTGGGCCGGGTGCCGCTACTGCTGCTGGATTCCGACATCGCGGAGAACGATCCGGAACTGCGCGCTGTCACCGACCGGCTCTACGGCGGCGACCAGGACCATCGCATCAAGCAGGAGATCTTGGCCGGTGTCGGCGGGGTGCGCGCTGTTCGCGCCTACACCCGTGCCGAGGATCTGCCCGATCCCGACGTCTTCCACATGAACGAGGGTCACGCGGGGTTCCTCGGTGTCGAGCGGATCCGCGAATACGTGGCGGCCGGAATGGATTTCGAGACGGGGCTGGCCGCCGTCCGCGCGGGAACCGTCTTCACCACCCACACTCCGGTGCCCGCCGGTATCGACCGATTCCCCATGCCGCTGGTGCGCCGCTACTTCGGCGGCGCGCACGGTGAATCCGAATCCGCGCTGCTGCCGGGACTTTCGGTGGACCGGATCGTGGCGCTCGGACGCGAGACCGATCCCGAGGTCTTCAATATGGCGCATATGGGTCTGCGACTGGCCCAGCGCGCCAACGGTGTATCGAAGTTACACGGCGAGGTCAGCCGTTCGATGTTCGCGGCGCTGTGGCCTGGTTTCGACCCGGCCGAGGTGCCGATCGGCTCGGTCACCAATGGTGTGCATGCCCCGACCTGGGCGGCGCGCGAATGGTTCGACAAGGCCCGCGAATACATCGGCGCCGAGCTGGTCGAGGAGGCGCGCGGGTGGGAGCGGTTGCGCGACGTGCCACTGGGCGAGCTCTGGTCGACGCGGAACACATTGCGCGCAACTCTGATCGCCGAAGTGCGCCGCCGGGTGCGCGCGTCCTGGCTCGAACGCGGTGCGGCCGAAGCCGAACTCGGTTGGGTAGACCAGGTTTTCGATCCGAATGTGCTGACCGTCGGGTTCGCCCGCCGGGTGCCGACCTACAAGCGTCTGACGCTGATGCTGCGCGATCCGCAGCGGTTGCGCTCGTTGCTGCTCGATCCAGACCGTCCGATGCAGCTCGTGGTGGCGGGTAAGAGTCACCCGGCCGACGACGGGGGCAAATCGCTGATCCAGCAGGTGGTCCGATTCGCCGACGACCCCGAGGTGCGGCATCGCATCGTCTTCCTCCCCGACTACGACATGTCGATGGCGCGCTACCTCTACTGGGGATGCGATGTGTGGCTGAACAATCCGCTCCGCCCGCTCGAGGCATGCGGTACCTCCGGCATGAAATCCGCGCTCAACGGCGGACTCAACCTCTCCATCCGCGACGGCTGGTGGGACGAGATGTACGACGGGGAGAACGGGTGGGCGATCCCGACCGCCGACGGCGTCTCCGACGAACACCGCCGCGACGATCTGGAGGCCGCCGCGCTCTACGAACTGTTCGAACGCACCGTCGCACCCCGCTTCTACGACCGCGACGACCAGGGGATGCCGGTGCGCTGGGTCGAAATGGTCCGCCACACCCTGCAGACGCTCGGACCGAAAGTTCTGGCCTCCCGCATGGTGCGCGATTACGCCGTGCAGTACTACGCTCCGGCCGCCGCGGCCTATCGGCGCGCCGCCGAGGACGAATTCGCCGGCGCGCGCACCGTTTCCGACTATCGGCGGCGTGTGGAAGCGGCGTGGCCGTCGGTGAAGGTGGTCCAGGTGGACAGCGCGGGCCTGCCCGACACCCCCGTCATCGGGGCCGAGCTGTCACTGACCGCGCGCGTCGACCTCGGCGGACTCGGTGTGTCCGACGTCGTGGTGCAGGCGGTCCTCGGGCGCGTCTCCACGGCCGATGATCTCTCCGACACCACCGTGGTCCCCATGGCGCACGTCGGATCCGATGCGGGCGTGGAACTGTTCGCGGTGCAGACGCCGGTTCCGCTGTCCGGCGCCGTCGGCTATACGGTTCGCGTGCTTCCGCACCACGAGTTGCTCGCCTCTACCGCCGAACTGGGTTTGGTGGTCGCTCCGAACGCCTGACGCAGATATCACACTCCGGCTGCCCGCATCGTCGTCCTCGCGAGGGTTCGAGGAGAGACCAGATGAGCATCGAAGCCGGTGCGAACCCTGCTCGGCGTCGCGGCACTGGCACTGCCGGACATGCGATTCGAGGTGGACGCGGTGGCGGTGCGGGGATAGCCGATCCTCGCGCCTCCAATCACCGGGTTTCCATGCCGCAGGGAGGCGTCAGCCTTCGCTGGGGGAATGAAGGATCAGCAGCGCCGTCGCCCCGTGATGGAATTCGTAGTCGGCATCGCGGATGCTTGTGTCGATCCCTTTGTCGCGCAGTTCTTTCCGGAGACGCGCGACCAGCTCGTCCTGGGGTTCGCCGAGGTGGTCGACAAGCGGATACAACCGGGTTTCGCCGATCGCGACCCGGGACAGCTCCAGCAGCGCCGCGAGGTGGAAGTCGGCATCGAGGCGGTCGGCGTAGGTGAAGAGCAGGTGGGAGCTGAGGACCAGGTCGAAACTGTTGTCGGGAAAGGGGAGGAACGGCAGGGAGGCCGCGACGTAGCGCTGTGGGTGGTCGGCGATATCGGCGCCGAAGGTGGTCGCGGCGGTGCTGCGGATGTGGTGGTGCTGGTCGGGGGTGCCGTACCAATCCCACCGGTAGCGGTCGTGATGGGTGTTCGCCCATTCGCGTCCACGATCTGTTTCGGCGAGTGCGAGAGAGCGCAGTTGCGTGGCCGGGCGGGCGTAGATCGGGTCGGCGGCGGTGACGTGTGCGCCGAGTTCGCCGGCTTCGGCGGTGAAACTCGAGGCCCCGCCGGGGCAGTCGAGTATGCGGCGGTGGCGCAGTTCCGCGTCGGAGAGTGCGAAGATCGCGCGGTACTCCGCCAAAGACCGTGCGCTGACCAGGAACTCGCCGAGGGCATCGCTATCGGGAGGTGGGTTCATTCGAAAACCGTCTCATGTGTCGCCGGAGTGCGAAAGAGAATATGCGATAGCAGAATTCCGCGGGGACTCGAAGTGCGCTGGTCAGCCCGCTGTCAGGCGCTGAAGTGCCTTAGTGACCACCTCGGGATCCGCGGTTTCCCAGTACGGAGGCAGCGACGCCCGCAGATACCCGCCGTAACGCGCTGTCGCCAGACGGGAATCCAAAATGGCGACCACGCCGCGATCGTCCACGCTGCGCAACAGTCGCCCGGTGCCCTGGGCGAGCAGCAGGGCAGCGTGGTTGGCCGCGACGGCCATGAATCCGTTGCCGCCACGCGATTCCACCGCGCGCTGCCGCGCCGCGAGCAGCGGATCGTCGGGCCGGGGGAACGGAATGCGGTCGAGGATCACCAGACTCAGTGAGGGGCCGGGCACATCGACGCCCTGCCACAGCGACAGTGTGCCGAACAGCGAGGTCTCCGGATCGTCGGCGAATTTGCGCACCAGCGCACCGGTCGAATCGTCACCCTGACACAGGATGGGGGTGCCGATCCGGTCGCGCAGCGCCTCGGTGGCGGCTTTGGCCGCGCGCATCGAGGAGAACAGGCCGAGGGTGCGCCCGCCCGCGGCGCAGATGAGTCGCTCGATCTCGTCGAGGTAGGCGGGCGCGAGGCCGTCGCGGCCGGGCGCGGGCAGGTGTTTGGCCACGTAGAGGATGCCGGATTTGGCGTGGTCGAACGGTGAGCCCACATCGAGCGAACTCCAGCGCACGGTGTCGGCGTCCGAGGGAGCCTGTGCTCCGTTGGCGGCGCCGGTGTCGGAGCGGCCCGGTGTCTGGGCTGGCAGTCCCCAGGTGATGGCGAGTCCGTCGAAATTGCCGCCGATCTGGAGGGTGGCCGAGGTCAGCACCACCGTCGCGGTGCCGAACAGTCGGGTGCGCAGCAGTCCGCCGACCGAAAGCGGCGCCATCCGCAGCGATTTCCGCGCGACGCCGCGAATATCCTCTGCGGCCAGCCAGATCACATCGCGCCGGGCGGCCGGATCGGGTTCGTCGAAGGCGGTGAGCGCACGCACCGCGCTGTCGTGTACCTCATCGATCGCGGCCAGCGCCAGGGTACGAGCCGCCGCGGTGTCCTGATCGCCCTGCGCACTCGTGCTGCCGGGCGGATTCAGCGCCGTGCGGGCATTCCACGCGGCGTCGCGGACCAGGGCCAGCGCCGGGGCGACGCCGTCGGGCATGGTGTCCCACCGGGCGGCGGGAAGTTCGTCCAGGATCTCGTGCCAGGCTTCGGCCGCACCCTCGAGCCGGTCCACTTCGCGTTCATCGATGAGTTTGGCGCAGCGGCGGGCGGCGGCGCTGATCGCGGAGGGCGCCAGCTCCGCGGTGGCGACGCCGGTGACGCGATCGACGAGTTCGTGCGCCTCATCGATGACGACGACGTCGTGTTCGGGCAGGATCTGGATACCGCTGATGGCATCGATGGCGAGCAGGGCGTGGTTGGTCACGACGACGTCGGCCTGCGCGGATTCGGCGCGGGCGCGTTCGGCGAAGCAGTCCTGTCCGAACGGGCAGCGCGATTTGCCTAGGCATTCGCGCGAGGACACACTGACCTGCCGCCAGGCTCGATCGGTCACGCCCGGGGCGAGTTCGTCGCGGTCGCCGGTCTCGGTGTCGGAGGCCCATTCGTTGAGCCGTTGGACTTCCCTGCCGAGCCGGGAGATGGCGAAGGCGTCGAAGAGTTCGGCCTCGGCGGGTTCGTCTGGCAGCACGCTGTTGATCTTGTTCAGGCACAGATAGTTGTTGCGGCCCTTGAGGATCGCGAACTTCGCCTGCCGACCGAGCGGGGTGCTCAGCGCATCGGCGAGCCGAGGCAGATCCCGATCGACCAGCTGACGCTGTAGGGCGATGGTCGCCGTCGACACGATGACGGTGCGGCCCGTGCGGACGGCGTGGCGCAGGCTGGGCACGAGATAGGCGAGGGATTTCCCGGTGCCGGTTCCGGCCTGTACGGCGAGATGTTCCTTGGTGTCGATCGCGTGATCCACCGCCGTCGCCATCGTCACCTGCCCGCTGCGTTCCTTACCTCCGAGCGCCTGCACGGCGGTGGACAACAGCTCCGGGACGGGCGGCAGTTCGGGCACGTGAGCAGCCTACTGCCCGGCACCGACACGATCGGCGGCCCAGCCCGGTGTGACGGTAATCCGCGCGTACACCTGGACAACTCGTTACCCGGTGGCCCCCGACAGCGCGATCCCGGCCGCGCGGAGTTGGTCGATGGCGTCGGCGGTGGTCGCGGGGGCGACGCCGGCGGTCAGGTCGAGCAGCACCGTGGTATCGAAACCCGCCGCGAGCGCGTCCAGCGCGGTGGCGCGCACGCAGTGATCGGTGGCGATTCCGACGATATCGACCTCGCCGACCTCGCGGGCGCGCAACCAGTCCGCGAGGGTGGTGCCGTCGGTCGCGGCGCCCTCGAAACCCGAATAGGCGGCGGAGTATTCGCCTTTGGAGAAGATCTCCTGGATCGGGGAGGTGTTCAGGTTCGGATGGAATTCGGCTCCCCGCGTGCCGACGCGACAGTGCGGCGGCCAGGAATCCACGTAGTCGGGATGTTCGGAGAAGTGCGCACCCGGATCGATGTGGTAGTCGCGGGTGGCGACCACGGCGGCGTATTCCGCGCCCGCGATGTGGTCGTTGATGCGTTCGGCGACCGCCGCGCCGCCGGTGACCGCAAGCGATCCGCCTTCGCAGAAGTCGTTCTGCACGTCGACGATGATCAACGCCCGATTCATGACGCATTACCTTTCGCGCGGTGTAAACGAAGACTACGCCGCCGGTGAATTACCCTGTGTCGCCTTTCGGCGGCCGAGGTAGCGGAGGTATTCGTGAACAACAGTATGGTTCGGATTCTGGTCGCCGTCGTGGTCGGCTATGGCGTATACGCCGCGCTGGGATTTCTGCTCGGGGCGCGTCCTGACAGCGTCGGCGATTGGGTGGGGATGGCGGTCAAGGGCTTTCTGGTCGTCGGCGCGGCCATCTACGCGGTCGAGTGGGCGAACAGGCGTAAGCAGGCCAAGGCGCGCGACGCGGTCCGGTCGGATCGGTCCAACCGGTGACCATCGCGAGAATCGGCGCGGGATTCGCGGCGTACTGGGCGATATTCGTCGCGTTGTCGCTGGCTTTGGCCTATCGGGGCTGGGTGGCGACGATGGTCGGCGTTATCGCCGTCGTGCTGTCGGCGGCGACGGCGCTGCTGTGGCAACGCGGCGTGCTCAGCTCACGAATGTGGTCGGGACAGCGGGTTCGCCCGCGGACAGTTTCAGCCCCTCCCAGGGCAGGCTGACGAGTCCGCGCGCGACCAGATCGCGGCTCTCGGTCAGCGTCGGCAAACCCTCGATCGCCTTGCCGTCGCGGACCAGCGGAACGAGGAGTTCGCGGCTGTCCGATCCCCCGGTATCGGGTCGCGGGCCTGCCGCGGGGTAGACGATCTCCTCGATGATCGTCCCGGTCGAACGCGCGAGCCGCATGGCCTTCTTCGCGCCGCCGCGCGATTGCTTGTGGCTGCTGCGCTTGGCGACAGGCACGCCGTCGACCTCGACCAGTTTGTAGACCATGCCAGCCGTTGGCGCGCCCGACCCGGTGACCAGCGAGGTTCCGACGCCGTACACGTCGACCGGTTCGGCGCGCAACGCGGCGATCGCGTATTCGTCGAGGTCGCCGGATACCACGATGCGGGTCGCCGTCGCGCCGAGCCCGTCGAGCTGTTCGCGGACCTGCCTGGCCAGCACCCCCAGATCGCCGGAGTCGATGCGTACCCCGCCGAGTTCGGGACCGGCCACCTCGATGGCAGTGGCGACGCCCCTGGTGATGTCGAAGGTATCGACCAGCAGTGTGGTTCCTACGCCGAGTGCGGCTACCTGGCTGCGGAACGCTTCGGCCTCGTGCGCGCCGTCCGCGCCGCAGTGCAGGAGGGTGAAGGCGTGCGCGCTCGTGCCCGCGCCGGGTACCCCGAAGCTGCGGACAGCCTCCAGATTGGACGTGGCGTCGAATCCGGCCAGGTAGGCGGCGCGGGAACTGGACGGCGCTGCCAGTTCGTGGGCGCGCCGCGATCCCATCTCGATCATCGGCCTGCCCGCGGCGGCGCTGACCATTCTGGCCGCGGCCGAGGCGATCGCGCTGTCGTGGTTGAGCACGGACAGGATGAGGGTTTTCAGCACCACGCATTCGGCGAAGCTGCCGCGCACCGACAGGATCGGCGAGCCGGGGAAATAGAGTTCACCTTCCCGATAGCCGTCGATCTCGCCGGTGAAGCGGAATTCGCGCAGCCAGTCGACAGTGCGGGAATCGAGGAACGGCGTGACGACGGCGAGTTCCCGATCGCCGAAACCGAACCGCGTCATGGCCTCGAGTAAACGTCCGGTGCCCGCGACGACGCCATAGCGGCGCCCGCTCGGCAATCGCCTGGCGAATACCTCGAAGGTGCATCGGCGGTGCGCGGACCCGTCGGCGAGAGCGGCCGCCACCATGGTCAATTCGTACTGGTCGGTCAGCAGCGCGGTGCTGGCGCGGTCGTCGCGGATCTCCACTCGAGCAACTGTAGACAGCGGATATGTCGTGCGGGGATCGCTGCCGCCACCTGTGCGCTGGTGCGGGACGGGTGTTGTGTATCCGGGGTCGAGTCGTACCCTTGAGGTCATGGGCTTGTGCGAAACGGAGACGAGGCTGTCGGCGGCACAGGCGACCCCGGAGACGGTGGAGCACACCGAGATCCTGGAGGCGGAAGACCGTCCCTGGGTGACGGTGGTCTGGGACGATCCTGTCAACCTGATGCACTACGTCACCTACATCTTTCAGAAGCTGTTCGGCTACACCAAGGCGAAGGCCACCGAGTTGATGCTGCAGGTGCACAACGAAGGCAAAGCCGTGGTGTCCTCCGGTTCGCGCGACAAGATGGAGCAGGACGTGCGCAGGCTCCATGCCGCGGGTCTGTGGGCCACCATGCAGCGGGACGACTGATCGTTAGGACTACCCTCGACGGCGTGCCGAACTGGAGCCAGCGCCGTGCGTAAGTGGAGCCGCAAGAACACCCTGGGCGGCCTCAAGTTGCGATCCGAGATGGACGCGCGTGAGGCCGGTGTGCTGCGTTCGCTCATCGGTGCGGTTTCCGGATTGCTCACCGAGCGAGCCCTATCCGCCCCCGACGACGAACTCGCGGCCCTGACCGGCATGCGCACCGGCAACACCACCCCGCCCGATGATCCCCGGCTGCATCGGCTGCTGCCGGATTTCCATCGCAGCGAACCCGGCTCGCCCGATGCCGACCGCGCCGATCTCAACAGCGCGCTGCGCGGTCTGCACGAACCGGAGATCATCGACAGTAAACTCGCCGCCGGATCGGTGGTGCTCGATACGGTCCCCGCCGAGGGCGGGAAGATCGTTCTCACCCCCGAGCAGGCCGATGCCTGGCTGACCGCGCTGACCGATGTGCGGTTGGCGCTCGGCACGGTACTAGGGATCGACGCCGAGACTCCCGACCATCTCGACCCCGACGACCCGCGCGGTCCGCACCTGGACGTCTATCACTGGCTGACGTGGATACAGGATTCGCTCCTACAGGCGCTCGCGCCGTAGAACGGCGGATATCGCGAGCGCGGGTCGTCACCGTGCGCGGTTCGGGGTGAGGCCATCGCATCGCGACGGGATCGGGTCCGCGAAGGAAGGTGTGGCAGATGAATGCGATTGCCGGTCCACGTAATTCGCTGACCGATGTCGCGGGACTTCTGGTCGGTCACCATCACGCCCTCGACGCCGACGCGGCGCTCGGTTCGGGCTTCGCGACCGGCTGCACCGTCGTCCACGCGCCCGGCGGTGCGACGGCGGCGGTCGATGTGCGCGGCGGCGGGCCAGGGACGAGGGAAACCGATCTGCTCGACCCGAGTAATACGGTGCGCCAAGTGAATTCGATTCTTCTCACCGGCGGCAGCGCCTACGGTCTCGCGGCGGCCGACGGGGTGATGCGATGGCTGGAGGAGCACGGCGAGGGCATCGTGATGGACCCGTCCGACGCGAGCCGGGTGGTGCCGATCGTGCCCGCTGCGGTCATCTTCGACCTTCCGGTTGGCGCGTGGGATCTGCGGCCCACCGCCGAATTCGGGTACCTGGCCGCCTCGGCCGCCGCGACGGAATTCGAGCGGGGTTCGGTCGGGGCCGGGGTCGGTGCGCGCGCCGGATCGATCAAGGGCGGGGTCGGCAGCGCCAGCATCGTGCTCGGCGACGGTCCGGCCGCGGGTGTGACAGTGGCTGCGCTGATCGTCGCGAATCCGGTCGGCTCGGTCTTCGATCCGCGCACCGGTCTGCCGTGGGGCGTCGGCACCGACGGTCCCGACTTCTTCGGTCTGTGTCCGCCGACGAAGCAACAGTTGGCGCGAGCCAATGCCCTGCCGGTGAAGGGCACGGTCCTCAACACCACCATCGGCGTGATCGCCACCGACGCCGCGCTGGATCCGATCGGGTGTCGCCGCGTGGCGATGACCGCCCACGACGGCCTCGCGCGCGCCATCCGCCCCGCGCATTCCCCGCTGGACGGCGACACTCTCTTCGCGCTGTCGACCGGAGCGGTCGAGCCGCCTTCCTACCCGGTCCCCTCCGCCTTTCCCGCGGATCTCCTGGTTCTGGACGCGGTGAGCACGGCGGCCGCGGTCTGCGTCGAACGCGCCATCGTCGACGCGATCCGCACGGCGGTCTCGGTCGCGGGCATCCCCGCATACGCCGATCTGTTTCCCGGCTGACCCCCGATACCCGGGGGTTTCCGCGATCGGTTCACCACGCCCCCGGTGCGGGGACGTGATGTGGCCCTCGGAAACGGGTACCGGGGGAGCGGGCGCGGGGAATAGCCGAATATTCTCACTGGTTGTCGACTGCGAGTGGGTCGGCGGCATTGTGCCGAATCGGCGCGGTGCCGAAACGCGGAAGGGTTGACTCGTGCTGGTGATCAAGGCCGACCTGGTCGAGGCGATGGTGGCGCACGCGCGCGCCGACCACCCGGACGAGGCGTGCGGCATCATCGCGGGCCCGGACGGGTCCGATCGCCCGGAGCGGTTCGTCGCCATGATCAACGCCGAGCGTTCGCCCACCTTCTACCGCTTCGACTCCGGTGAACAGCTGAAGGTCTGGCGTGCGATGGACGACGCCGACGAGACGCCGGTGGTGATCTACCACTCGCATACCGCGACCGAGGCCTACCCGAGCCGCACCGACATCTCCTACGCCTCCGAGCCGTACGCGCACTACGTGCTGATCTCCACCCGTGATCCGCGACAGCACGAGCTGCGCAGTTATCGGATCGTCGACGGCGAGGTCACCGAGGAACCGGTGCGGATCGTCGACGAATACGAGGCCGCCCAGCTGTGATCAATCGAGCGGCGTTCAACCAACCGGCCGCGAAGGTCGAAATCGAGGAGTACCCATGTCGGTAACCGTGTCCATCCCGACCATCATGCGCGGCCTCACCGGGGGCGAGAAGCGGGTGCAGGCCGACGGCGCGACGCTGTCGGCGCTGATCGAGAATCTGGACGTCAACCATCCGGGGCTGGCCGAGCGGCTGCTCAAGGACGGCAAACTGAACCGCTTCGTCAATATCTATGTCGACGACGAGGATGTGCGCTTCACCGGCGGCCTCGGGGCCGAAGTGCCCGAAGGCGCGTCGGTGACCATCCTGCCCGCCGTCGCCGGAGGCTGATCCGTCCCGTGGCGCGCTACGAATCGCTGATCGCGACCCTCGGCAACACCCCGTTGGTCGGGCTGCGCACGCTGTCTCCCCGCTGGGACGGCGACGACCATGTGCGGCTGTGGGCCAAATTGGAGGACCGCAATCCCACCGGATCGATCAAGGACCGGCCCGCGCTGCGGATGATCGAACAGGCCGAGGCCGACGGCCTGCTCACCCCCGGATGCACGATTCTGGAGCCGACCAGCGGCAATACCGGAATCTCGCTGGCGATGGCCGCCAAGCTCAAGGGCTACAAGCTGGTATGCGTGATGCCGGAGAACACCTCCGTCGAGCGCAGACAGTTGCTCACCATGTTCGGTGCGCAGATCATCGATTCCCCCGCCGCGGGCGGATCGAATCAGGCCGTCGCACTGGCCAAGGAGATCGCGGCCGAGCACCCGGATTGGGTGATGCTGTACCAGTACGGCAACCCGGCGAACGCGCTGGCGCATTACGAGACCACCGGCCCCGAGATTCTCGCCGACCTGCCGGAGATCACGCATTTCGTCGCAGGACTCGGCACCACGGGAACTCTCATGGGCACCGGCCGATTTCTGCGCGAGAAGGTGCCGGATATCGAAATCGTCGCCGCCGAACCCCGCTACGGTGAACTCGTCTACGGGTTGCGCAATATCGATGAGGGTTTCATCCCGGAACTGTACGACGAGTCGGTGCTGACCACGCGGTTCTCCGTCGGTCCGTTCGACGCCGTCAAACGGACCCGCGAATTGGTGCTGGAAGAGGGGATTTTCGCGGGCATATCCACCGGCGCGATCCTGCACGCCGCGCTGGGCGTCGCACGCAAGGCACTCAAGGCGGGCGCGCGCGCGGACATCGCCTTCGTCGTCGCGGACGGCGGCTGGAAATATCTGTCGACCGGCGCCTACGACGGCACGCTGGAAGAAGCCGAAGAACGTCTCGACGGCCAGCTCTGGGCCTGATCGTTCGATACGCCGCGCCCGCGCGGTAGTCCGCCGCGCTGGCGCGGTTGTCCCCCGCCGCGCGGGGCGCAGTGTCCGCCCGCCGCGCTGGGCGCAGTGTCAGCCCGCCGCGCTGGGCGCAGTGTCAGCCCGCCGCGCTGGGCGCGTCGTCGTCGCGTCCGGCGAAAATCGTCCGGGTCGGTACCCTCGGAGGCAGCGGTGGACCCCGCTGACGAGGAGGTACGCATGACCGGCGGTGCGGGCCACGGGTCGTCCTTCGACCCCGATCGGATCGCGGCACTGCGTGCCCGGTTCTCGAATCCTGGCGGCACACCACCCATCGCGGCGCCACCGACGAGTCCGGTCCGGCGGCGCGGCCTCGCCGCCGGACCACCCTGGCTGCGCGCCGGCGCGCTGATCTCCGGATTCGTCGGCCTGCTCTACGTCATCGAGGGCGTCGACGAGATCGATAGCCGCCAACTCGACAGCGCGGGTATCGAGCCGCGCGAGGCGGACGGGCTGACGGGCATCATCTGGGCCCCGGTGCTGCACGGCGGCTGGGATCATCTGATGAGCAACACCCTGCCGCTGCTGATCCTTGGCTTCCTGGTGCTGCTGTCGGGTATCTGGCGCGGGCTCGCCGCCACCGGCATCATCTGGCTCGTCGCGGGCCTCGGCACCTGGCTGACCGGCGCGGACGGTACCGTGCACATCGGCGCGTCGTCGCTGGTATTCGGCTGGTTGACCTATCTGATCTGTCGTGGCTGGTTCGCCCGGCACGTCGGCCAAATCCTGATCGGGCTGGTCGTCGTTGCCGTCTACGGATCGCTTTTATGGGGTGTGCTGCCCGGACAGCCCGGAATATCTTGGCAGGGGCATCTTTTCGGGGCGATGGGTGGAGTGTTTGCGGGCTGGGTACTCTCTGGTGATGCACGCCGAAAACGTCGCGGGGATCAGTCCGGAGTCATTGCGTCGTCACGGTGAGTCTGCGGCCCGCTCAGGAATTTGGGGGATCCTTTCGTGACCGATAATTCGTCGTGGCAGCATGAGGGAATGCGCCTTACCGTCCTCGGGTGCTCGGGCAGCGTGTCCGGCCCGGACTCCCCCGCGTCGGGATACCTGTTGACCGGTCCGGACATGGCACCGGTCGTCATCGATTTCGGCCCCGGTGTGCTCGGCGCGCTCCAGCGTTACGCCGACCCCGGCGAGATAGATATCTTCCTCACCCACCTGCACGCCGATCACTGTCTGGATCTGCCGGGGCTGCTGGTGTGGCGGCGCTATCATCCGACTCCGCCGGTGGGACGGGCCATCGTGCGCGGTCCTTCCGACGCGCCGGTGCGGATCGGCAACGCCTCGGCCGAGGTCGGCGGCGAATGCGACGACTGGTCCGATGTGATCGACCACCGGGTGTGGCGCGAGGGGGAGACGGTCGAATTCGGGCCGGGCCATACGGTCGTGGCGCGCCGGATGTATCACCCGCCGGAATCCTATGGACTACGTTTCGTCACCGCGTCCGGCCGCGTTTTCGTCTACACCGGCGATACCGCCATGTGCGATTCGGTGTGCGAACTGGCGCGGGACGCCGACATCCTGATGTCGGAGGCGTCTTGGACCCATGATCCGGCGAATCGTCCGCCCGGAATTCATCTTTCGGGCACCGAGGCCGGGCTGATCGCGACCGAGGCCGGGGTCAAGGAATTACTGCTCACCCATATTCCGCCGTGGACCTCGCGCGAGGACGTGATCGCCGAGGCGAAGGCGGTGTTCTCCGGTCCCGTGCACGCGGTCGCACCGGGCGAGACCTTCGATATCTGAGTTTTCCAGCGCTTCGAATTACCGGGCACGCGGCGCGCCGCAGGCACGAAAAGTGCCACCCAGTACGCTTACCCCCGTGTCGAGACGAGCCGATGGCAGGGCGGACGATGAGCTCCGCGAGGTACGGATCACCCGTGGATTCACCACGAATCCAGCCGGTTCGGTGCTGGTGGAGTTCGGTCAGACGCGGGTGATGTGCACCGCGAGCGTCAACGACGGCGTGCCGCCGTGGCGGCGCGAGTCCGGACTCGGCTGGCTCACCGCGGAATACGCGATGCTGCCCGCCGCCACCCACACCCGATCCGGCCGGGAGTCGGTGAAGGGCAAGATCGGCGGTCGTACCCAGGAGATCAGCAGGCTGATCGGGCGGTCGTTGCGTGCCTGCATCGATCTCGCCGCTATCGGCGAGAACACCATCGCCATCGACTGCGATGTGCTCCAGGCCGACGGTGGTACCCGCACCGCGGCCATCACCGGCGCCTATGTCGCGCTGTCGGACGCGATCACCTATCTCGCCGCGGCGCGCCGCCTGGCCGATCCGCAGCCGATCTCGTGTGCCATCGCCGCGGTCAGCGTCGGCGTCGTCGACGGCCGGGTGCGCTTGGATCTGCCGTACGAAGAGGATTCGCGCGCCGAGGTCGATATGAACGTGGTCGCCACCGATACCGGCACGCTGGTCGAGGTGCAGGGCACCGGCGAGGGCGCCACCTTCCCGCGTTCCACCCTCGACAAACTGCTCGATTCGGCGCTCGCGGGCTGCGATCAGCTGTTCGTGGTGCAGAAAGAGGCGTTGGCCCTGCCGTATCCCGGCGTGCTCCCCGAGCCCGCCGAGCCGTCGAAGAAGAAGTGATGACCCGAGTTCTGCTCGCCAGTCGCAATGCGAAGAAACTGAAGGAACTGCGCCGCATCCTGGACGAGGCGGGTGTCGCGGGCATCGAGATCCTCGGGCTCGACGATGTGCCGCCTTACGAGGAAGCACCCGAAACCGGGGCGACCTTCGAAGAGAACGCCGTCGCCAAGGCCCGCGATGGCGCCGCCGCCACCGGATTGGCGTGCGTGGCCGATGATTCCGGTCTCGAGGTGGACGCCCTCAACGGTATGCCCGGCGTTCTCTCTGCCCGCTGGTCCGGCGGCCACGGCGAGGACGCGGCCAATAACGCGCTGCTGCTCGCGCAACTCGGCGATGTCCCCGATGAACGACGCGGCGCTCGTTTCGTCTCCACCTGCGCGCTCGTGGTGCCCGACGGCGCCGAGACCGTGGTGCGGGGCGAATGGCCGGGGACCATCAACCGTGGCGCGGTCGGCGACGGTGGTTTCGGTTACGACCCGCTGTTCGTCCCGGACGGTGGAACAGTGACCGCCGCGCAGTTGACCCCCGCCGAGAAGGACGCGGTCTCGCACCGCGGCCGGGCCTTGAAACTGCTGTTGCCCGCCCTCGCCGCCCTCGCCGACGCCTGAATCCGGACGCCTGAATTCGGACGGCTGCGGCTCGGAGGGCTGTGGGTCACAGCGCTATGGGTCACAGCGTTGTGGGGCAGAGCGTTGTGGGGCAGAGCGCTGTGGGTCACAGCGCGTAGTCGCGCTTGACCTTCTTCGCGTTGAGGTGTTCGACGAAGAAGGACAGCAGCGGAACGGTGCCCGCGATGAGTGTGCCGACGGTGCGGCCGATGGGCCAGCGGACCTTGACCGCCAGGTCGGCGGTGACCAGCAGGTAGACGAAGTACACCCACCCGTGGACCACGGCGATCCAACTCGGGGTGTCCACGTCGAAGCCGTATTTGGCGATCATCTCGCCGGTCAGCAACAGCAGCCACAGGCCGGTGACCCAGGCGAGCACCCGATAGCGCAGCAGCGCGCTCGCGATCTTGGCGGTATTCGCGCCTGTGCCCGTGGCTTCGTCCCGGGATGGGGACGTGGTGGAGACCACGGTCTCGGCGGCGTTCTCGCTGGCGCTCAACCGGCGCTCCTCTCGGTGTCGCGAGCGTTCAGGCCCGCCTTACGGACCTGGACGTCGATATCGTCGGCATGCAACTCGGCCAGGTATCTGTTGTATTCGGCCAGGACCGGGTCGGTGTCGCGGGCCGCTTTCGGTCGCTCCGGCAGGATGCCAGCGGGGATCTCACGCGGTGCGGCCGGTTTCGGCGGCTTCCGCGTGGGCGTGCCGTCGCCGACCGATTCGTCTTCGGTGGCGTCGGCCTCGCGCTCCAGTCGGACGAACCGGAAGTAGGCGAATATCGCGAATCCGGCGAACAGCGGCCATTGCAGCGCGTACCCGAGATTCTGTCCCGTGCCGCTGGCCGATTCGAAACGTTGCCACTGCCACCAGCCCAGCGCGAGGCAGGCGATCGCGGCCACGATCACCAGGGCGATGAGGGCCGGGCGATTGTGTGCCGAGCGGCGGGGAGAAGCGGACACGGATACCACGGTACCCGTCTACTACGCGGCCCGTAGGAGCAGGTCGGCGGGCCGTGACCAGCGGCGCGTCCGATGCGGCCACGACATCGGGCCCGTCCACACGGGACGGGCCCGATGTCTGTGGTGCGTCAGACGGTGTGTCAGAACTTGTAGGTGACCCCGGTCATTCGTTCCGATTCCTCCCACAGCCGCCGCCACAGCTGTTTGTCCCGCGAGAGTCTGGACGACGGAGACGCTTCCACCGGACCCCGACTCTGCATCAACCGCGTGGGGCCCCAGTAGGTTTCGGGATCGGCGTCGGGGACGGTCGCGGCGAACAGGGTGGAGTGCGCCGCCTTGTCCGGCGCGTGCCCGATGAGCCGGATGAACGGTTTGCTGATCCGGTCCAGCGGAGTCTCGGTGTGGGCGAACAGATCGGTGGCCGAGACGCCGGGATGCACGCCGTAGGAGCGTTTGGCGGAACCGGATTCGGCCAGCCTGCGCTGGAGTTCCCTGGCGAACATCAGATTCGACAGTTTCGCCTGCGCGTAGGCGAGATTGCGCTGGTATCGACGGTTCTCGTAATTCAGGTCGTCGATCCACAATTTCGGGGTCTGCTTGTGGGCGATACTCGCCAGCGTGACCACTCGGTCGCCGATACGATCGAGCAGTAGCCCGGTCAGCGCGAAATGGCCGAGATGGTTGACACCGAACTGGGTTTCGAACCCGTCCTTGGTACGTGAGAACGGGACGTTCATCAGGCCCGCGTTATTGATCAGCACGTCGAATTCGCCGGTGTTCTCGGCGAATTCGCGCACCGAGCTCAGATCGGCCAGGTCGAGCGCCGCCGTGCGGACATCACCGGGAATAGCGTCCGCGACCTGCTGTGCCTTGGCCGCGTTGCGGCAGGCCATGATCACGGTCGCGCCTTTGGCCGCCAGTACTTTGGTGGTCTCGGCGCCCAAGCCGCCATTGGCACCTGTGATTACGAAGGTGCGCCCGGTCTGGTCCGGGATCTCAGAAGGTTTCCACGCCATACCAAAACCTTACTCTGGAGTAAGTTCTGACGGAAGGTGGTGCGAGGGAATCGGCTCGGACAATACGCTTCCGGAATGTCGTTTCCCGCCGAAACGACATTTCGGAGCGTCTACCGTCAGCGCCCCGTGCCGATCGGCTGCCCGAAGGCTGCCGCGAGCGTCACCCCGGCGACATCCTCCCAGACCCGCCTGGTATCCGGGTCCAGCATCATCGACCCGACATCGCTGGTCGAACACCCCGCCGCGACCGGCACGCCCGCGAAGCGGTCCCGCAGCCACAGCAGCGCGCTCGGCGCGCCGATGGGATCGAGGGTGAGATGTTCGCTGAAGTGGTCGCGGGTGTAGCGCACTCGCGCCTTCGGATCCGCGCAGTAGGTGTCGACCAGGGCGTTCACCGGTCCGACCGGGATCAGCCAGTCCATATTCGCCTGGAACATGTACATCGGCATATCCGGTACCTGCTGTCCCATACGGGTTTTCGCAAGGGTCTCGACCACGCCGGGATCGCCGAACGGGTCGGCGTCGAGCATGCCGAGATTGTCGCCGAAGGGGAACAGCGCCGATTGGTAACTCGCGCACAGTTGGTCCTTGGCCGTCAGCATGAATCGGCCGAGTGGATTCGCGTGGCGATCGAGGAATTCGCGCAGCGCCGGATATTCGCGGGAGACGCCGAGGACGCCCGCCATGATCAGACCCGAGGAGAGATTCCGGTTGGCCAGCTTCAGCGCCTCCGCGAGATCCGCGGGGATTCCGCCCTCCGCCGCGCCGACGATATTCAGCTCGGGCGCGTAGCTCTGTTTCAGTTCGGCGGCATGGCCGGTGGCGATGGCTCCACCGGAGTAGCCCATCAGCCCGACCCTGGTCCGGTCGCCAGGCAATTCCATCGGCGAGAAATTCCGCGCGGCGCGAATGCCGTCGAGGGTGATTCTGCCCGCCAGCGGTCCGGCGCCGTAGGCGGAATCGGGCCCTTGGTGATCGGGAACGACCACCGCCCAGCCCTGGGCAAGCGCCGCCTGCACTTCGAGGAATTGCGCGGCGACCAGTACCGATCCGGTGACGGTCGCCGGGATGGAGCCCATCTGTAGCTGATAGGACGGCATGCAGTAGTTGCCCGTTGAGTCCTCGGCGATCTGATACGACAGCAGCGGCCGGTCGGGCATCGCGCCGCGCGGTTTGACGACCGTGGCGACGGCCGCGATCGCCTCGCCGCGGGTATCGGTCGAACGGTAGGACAGCTGCCAAGCGTCCACGTTCACCGGAAGCAGCGAGAGATCGGCCAGATTCACCGCTCGCGCCGCGATCAGCTGTCCGGGCTCCAGATCGGCGAATTCCTCGGCGGCGGGACGGTAGAACGCCGGGTCGAAACTCGGGGGCATCGGCGGGATCGGGAACGGCAGCGTGGGCTGGACCGCGGGATTGTCGGGCGGTGGTTCCGCGATCGCCCCAGCGGTGAGGACGAGCGGCAGGCAGGCCGCCAGGGCGACCGAGACGGCCAGCAGCTTCGATGCGTGCTTTGCCAAGAGTGGACCTCTTCGTTCCGCGAGCCCCATTAAGTGAGCCCAATTGGTTTCAGACTGCTGCAGAGTATGCACCGAACATGACCTCGATCACAACAGCGCCGGTGCGGTGGCCGCCGCCGTTCCCGATGAGCGCCGCGGGGGCGGCTGGCCGTACCGTGGACGGCGTGACGATCGTGGGCAGGCAGTACGGCGGACGCGCCGTGGCCGAACGGAAGGCTGAACGCCGGCTCCGATTCTTGGAGGCGGCCACCCGGTTGTTCGCCGAACGCGGTTACACCGACTGTTCTCTCGCCGATGTCTGCGCGGCGGCCGGGCTGTCGAAGCGACAGTTCTACGAGGAGTTCGAAACCAGGGAAGACGTGCTCGTCGCGGCCTATGACCGGATCCAGGACGCCGCCGCCGCCGCTGTCGTCGACGGCCTGCGCGATCTCGATCCGCGTATGGATATCCACACCGCGATGCACGCGATCATCACCGCCTACGTCGGTTCGATCGGCGCGGATCCGTACCGTGCGAAGGTCGCGTTCATCGAGGTGGTCGGGGTGAGCGAGCGGATGGAGCGGCATCGGCGCGAGCGCAGGCACGCCTGGGCGGCGGTACTCGAATCGACGGTGGTGCCGATCGTGGTGCCCGGCGGACGGGTTCGCGGTGCGCCGGGTATGGCCTCGAGCGCGCTGATCGGCGCGATCAACGGGCTCACCCAGGAATGGCTGCTCGCAGATCCGAGGCCCCCGGTCGACGCGCTGGTCGAATTGCTGGTCCCGGTCGCGGTCGCCCTGATCGAAACCCCCGGGTAGATTCCCGCCCGGCCTGGACGATCCGACCGTCCGCGTCATCGATCCGAGCGTTACCGGACCGGCGACCGCTCCGACGGTTCGCTGCCGTGTCGCTGGTGACGATAGGCCGCCACCTTCTTCCGCACCCTCGGAAGTGCCTTCGGCACAGCTATTTTCGGAACCCTCTACACCAATCGTCTCACCCCGGCGTTGTCCGACGCGCTGAGCGAGGTCCGGGTGGTGCCACCCGAGGTCGCCGCGAATCCGGTGGCGCTGCGCGGTCTGCCGCCCGAGCAGGCCGCGCCGATCATCGATGCCTACGCCGATGCCGTCGATTTCGTCTTCCTGTGGGTCGTGCCGGTCGCGCTGATCGGTTTCGTGGTCGCGTGGTTCCTGAAGGAGGTGCCGCTGCGCGACAGCGCGCGGGTCGGCGCCGGGGATATGGGCGAGGGTTTCTCGGTGCCCAACACCTCCGACCGGGTCGCGCTGCTGGAACGCGCGGTCTCCTCGGCCATGAGCAAGGCGCGCAGGGAAGGTCCCGTCATGCCGCGCATGCTGGCCGACGCGGGCAGCGGGCTGACCAGAGGCGAGGCATGGGCGGTCGGACAGGTGTTCCTGCACAACAAGATTCGGGGAACGGCGACGATCGACGCGATCGCCGTGGCGCATCGGGTGCCCGAGGAGGTGGTCGAGCCGATCTTCCTGAAGGTGATCGGCGGCGGTCTCGTCGACGCCGAGGACGGGTGTCTGCGGCTCACCGCGGCGGGCCAGGCCGAGGTCGATCGGGTGGAGGAGACGTGGCGCAGTTGGCTGAGCACCAGGCTCGACACCTGGGATGACCGTGACCCCGATGACCGTGCGCTACTCGACCTGGCGCTGCGCAATATCGCGACCGATCTGCTCGAAGAGCAGTTGCGCGAGGAGGATACGGCCAAGGTCGGCTGAGGCGGGGGTTGCCCGCGCGTGTACCGATGTCTAGGGTGATCGTCGTGACTGCCGGGTCGGCCTTGCGCCGTACACAGATGGGTTCCCCGGCCGCCGGGTGATCCGGTGGCGGGCCAGAGGCCCGCCTCTCCTCTCGCAATTCCCCTATACCGCAAGGTATTTCGTATTCCACGGGACTGTGAGAGGAGGTGAGTTCATGTCCCAATCGGAATCTTCCGCGGATTCGTGGCAACGGTTCGTCGACGCGCACGCTGTGGGCGGGGTCCTCGACGCGACCGTCGTCGAGATCGTCGCGTTCGGCGCGTTCCTCGAGGTCGCTCCCGGTGTGCACGGCCTGTGGCACCGCGCCGAGTGGCAAGAGGGGTCGACAGGCCCCGAGGTCGGCGTCACGATGCCGGTCCGGGTTCTGGCCATCGATGCCGAACGGCACCGGGTGAGCCTGGCCGCGGCGTAATCGTCGCGGGTAAAAGGTGATTCGGGTGTGCGGAGGCAGACTCCACCTGCCTCCGCACACGCGTTCAGCCTAATCGCCCGCTTGTGCCCACATACTCGTACACGTATATTCGTATACGAGTAAGGAGGGATTCGTGGCGACGAAGCGCAAGGTCAACAATCTGCTGGCGCTCGCGGTGCTCTCGGTGATCATCGAGGGGCCGATGCACCGCTACGAAATCGCCTCCAAACTGCGTGAACGCGGCAAAGACCGCGATATGGCCATCAAATGGGGCTCCCTCTACACGGTCGTGCAGAACATGGAGAAGGCCGGATTCCTCGAAGCGGTCGGCAGCGAGCGCGACGGTGCGCGACCCGAGCGGGTCATCTATCGGATCACCGACGCCGGTCGCGCCGAAATGTCGGACTGGACAAGAGAACTGATCGCCTCACCGGAGGCGGAGTTCCCGCATTTCACGGCTGGCCTTTCGGTGATCGGAGCGCTGCCGCCCGACGAGGTCATCGAACTACTCGGTACCAGGATCGCCGCGCTCGAACAGATCATCGCCGCGAGCGACGCGGAATTGGCGGCGCTGCGTGCCGGCGCACTGCCCAGGCTGTTCGTGATCGAAGCCGAATACGGCGTCGCGATGCTGGAGGCGGAAGCGGCCTGGGCGCGTTCCTGGCGTGACGAGCTGGTCGCGGGAACGTTCCCCGACCTCGAATTCTGGCGGCGGATGCATGCCGAGGGCATCGATCCCGGCGCGATCGTCGACATGGTGGAGAGGGGGACCGCCCCCGAATAGAACCCGAACAGTTATCGCCCGGCATCGGCCGGGTGAGGAGACCGAGGCCCGGCGGGGTGCGGCAACACCGCCGCCGGACCTGATCGAACCGTCTCGAACCGTGCCCGCGAGAGCGCACCCGGCCACGAGGCTGGCAACCACAGGATAACCGGGTGGTGCGCGGGGCGGTTCGGGGAATTCACCGAACCCTTGGGAGATACCCATGTCCACTACCCGTACCGCACTCGTGATCGGCGGCGGCATCGCCGGACCGGTCGCCGCCACCGCCCTGTTGAAAGCGGGTATCGACGCCCGCGTCTACGAGGCGTACCCGAGTCCGTCCGACGGCATCGGCAGCGGGCTCGCGCTGGCGCCGAACGGCCTGGCCGCCCTCGATGTCATCGACGCGGGCGATCCGGTGCGCGCTATCGCGCTGCCGGTGTCGCGGATGCGACTGTCCATGAACGGCAAGATGCTGCCCGTCCCCGGCCTGTCCGATATGCCGCCGTTGCAGGTGGTCGATCGCGGCGAACTGCACCGCGCCCTGCACGACCACGCGATAGACGCGGGCGTCGCGTTCGAATACGGCAAGCGGCTGGTCGACGTCGAGGAAGGCGAGGCGGGCGTCACCGCGCGTTTCGCCGATGGCAGCACCGCCACCGCCGACGTACTGATCGGGGCCGACGGCATCCGTTCGACGGTGCGCGGATTGATCGATCCGGCGGCGAAGGGCCCGGATTACACGGGCATGCTCGGTTTCGGCGCGCTCACCGAATGCGATATCGACGTCGAGCCCGACACCATGACCTTCGCGTTCGGCAAGCGGGCCTACTACCTCTACTGGCGTCACGACGACGGCCGGATCGCGTGGGGAGTGAATCTGCCGCACAAGCAATATCTCTCGCTCACCCAGGCGCGGGCGATCCCGGCCGAGAACTGGCTGCGGATCATCCGCGAGACCTATGGCGACGACACGCCCGGCGGCGAACTTGCCAGGCGCACCACCGCCGAGCAGTTGGAGACGGTCGGCGCGCTGCACATCATGCCGCCGGTGCGGCACTGGTACCGGGGCAGGATGGTGCTGGTCGGCGATTCGGTCCACGCGCCGTCCAACAGCTCAGGACAGGGCGCGTCGCTCGCGGTGGAGAGTGCCGTGCAGGTGGCACGGTGCCTGCGCGACCTGCCCGACCCCGCCGGGGCCTTCGCCGCGTACGAAGGTCTGCGGCGGGAGCGGGTCGAAGGTGTGGCCAAGCGGGCCGCCAGGATCAACCACAGCAAAACCCCCGGTCCGGTGACCCGCGCGATGATGACGTTGCTGATGCCGTTGATGACGAAGACGGTGATGAACCCGGAGAAGACGCTAGGCCCTGAGCAGCGCTACCGCATCGACTGGGACGCACCGGTTCAGCAGGAGTTCGTGTCCGCGTAGTGGGGCCCGCGGGGGTGGTGGTGACACCACCCCCGCGGGCGCGTCCGGTGAATCCGCAGGTCGATCAGGGCCACTGCCGCCCCCAAGGGTGGTGATTCGATAACCCTCGGAGGGGCGGGGGACAGCACTGGGGTTCCTGTCGAGGCGGGCCTTCCCGGAGGAGATTAGAGGCATACCGAGAACGCCAACGGATGAAACTCCTAAGGGGCACGATATGTACACGACGGCCGTAACTCCTGTTGTCGCTGAGACCCGCACCAACGCCCTCGCGCTGGTCGAGACCATCGACCCGGCCGCCGTCGCGGTGTCCACCGCCGATTGTGACCTCACCTACCGCGAGCTCGACGCCTGGTCGAACCGGCTGGCCCGGGTGCTGCTCGAACTCGGGGCCCGCCCCGGTGCGCGGATCGCGGTGGCGGTCGAGCCTGCCATCGAAGCGGCTGTCACCCGTTGGGCGATCGCGAAGACCGGCGCCACCCCGGTCGACGGCGACGCGGTGCCCTTCGGCATCGACCTCGGTGTCACCACCAAGGCGCGCCGCGGCAAGCTGTCGGATTCGGTCGGCTGGCTGGTGTTGGACGACCGCTCGACTCTGGTCCGCTACATGACCGGTTCGGACGCGCCCATCACCGACGCCGACCGGATGCCCGCACGCCAGGCCTCCTGAACGCCGAACACCTCACCCCACCGTTTATCCCCGCGATACCGGCCGGGAATCGACCGACGAAAAACGTCCGTCGATTCCCGGCTTTCGGTCGGTTCTTCGGGTGAGAACGCGCTCGCACCGAGATCCCGTCACGGCAGGTGAATTCCGAGATATCCGAGTGCCGCCGCGGGATAGACTTCCGAGGGAGCAAACACATGCGCACGCTGGTCGAATCACCCGCCGAACGGCTCGTTCGCCCCCGATCGAGCAGGCATCCTGCGGCCGACTGCGCGCTTGCCCGAGCTCGGTGCGGCGCGCGTTCCGCCTTGTCCACACTGACCCTCGCCTGAGCACGCAGGAATCACCTATGCCACAGCGATCTCCTTCGCCGGTTGCGTCGGACAACGAGTTGCCCGCCGAAGCCTTCCCCCTTTCCGCCGCGCAGCGCGGAATCTGGTTCGCCCAGCATTTCGCGGGCGACACCCCCATTTCCATCGCTCAGTACACCGAATTCGACGGACCGATCGATCTCGAACTGCTCGCGATGGCCTCGCGGCGGGCGGGCAGGGAATTCGGTACCGGCTATCTGCGGCTGATCGAGGTCGACGGCTTTCCGTACCAGGTGATCGACCCGACCTTGGACGACGACCTGGTCGTCGTGGATTTCCGGGACGAATCCGATCCGGTGGCGGCCGCGCACGCCTGGATGCGGGCGGAGTACAGCGCTCCGCTGGACCTGATGCGCGACCGGCTCGCCGCGATGACGATGCTGCGGGTCGGCGAGCAGCACTGGCTCTGGTACCAGCGCATTCACCACATCGTGCTCGACGGCTTCGGTGCGATGACCCTGCTGCAGCGCATCGCCGAGTTGTACGCCGCGGCGGCCGATGGCAAGCCGGAACCGCAGGGTAAGGCCGAGGATCTGCGCAAGATCATCGACGCCGACCTCGCCTACCGCGCGTCGGACCGGTTCAAGGCCGACGGCGAGCACTGGCGTGAACATCTGGCCGGGATGGCGGAACCGGTGAGTCTGGCGGGCCGGGCGGCCGATGTCGACGCCCATCCCAGTCTGGTCACCGGTGAGCTGCCCGCGGATACCGCCGCGTTGATGGACGCCGTGGCCAAATCGGAGAATTCGAGTATCGCGCCGGTGGTGGTCGCCGCGTTCGGCGCCTACCTGGGTGCGATGACCGGTGCGCCGGAAGTGATGCTCAGCCTGCCGGTTTCGGGCCGGACCACCGCGTCGCTGCGCCGTTCCGGCGGCATGGTCGCCAATGTGGTGCCGTTGCGCCTGCGGCTGGATTCGACGGTGACCGTCGGTGCGCTGATCCGCGCCGCGCAAGGGGAGCTGACCTCGGCGTTGCGCAGGCAGCGGTATCGCCAGGAGGATATCGTCCGCGATCTGGGCTGGGCCGTGGACGAGGCCGCTTCCTTCGGTCCGACGGTCAATCTCATGATGATGGACACCAGGATCGCGCTGGGACCGGTCACCGGACGCATGCATGTCCTCACCTCGGGACTGATCGAGGATCTGTTCCTCAATCTGTACCCCGGCGTGGGCGGCGAGAGCACCCATATCGATTTCCAGGCCAACCCGAATCTCTACGCCGACGCCGAGCTCGCGGCCCAGCACCGCCGCTTCCTCGCCTTCCTGCATCGCTTCCTGGTCGCCGGGACCGACGCGCCGGTGGCGAGTATCGCGGTACTGTTCGAGCCGGAATCCGCCGAACTGGCCCCCGCCCGCGGCACCGAGGATGTGCGCCCGCGGACCCTGCCCGAGATCCTGGCCGACGGCGCGGCACTCGCGCCCGACGCGGTCGCGATTCGCGCGGGCGATCGGAGGCTGACCTACCGTGAGGTCGACGACTACACCGATCGCCTGGCCAGGGTGCTGATCGCCGCCGGAGCGGGCCCCGAACGCAGCGTGGCGATTTCGATTCCGCGCTCCGCGGAGTCGGTGCTGGCGATGTGCGCGGTCGCCAAGACCGGCGCGGCCTTCGTGCCGATCGATCCCGGCTATCCCGCCGAGCGCATCGAGTACATGGTCGACGACAGCGGCGTGGTGGCCGGGTTGACCGTGGCGGCGGCACGGGATGCGCTGCCCGACAAGGTCGCCTGGCTCGCGCTGGACGACCCCGGCACCGATGACGCTGTCGCCGCACAGGATTCGGGCGCTGTCACCGACGCGGACCGCACCGCGAATCTGCGTCTCGACCAGACCGCCTACCTCATCTACACCTCGGGATCGACCGGCCTGCCCAAGGGCGTCATGGTCTCCCACCGTGGACTGGCGAATCTCGTCGCCAACTCCGGGGCCGGATTCGGCGTCACCGCGGAGTCGGTGATCGCCCATGCCGTCTCGCCCAGTTTCGATATCTCGGTCGAGGAATTGCTGGTCGCGTTGGCGGCGGGCGCGACGGTCGCGGTGGTGCCGCCTTCGGCCTACGCGGGCGAGGAATTGGCGCGGGTACTGCGCGAGTACCGGGCGACCCATCTCAATGTGACTCCCGCCGTGGTGAATTCGCTCGATCCGGCGACGCTGCCTGAGCTGGGCACCGTCATCGTCGGCGGCGACGCCTGCCCGCCGGAACTGGTGGCGAAATGGTCGGGCCGGACCCTGTTGAACGGGTACGGGCCGACCGAGACAACGATCACGGTGACGCTCAGCGCACCGCTGACGCCCGAATCCCCGATCACCATCGGCGGCATCACCAGGGGGGTGCGCGCGGTGGTGCTCGACCCGTGGCTGCGACCCGTCGCACCCGGTGTGGCGGGCGAACTGTACCTCGGCGGGCCCGCTGTCGCCCGCGGCTATCACCGGCGCAACGGCCTGACCGCGAGCAGATTCGTCGCCGATCCGTACGCACCGGGTGAGCGGATGTATCGCACCGGCGACCTGGTGCGCTGGCGTCATCGTGACGGCAGGCTGGAACTGGACTACGCCGGGCGCGGCGACTTCCAGGTGAAGGTGCGCGGATACCGTATCGAACTGGGGGAGATCGATGCCGCGCTGCAACAGCAGCCGGGTGTCGACTTCGCCATCACCATCGGCGCGACGACCCCCTCGGGAGCCACCGCGCTCGCCGCCTACGTACTCGGCGTGCCGGGCGCGCAGTTGCAGCCCGAGGCGCTGAAAGTCGCTGTCGGACAGAATCTTCCGTCCTATATGGTGCCGTCGGTCATCATGGTGCTCGATCATCTGCCGCTCACCCCGGTCGGCAAGGTCGATCGTCGCGCCCTGCCCGCACCGGATTTCGGCGCGCGCGCCACCGAACACCGGGCTCCCTCGACGCCGCGCGAGGAGACCCTCGCCGCGATATTCGCCGAGGTGCTCGGTCTGGATTCGGTCGGCGTCGACGAGAATTTCTTCGCCCTCGGCGGTGACAGCATCGTCTCCATCCAACTGGTCTCCCGGGCACGTGCCGCGGGCATGCAGTTCAGCGCCCGTGACGTCTTCGAGCGCAAAACCGTTGCCGCACTGGCCGCGACGGCCACCGACGTGGCCGACAGCGCGGTCGTCGAATTGCCCGGCGGCGGTGTCGGCCCGGTCGCGCTCACCCCGATCGTGCACGCCATGCTCGAACAGGGCGACACCTGGCAGCGCTACAGCCAGGCGGTGCTGATCGGACTGCCCGGTGGCGCCGATGCGGCCCCGTTGACCGGGGCGGTGCGGACCCTGCTCGATCATCACGACCTGCTGCGCAGCACCTTGCGGCGGTCCGGCGACGGCTGGGAATGGGTGGTCGGTGAGCCGGGTTCGGTCGATGCGGCGGATCTGATCGAGGTGGTCACCGCGGACGGTGCCCCCGAAGAGATCGCCGAGCGGGAATTGCAGCGTGCCGCCGACCGACTCGATCCGGCGGCGGGCGTCGTCGCCCAATTCGTGCTGATCCGCCCGGAGAACGACCCGTCCGGCGGTTCGCTGTTGTGGCTGGTCCTGCATCACCTGGTCACCGACGGGGTTTCGTGGCGCGTTCTGCTGCCCGACCTGGCCGCCGCGTGGTTCGGCGGCGCGCTCGACCCGGTCGGCACCTCGTTCCGGCGCTGGGCGCATGCCACCGTGGCACAGGCCGCCTCGCGGCGCGCGGAACTGCCGCTGTGGCAACGGATTCTGCGGACGCCGGACCCGGTGATCGGGAGCCGTGCCGCCGATCCGGCTGTCGACGTGGTCGCCACCATGGCGCAACTGAGCACCACCGTGGACGCCGAAATCGCGGACGCGGTGCTCGATATCGCGCCGGCGCGTTTCTACTGCGGCGCGGATGACGTGCTGCTCGCCGCGTTGACCATGGCCGTGGGCCGCTGGCGCGACCGCACCGGAGCGCTGTTCACGCTGGAGGGCCACGGCCGTGAGGAATCCGTGCTGCCCGGCGCCGACGTCGCGCGGACGGTGGGCTGGTTCACCAGCGTGTACCCGGTGGCCATCGATCTGACCGGGATCGATCTGGACGACGCGTTCGCGGGCGGTCCCGCCGCGGGCGCGGCGATCAAGGCGGCCAAGGAACAGTTGCGCGCCGTGCCCGATCGCGGCGTCGGTTACGGAATGCTGCGCTATCTGGACCCGGAGGGCGCCGCGGCGCTGGAAGGCGCTCCCGTCCCGCAGATCAGCTTCAACTATCTCGGACGTGGGGCGGGCGGAACCGACGAGGCATGGCTGCCACGGCGTTTCGCGTCCACCCAGGACGATCGCGCACCACTGCCCGCGATCATCGATGTCAACGCGATCATGGGCGCGTCGGCCCTCGACGTGACCTGGGCCTACGCCTCCGGTGTCCTGGACGCGGGCCAGGTCGCCGAACTGGCCGAGCTGTGGACGGCGGCGCTGCGCGCGCTGGCCGCGCACGCGACCTCGCGAGACGCGGGCGGCCACACCCCGTCGGATTTCCCGCTGACCACGGTGACGCAACGTCAGATCGACGGCTGGGCGCGCACCTATCCGGATCTGGCCGAGGTCTGGCCGCTGTCGCCGCTGCAATACGGTCTGCTGTTCCACGCCTGGTACGACACCGACACCGCCGACGGGTACACCGTGCAGACCAGGCTCAGCCTCGCGGGCCGGGTCGACGCGTCCCGATTGCGCACCGCGGCACAGACTCTGGTCGATCGCCACGAGAATCTGCGGGTCGCGTTCGTGGAAACCGAGGACGGGCCGCGTCAGCTCGTGCTCTCCGCCGCCGAGGTGCGCTGGCAGGAACTCGACCTCACCCGCCTCCCGGATCCGGCCGAGCGGGAACGTGAGCTGGAACGCCTGATCGCGGTCGACGCGAACAGCCGTTTCGATCTCACCCGTCCGCCGCTGCTGCGGTTCCTGCTCATCCACACCGGTCCCGAGACCTACACCCTGCTGATGACCAATCACCATCTGGTGCTCGACGGCTGGTCGACCCCGCTGCTGGTGCGTGAACTGCTCACCGTCTACATCGCGACGGGTGCGGGCGCGGCCGTGGCGGATGTCCTGCCGCCCGCGCCGTCGTACCGGGAATTCCTGTCCTGGCTGGCCGAGCAGGACGACGCCGCCGCGGCAGGCGGCGCACTCGGCGGCTCGGAGGCGGCCCTGGCCGTGTGGCGTGACGCGCTGGCCGGAATCGACGCGCCGACCAGGGCCATTCCGACCCTCGCCGATATCCGTTCGACCGAATCCGGCATGGTCTCGGTCGATCTGCCCGCCGCGTTGATCGCGCGGCTGGAAGCCGCCACCCGCGCTGCGGGGGCCACCGTGAATACCGCCGTGCAGGCGGCGTGGGCGCTGCTGCTGGCGATGTCGACCGGACGCACCGATGTGGTGTTCGGCGGTACGGTCTCCGGCAGGCCGCCGCAGCTGGCCGGCGTCGAGGATATGGTCGGGCTGTTCATCAACACCCTGCCGGTACGGGTGCGTTTGGACCCGTCGGAATCGGTGTCGGCGCTGCTGGCGCGGGTACAGTCCGAACAGGCGCGGCTGCTCGATCATCAGCACGTCGGGCTCGCGGCCATCCACAAGGCCGTCGGTCTGGCCGAATTGTTCGACACCCTCACGGTTTTCGAGTCGTATCCGATCGACCGCGAGGCGCTGTCGCGGTCGATGGATATCGCGGGTATGCGCATCCTCGACGTCGCGGGCACCGACGCCACCCCGTATCCGTTGAACCTCATGGTGATTCCACTGCACGGGATGCCGGGCAGCAACGACACCCTGCGCGTCACCGTGAAATTCCTCGCCGACCACCTCGCGGAATCCGCGGCGCGGCGCTTGCTCGACCGGTTCGTGCTGCTGCTCACCCAGATCGCCGAACATCCGGAATCCCTTGTCGCGCGGCTGCACCATTGCGACGCCGCCGAACGGGCCGCGCTGCTGCCGGTGCGCGGGCCGGAATCGGTGCCCCAGCGCACCCTGCCTGATGTGCTCGGCGCGGGGGCGCGGATCAATCCGAATGCCATCGCGGTCGACGCGGGCGGTGACAGCATGACCTACGGCGAACTCGACGCGTGGTCGAACCGGTTCGCGCGGGTGCTGTTGCGTCGCGGTATCGGCGCGGAGGTCTTCGTCGTCCTCGCGCTGACCCGCTCGGTGGAATCGGTCGTCGCGGTGTGGGCGCTCGCCAAGACCGGCGCCGCCTTCGCGCCGCTCGACCCGAATTACCCGGTGGAGCGGATCGAGCACATCCTCACCGATTCCAAGGCCCCGATCGGCGTCACCGTCCGGGCGACCGGTGAGACGCTGCCCGGCAGTATCGACTGGTTGCTGCTGGACGACCTCAATACGATCCGGCGCGTGATGACCGTCTCCGACGCGCCCATCACCGATGACGAACGCGGCGGCGCGATCCGGATGGATCAGACCGCGTACCTGATCTACACCTCCGGCTCCACCGGCAAACCCAAGGCGGTGCTGCTCAGCCATCGCGGGATCGCGAATCTGGTGACGGCACAGCGGGAAACGCTCGATCTCGACCCCACGGCCAGCGCATTGCAGGTCGCCTCACCGAGTTTCGACGCGTCGGTCTTCGAATTGCTGACCGCGCACGCCATGGGCGGGCGGCTGGTGCTGTCCCCGCCGGAGGTCTACGGCGGATCCGAACTCGAGCAGTTGCTGCGCGCCCAGCGGGTCACCCACGCGGTGATCACCCCGTCGGTGCTCGCCACCATGGATCCGAGCGGACTGCCCGATCTGCGGGTGCTCTCGGTCGCGGGCGAGGCGGCGGGGGCCGAGCTGACCGCGCAGTGGTCGGTGGGACGGCGCATGGCGAACCTGTACGGACCGACCGAGTTCAGCATCTGGGCGACCGGTCCCGGTGAATTGCGGGCGGGCGAGCCGGTCACCATGGGCGGTCCGATCCGCGGCGCCGAGGTCATGGTGCTCGACGGCTGGCTGCGTCCGGTGCCGGTCGGTGTCGAAGGGGAGTTGTATCTGGCCGGGCCCGCCATCGCCCGCGGCTACTTCAATCGTTTCGGTATGACCGCGGCGCGGTTCATCGCCAATCCCTACGGTGCGGCCGGGGAGCGGATGTACCGGACCGGCGATATGGTGCGCTGGGTCGACTGGAACGACACACTGGAGCTGGAATACCTGGGGCGCAGCGATTTCCAGGTGAAGATTCGCGGTCTGCGAATCGAGCTCGGCGAGATCGACGCCGTACTGTCCGCCGACGACGAGGTCGAATACGCCGCGACCATCGGCTGCCCCGGTCCGGCGGGGGAGACCGTGCTGGTCTCCTACGTGGTGCCGACCCAGGCCTGGCGCGAATCCGTCGGCGCCGACAGCGAATTCGATACCGAGCGCCTGCGGGTGCGCATCGCGGGCGCGCTGCCGGGGTATATGGTCCCTGGCTACCTGATCGTGCTCGACGACGTTCCGCTCACGCCGGTCGGCAAACTGGATCGAAAGGCATTGCCGATACCGGATTTCGAGAGTTTCCAGCGCCGCTACCTGGCCCCGCGCACCCCGGTCGAACACGCCGTCGCCGAGGTCTTCGCCGAAGTGCTCGACAACGAACGGGTCAGCGTCGATCACTCCTTCTTCGAACTCGGCGGCAACTCGCTCAGCGCGACCCGCGTGGTGGCCAGGGTCAACGCCGCGCTCGGCTCGACGATCGCCCTGCGCGATCTGTTCGACGCGCCGACCGTCGCGCAGCTGGCGACCCGCGTCGTCCCCGCGGGTGCGGGGGAGCGCGCCCGGTTCGGTCTCGCCCCGCGTATCCGCCCCGATCGCATCCCGCTCTCGCCCGCGCAGCAGCGGATGTGGGTGCTCAATCAGCTCGAACCCGGTTCGCCCGCGTACAACATCGCCGTCGCGTTGCGGCTGACCGGTGAACTGGACACCGAGGCCATGCGGCTGGCCCTGGCCGATGTGGTCGCGCGGCACGAGAGTCTGCGCACCATGTATCCCGCCGATGCCGACGGGCCCCGCCAGGTCGTGGTCGGGGTCGAGGTGGCCGCGCCGACACTGCGCCCGGTCGATGCCGACAGCCCGGCGGCACTGCGCGATCGGATCGCTGAGCTGGCCGGTGTCGGATTCGACCTCGCCACCGAGCCGCCGTTGCGGGTGGGGCTTTTCCGTGTCCACGACGACTCGTCCCAGGAGGGCGGGCCCCCGGTGCATGTGGTTGTGCTCGTGGTCCACCACATCAGCGCCGACGGCACATCGATGGCGCCGCTCGCCACCGATCTGATGACCGCCTACGCCGCGCGCGCCGCGGGCGTCGAAACCGACATGCCCGCGTTGCCGGTGCAATACGCGGATTTCGCGCTGTGGCACCGGGAACTGCTCGGTGACGAATCCGATCCGGAATCGCTCGCCGCGCGTCAGATCGGCTACTGGACCGATTCGCTCACCGGCGCGCCGGATCTGCTGGAATTGCCCGCCGACCGCCCGCGTCCCGCCGTGCAGTCCATGCACAGCGCCGACCTGGCATTCACCGTCGATCCCGCGCTGCACCGCGGTGTGGCCGATCTCGCGGCTGCCGCGGACGTCAGCCTGTTCATGGTGGTGCACGCCGCGCTCGCGGTCCTGTTGGCCCGTCTCGGCGGCACCGACGATGTGGTCGTCGGCACGGCGGTGGCAGGGCGCGGCGAGGCCGCGCTGGACGGTGTGGTCGGCATGTTCGTCAACACCCTGGCACTGCGGACACCCGTCGACCCGAATGCCGGATTCCGCGAATTCCTCGGCCGGGTGCGGGCATCGGATCTGGACGCCTTCGCCAATGCCGATGTGCCGTTCGAACGGTTGGTGCAGGTGCTGAACCCGGCCCGATCGACGGCGCACCATCCGATCTTCCAGGTGTCGCTGTCACTGCAGAATTTCGTGGAACCCGTGTTGGAGCTGCCTGGCCTTCGCATCGAGGTCGAGGATCTGGATCGCGATGCCGCGCAATTCGATCTGACACTGGACCTGCGCGAACGCTTCTCCGGCACCGACGCGGCGGGTCTCGACGGGGTGCTCACCTACGCCACCGACCTTTTCGACGCGGCCACGGTCGCGGCGTTCGCGGACCGCTGGCAGCGGGTGCTCGCCGCGGTGGTCGCCGACCCCGATCTGACGATCGCCGACATCGACATCCTCGCGGCGGGCGAGCGCGCGGCGCTGGTCCCGGTACGCGGCCCGCGCGGGATCGGCACCGTGCCGCTGCCGTGGCTGCTCGCGGAATCGGCGGCGGCCTACCCGGACCATCCGGCGCTGGTGGTCGACGGTGTCACGACCAGCTACCGCGAACTCGACGCGCGGTCGAACCGGCTGGCCCGACTGCTGATCGAGGCGGGCGCAGGCCCGGAAACCGTCGTCGCCCTCGGCCTCACCCGCGGCGCGGAACTGCTGATCGGCGTATGGGCGGCGGCGAAGGCGGGCGCGGCATTCCTGCCGGTCGATCCGAAGTATCCGCCCGACCGGATCGAGCACATGCTCTCCGATTCCGATGCGGCACTCGGCCTCACGGTCGGCGCGCACCGGGAGCGGCTGCCGGACGGGACGCGCTGGCTGGTACTCGACGACCCGGAATTCGCCGCGACCTGGGAGGCGGCCGAGGCCCGCGCGTTGCGCTCCACCGATCTGCGCGCACCGATCCGGCCCGACCACCCGGCCTGGATGATCTACACCTCGGGGTCGACCGGAACGCCGAAGGGCGTCGCGGTGTCGCACCGCGGCCTCGCCGATCTCGTCGCGGCCCAACAGGAATCACTGCGCGTCGACGAGAATTCCCGCGTGCTCCAAGTGGCGTCGCCGAGTTTCGACGCCTCGATCTTCGAGGCACTCATGGCCTTCGGATCGGGCGGCGCGGCGGTCGTCGCACCGCCGGAGGTATTCGGCGGCGACGCGCTCGCGGAACTGATCGAGGCGCACCGGGTCACCCATATGGTCATCACCCCCTCGGCGCTGGCGACGGTGGATCCGGAGCGGGTGTCGAGCGTGCGGGTGCTTGCGGTGGCGGGCGAGGCCGTCGGCGCCGAACTCGTCGAGCGCTGGGCGCTCGGGCGCACCATGGTCAATCTGTACGGGCCCACCGAATTCACCATCTGGGCAACGGGTTCGGCACCGTTGACGGTGGGCGAACCGGTCACCATCGGCGGCCCGATCCGCGGCGCGGCGGTCCTCGTGCTCGATGAGCGCCTGCGTCCGGTTCCGGTCGGGGTGGCGGGCGAGCTGTACCTCACCGGACCGGCATTGGCGCGCGGATACCACGCCAGGCCCGATCTCAACGCGGCCAGATTCGTCGCCGATCCCTACGGTGCCCCGGGGGATCGGATGTACCGCACCGGTGACCTGGTGCGCTGGGTCCGCGCGGCGGGGACGGCGGCGGGGCTGCGGCTGGAATACATCGGCCGCACCGACTTCCAGGTGAAGGTGCGCGGTCAGCGCATCGAACTCGGTGAGATCGATGCTGTTCTCGGACGCGCCGACGGCGTGGAATTCGCGGTGACACTGGGTGTGCGCGGCCCGGCGGGTTCCACCGCGCTCGCGGCCTACGTGGTGCGCGAGCCGGGGGTCGAGGTGGATATCGCGGCGCTGCGCGCCTACGCCGCCGAATCGCTGCCCGGTTATATGGTGCCGTCCTCGATCGTCGTCATGGACGCCATCCCGCTCACCGCGGTCGGCAAGCTCGATCGAAAAGCGCTGCCGGAACCGGTATTCGCCGATGACGAGACCGAATACGTCGCACCGGGCACGCCCACCGAGGAGATCCTGGCCGAGGTCTTCGCCGAACTGCTCGGCCGCGACAAGGTCGGCGTGCGCGATTCCTTCTTCGCCCTCGGCGGCGACAGTATCCTGGCGATCCAGCTGGTCTCGCGGGCCCGCGCGCAGGGCATCACGGTGACTCCGTTGCAGGTGTTCGAACATCGCACCGTCGCCGCGCTCGCGGCGGCCTCGGACGCGGCCGGTGCGGCCGTCACCCTCGACGAACTGCCCGGCGGCGGCGTCGGTGCGATGCCGCTGACGCCCATCGTGCGGTACATGCTCGAACGCGGCGGCAACCACAACCGTTTCGCCCAGACCGCGGTACTGGAACTGCCGGTCGGCATCCGGCACGATCAGCTCGTCGCCACCGTCGCGGCCGTGGTCGATCGCCACGATATGCTCCGTGCCCGCCTCTATCGGGAGGTGCGCCCGGAAGGTAATGGCGGACCGCACGGCGACTATCGGCTCGAGGTCGCCGAACCCGGATCGGTCGATATCGCCGCGCTCATCCGCCGTGTCGAGTTCGCCGCGGACGCCGACACCGTCGACCTGCGTGAATTCGCCGTCACCGAATTGGATTCCGCGATGAATCGGCTGGATCCGGCGAGGGGCAGGGTGCTGCGATTGCTCTGGCTCGATCCGGTGGGGGAAGCGGGGGACCGCACCAGGGCGGGGCGTCTGATCGTGGTGGCCCACCACCTGGTGGTGGACGGTGTGTCGTGGCGAATCCTCGTCCCCGATCTCATGGCGGCCTGGGCGCAGGTGTCCGCGGGCGCCACCCCCGTGCTCGCCGATACCGGCACCTCGATGCGTCGCTGGTCGCACGCGCTGACCGAAGAGGCGCACCGCGACAGCAGGATCGCCGAACTCGGATACTGGCGTGAGGTGATCGAGGGACCCGATCCGCGTTTCGGCGCCCGTGACCTCGACCCCGCCGTCGACCGGGCGCTCACATTGCGCCAGATCGAGGTGGAGGTGCCGGAGGATGTCACCGCGGCACTGTTGACCACGCTGCCCGGCCTGTTCCACGGCGGTGTGGAGGACACCCTGCTCGCCACGCTGGCGCTGGCCGTACGCCGGTGGCGCGCGGATCGGGCGACGGAGAACGACGGCGGTGACGGCGGTGACAGCGTCCTGATCCGGCTCGAAGGACACGGCCGCCAGCAGGAAATCGTCCCCGGAGCGGATCTCTCGCGGACGATCGGCTGGTTCACCACCGTCTACCCGGTGCGCGTCGACGCCGACGGTGTCGATGTGGATACCGCGTTCGCGGGCGGCCCCGACATGGGCACGGCCATCCGCGCCGCCAAACATCGGCTGCTCGCGGTGCCGGACAAGGGCATCGGATTCGGACTGCTGCGCTACCTGAATGCCGAGACCGCACAACGACTTCCGCGGCGCCTGCCCGGCCGTATCGGCTTCAACTACCTCGGCAGGTACTCGACCGGCGATATTCCCGCCGGACTCGAGGGTCTCGGCTGGCTGCCCACCGATGAACTCGGCGAGCTGCCTGCCACCGAATATCCCGATGTCGCACTGCAATCGGAGATCGACGTGAACGCGGTGGTACTCGGTGACCGACTGACCGCGAGTTTCGGATTCCCCGAGAATCTGCTCGAGCGCGACGATGTCGCCGAACTCGCCCGGCTCTGGGTGGACGCGCTCGCCGCGGCGGCGGCGTTCGCGCGGACACCGGAGGCGGCGCAGGCCGGGGCCGACGAGGAACGGGCCATGGCCATGGCCATGGCACGCGCCGCGTCGGACCAGCCGGGTAATGCGCTCGGACTCGATGTGCTCCTGCCGATTCGCGCGGGCGGCGACGAACCCGCGCTGTTCTGTGTGCACCCGTCGTCCGGAATGGCGTGGACCTACCTGGGATTGGCCGAGGCGCTGGCTCCCGGCCGCCCGATCTACGGCCTCCAGGCCCCTGACCTGAGCGGCAGGGAACCCTCGGCGCGCAGCATCGAGGAATTCGCCGACCGCTATGTGCGCGAGATACTCGCCGTCCAGCCGCATGGGCCCTACCATCTGCTCGGCTGGTCGTTCGGCGGACTCATCGCGCACGCCGTCGCCACCAAGCTGACCGCGGCCGGTCACGAGGTCGGCGTCGTCGCACTGCTGGACGCCGACACCGCCGATATCGACGGCGACAGCATCGAGAAACTCACCGCGGGCGCGTTCATCAGCACCTTCGGCGCGGTGTTCGGCATCGATGATGTGCCCGCCGAGGCCACCGCCCAGGAGGCCGCCGACCTGATCCGGGAACGGATGGGCGGCGCGCAACTGGTCGACGCCGACACCCTGGAACGGATGGCGGGTTCCTACAATGCCTCGGCCAGGACCAGAACCGGCTACCGCAGGCCCATTTTCGACGGTGATGTGCTGTATTTCAGTGCCACCGTGGATAGTTCGGACATTTTCGGGCCGCAGGGCTGGCGTCCCCACGTCACCGGGGAGATCACCAATATCGACATCGATGTCACCCACGACGAACTGACCGCACCGCACGTGCTCCCGATCATCGCGCGTGTACTCGACGAGCATTTGACGGCGCGGAGCTCCCGCCCGAAACAGGAGGCAGAACATGACCGCATCGCGTAGCGATTCCGTGAGGGGTGTCCGCCCGACGACGGATGGGCGGGCCGAGACGGGAGTAGTGGTGGAGGGTGTCGAGAAATCCTTCGGCGCCGTACACGCCTTGCGCGGTGTGAATTTCGTCGCCGCGCAGGGGGAGGTGCTCGGCATCCTCGGCCCGAACGGCGCGGGCAAGACCACGATGGTGAATATCCTGTCCACGCTCGTCTCCCCCGATAAGGGCAGGGCGGTGGTCGCGGGCCACGACGTGGTCACCGATCCGGCCGCCGTACGCCGCGCCATCATGTTGACCGGGCAGTTCGCCGCCCTCGACGACATGCTCACCGGTTACGAGAATCTGGTGATGTTCGGCAGGCTCATGGGGCTGCGCAAACGGGCAGCCCGCGCCCGCGCTACCGAACTGCTCGTCGAATTCGATCTGGAGGGCGCGGCGGGCCGCAGGGTCGGCACCTACTCCGGCGGTATGCGCAGGCGTATCGATATCGCGTGCGGTCTCGTGGTCCGGCCCGATGTGGTGTTCCTCGACGAACCGACCACCGGTCTCGATCCACGCAGCAGACAGGGGGTGTGGGATCTCGTCTCCGGTTTCCGCAAGCACGGCATCACCACCCTGTTGACGACGCAGTACCTGGAGGAGGCCGACGCGCTGTGCGACCGGATCATCGTCATCGACCACGGTGTCGTCATCGCCGAAGGCACCGCCGACGAACTGAAATCGCGCACCGGCGGCAGCTATTGCGAAGTGGTGCCGCTGGATCTGAAGGATCTGCCAGCCATCGCCGCCGCGCTCGGCTCACTGCTGCCGGACGGGAATCGCGCCGCGCTCACCGCGGAGTCGGACCGGATCGCGATCCCGGCCCCGGACGGTGCGAGAACACTCGCCGAGGCGCTGCGCCGCCTCGACTCCGCCGGTGTCGAACTCGTCGACATCGCCCTGCGGCGTCCCTCCCTCGATGATGTCTTCCTGCAGCTGACCGGGCATCTGGCGGAATCGGAACCGAAAGAGGACGTCGCGTGACGACGGGGGCCTGGCTGGCCGACGCCCGCGCCACCCCGTTCCGGGTGCAGCAGTGGTGGGTGCTCACCTCCCGGTTGATCGTGCCTTCGGTCAAGACCGGTGAGGTGCTGTCCTCTGTCCTGGCTCCCGCCGCGTTCACCGCCAGTTTCTACATTCCGCTCAAGACCGTGATGATGTTCTCCGGCAACGGTTTCAGCAGCTACGCGCAGTTCATGATGCCGCTGGTGATCCTGCAGGCCGCCGCGTTCACCGCCATCGGCGCGGCCTTCCGGTCGGCCACCGACGCGGTCGCCGGACTGGATCGCCGATTCGGGTCGATGCCGATCGGGGCGCTGGTCCCCGTGGGGGCGCGCATGTCGGGCAATCTGTTCCGGCTGCTGATCGCCCTGGTGGCGGCGGTGGTGTGCGGAAAGGTCATCGGCTTCCGTTTCTACCTCGACGCCTGGCACACGCTGGGTTGGGTGCTGTTCTCCCTACTGATCGGGGTGGCGTTGACCCTCGGCGCGGATGTGATCGGCACGGTGTCGAAAAGTCCGGAGGCGACGACCCAGGCGCTGGTGCTGCCGCCGCTGATCTTCGGCATGCTCTCGACAGGACTCGCGCCGGCGAGTCAATTCCCGGATTGGATCGAACCTTTCGTTCGCAACCAGCCCATCTCCCAGTGGGCCATCGCGTTGCGGGCGTTGGCCGGCGATGCGAAAGGTAATGCGGGCGAGGTGAGCTGGTCGCTCATGGGCCCACCGCTGCTGTGGGCCATCGGAATTCTCGCGGTGTGCCTGCCACTGGCCATCCGGCTGAGCTCGAGGAAGGCGTGATGGTGTACTCGGACGCTCGCATTCGGACCGTATCGTCGGAAACCGCACCGGTCTCGCTGCTGCGGCATACCGCGATTCAGACCCAGCGGCTGCTGTTGCGCTGGTCGCGCAATCCGGTGTCGCTGCTGGAAACCCTGATCATCCCGTGCCTGCTGCTGCTCATGCTCGATATCGTCATCGGCGGCCAGATCGAGAAATTCGTCGGCACCGACGCCCTCTACGGGTCGGTCCCGATGGTCGCCATCGTCGGTGCGCTGTCCGGCGCGGTCGCCAGCGGTGTCATGCTCGGCCGCGAACGCGACGCCGGCCTGCTCGCCCGCTTCTGGGTGCTGCCGGTGCACCGGGCATCCGGACTGATCTCGCGCATCCTGGCCGAAGGCTGCCGCATCCTCGTCGGAACGCTGGCCGTGGTTGTGGTCGGCCATCTGCTCGGCTTCCGTTTCCAGCAGGGACCAGCGGCGGCCACGCTGTTCATCCTGATACCGGTGCTCTTCGGTCTCGCGTTCGCGACGATGGTCACCGCCGTCGCCGTCTTCACCGCGAAGGCGACCCTGGTCGAGGGCATCACCATCCTCAGTTCACTGTTGATGTTCTTCAGTACCGGATTCGTGCCGCTGGCCGCGTTCCCGGAGTGGATTCAGCCGGTGGTGCGCAATCAGCCGATGTCGGTGGCCGTCGACGCCATGAAGGCACTGTCGCTGGGCGGGCCGCTCGCCCGGCCGCTGCTGCTGACCGCGATGTGGTCGCTCGGCGCGATCGTGGTGTTCGCGGTACCCGCCGTCATCGGCTACCGCCGGGCCAGCCGCAGGTAACCGGGTCAGCGCTCGTCGTGGCGGCGGCGCAGGATGTCCGCGGTGCGCTCGTCACCGGGGAGGAACGCTTCCAGGTGCAGTTCGGACAGGGTGATATCCACGGCGGTGGCGAACGAGGTGATCGTGGTGATGAGCCGGAGTTCGCCGGAGTCCGAACGCAGCCGCAGCGGGACCGCGAAACCGAGATGATCCGGGCCGGGATCGGCGTCGGGGAGATAGCTTTCCAATTCGGCGATGAACGCGTCGAGGCCGGGGTCCGGACTGCGCAGTGCGCGCCCGCGCAGGGATTCGGTGACGTGTCTACCCCATTCGGCCAGATTGAGCACCCGATGTGCCAGACCCCGCGGATGTAGCGCCAGCCGGAGGACATTGACCGGCGGCGCGAGCAGTTCCGGCGCGCTGCCCTCGCTCAGGATGTCGAAGGCGGCGTTGGCGGCGACGAGTATGCCGGACGGACGGACCACCACCGCCGGATACGGCATATGCCCGTCAAGAATGCGGTCGAGCGCGGCCTTGACCGGCGCCAATTCGGGGGTGTCCAGACGGGACTCGGGGAACACCGGCGCGTAGCCCGCCGACAGCAGCAGACCGTTGCGCTCGCGCAGCGACAGTCCGAGTGATTCGGCAAGGCGCACCACCATGGTCCGTCCGGGGCGCGAGCGCCCCTGTTCGAAGAAGCTCAGGTAGCGCTGGCTGGTGTCCGCGCTGATCGCCAGATCGAGCTGACTGATCCGGCGCAGGGTCCGCCAGTGTTTGAGCTGGCGCGCGAATCCGGTCGGCTCTGCCACTGCTGTCATTACTCAGTGATAGCCGACCGTGTGGGTCACCTGCCATTCCCCGCAGGGTATGAACGGCAGGGGACCTGCGCTCAGGTGCTCTCATTCCCTGTGGGGAATCGCGGACGTTTACCGTCTTCGTGAAGCTCGTTCCCATGAGCAATCACGACGACACCGATTTCGCCGATCGCTACCTGGCCCAGTGGAACGAACCCGACGCGCACCTGCGCCGCACGCTGATCCACGACCTGTGGTCGGTCGACGGCGCGCAGATTCTCCTCGATCCGCCGCGGGCGATGCGCTACGAGGTCATCGCGCTCGACGGTGACGGCCGAATCCGGCTGGACCACCAGTACATCGGCATCTGATCGACAAGGAGCGCATCGTGAACGCCATTTCCTACCATTTGGATTCGCGGCACGGGCTGACCGTCCGAGCACAGTCGATCCCGGTGCCGGACCCGAATCAGCTGGTCATCCGGGTCAGGGCCGCATCGCTGAACCGGCGCGACCTCATGCTGATGGACGGGACCTACCCGCTGCCCGCGACCGCGGGCGTTATCCCGCTCTCCGACGGGGTGGGCGAGGTGATCGCGCTGGGCGACAACGTGACCCGCGCCGCACTCGGCGACCGTGTGACCGCGTCGTATTTCGTGCGCTGGATCGACGGCCCGCAACGTCGCGCGCACGTCGCCGAACAGTACGGCGCGAATCACGACGGCATGCTCGCCACCTACGCGGTGCTGGAACAGGATTCGGTGGTCCACGTCCCCGCGTATCTCACCGATGCCGAAGCGGCCACCCTGACCTGCGCCGGAGTCGTCGCCTGGACGGCGCTCACCACCCCGGAGCCGGTGCGGCAGGGCGAGAACGTGCTGGTCGTCGGCACCGGCGCGGTCGCGCTGTTCGCCGTCCAGCACGCGCGCGCACTCGGGGCGAGGGTCATCGCGATCACCTCGGGGCTGGCGAAAGCCGAACGCCTGCGCGCCATGGGCGTCGACGAGGTGATCCTGCGCGGAGAGAACCCGGACTGGGACGAGCGGGTGCGCGGCCTCACCGGCGGTGACGGCGTGGAGCACATCGTGGACGCGGTTGGCATGGCGACATTGCCGAAATCGGTACGGTCCGGGGCCTACAACGCTCGCCTCACCCTCATCGGCGCGATGCCGGGCCCCGCGCTGAACGGGGGCGACGGCAATCCGTTCGGCGGTTCCTACCTGTCGATCCGCCGTATCGCCGTGGGCAGCCGCGCGCATTTCGAGGCGATGAACGAGGCGATGACCGTACACCGGATACGGCCGGTGCTCGATCGGACCTTTCCGCTGGACGAGGCGGTCGCGGCGTACCGCTTCTACCGGCAAGCGGATCCGTTCGGGAAGGTGGTGATCAGCGTGCCGTGAAGACGCCGCTCATGCCTCGAAGGGCACGGTGTTGCCCGCGGCGTCACGCGCGCCGATCCCGGCATGGATGGCCGAGGCGAGCTCGTGCACGGACTTCCAGGTGCGCGGCGGCTCGGCGTCGAAATTGCCGATGGTGTACCACTGCTCGGTATCGCGATACCGGACGAGCCCCTTACCCGTGTCGTCGAGAGTGACATCGAGCTCACCCGACATCGTCCCTTCCTCCTCGGTGAGGACGGCTATCTTGGTGGTGAACTCGATGATGATATTTATCTGAACTCTCCTCGACTAACGCAATCGGCGACTGCGGTGCGCAATGCTCCATGTTCGGCGGGATCGACTGTCAGCCCGTACTTTACTTTGATGGTGATATAGCGCTCGAGATAGACACACCGGAATATGCCCGGCGGCAAATAGTTGGCAGCGTCCTGGTCACCCTTGGACCGGTTGGCCGAAGGGTCGGAGGCCTCCAGGTTGACAGCGTCGTTGGCGATGCGGCGGCGGGTGTCCTCATCGAGTTTGCTCGCACCCGAACGCCATGCCTCGGCCAGCGCGACGATATGCTCGGCGTCGACTCCGGCCGGGTTGGTGATCCACTTGTACGGCTTGAGTTTCCCGGTTTTCGGGTCCATGAACCCGTACTCGTCGCGCCAGCCGCCGTCCTTGCCGACTTTGAGGTCACAGGTATTCGGATCGAGGGTGACCGATCCGACGGCGTCGCGAAGCATCATCACATCTCGGCTGGTGCAGCGGCTGTATTGCGCGAATTGGTCGCCGAATCCGTGCTCGGGCTTATTGGTATCCCAGTGCGGGAACTTCTCCCGGCTGTACCCGGACATCGACGCCTCCGGCGCTTCGACCAGCTTCTCGACCATATCGCCGATGTCCTTGCCCGACCGCGTCGCGGTGGGCACGGGACCGGGTGCGCCGCCGTCGATCGGTGTGGACTCGTCGACGGCGGTGCAGGCGCTGGCGACCACGGCGGCCAGGCAGATCGGTGCGCACACGGCGAAAGCCCTACGCGCGGTACGGGAGGTGGACCACTTCACAAGAACACTCCGTAGAACAGGACTGCAACCATGCCGCTCACGTCACGCTGCGTCGAAATGCGGTAATACCGGTGAGATCACGCGAACTGGCCCGATCCGGACGGACGGAGCTCCTGTCGCGACGGTTGTGGCCGAGCGGGAGTCGTGACGGCCTACGGGCCGAGAACCTCATCGAACTCCCTCATGCCGACAACCAGTTACCGAATCGGGCGTCAAGCTACCTTGCTACGGGCGTGCGGAAGGCCAACGCCACGTATGAGGTTCAGCACACTCGCGGTGAATCAATTGTGCGGCACGGTGACCGGTATCGAAAGTCCCGGAAGAAGCTGACCCGCCCCGAGTCCGCGTGCCTGCGCCGGATCACCCGGCGTGGCGATGCTCCTGTGCGGCGCGTGAAACTACCCCAGGAGGTGCTCATCGATCGATGTGCTCAGGCTCGTACCGTTCAGCTCCAGGTACATCGAACGCTCGGTGATCGACAGGGTGGCGGTATTGCGGCGCTCGATCGCGGCGGACGCGGCATCGATGAAGGCGCGGTCGAAACTGTAGAGCGGAATCCGCTCGGCCCGGTGGATGCGTTTGCCCGCGAGTTGGGCCAGCACTTTGGCCGGGTCGCGGTGGGTGTAAATGGCGGCGCGCCCGGCCAGTTTGCTCCCTCGGTGCACGCGTTCGGCGTCGGGTGCGCCCACTTCGATCCATGCCGTGACGCGGCCGGTGAGATCGCGCACCAGCACCGCGGGTTCATCGGTGGAGGAGACACCGCCTTCGCTGAAGGTGATGCCTTCCTCGTATTCGAGGCAGTAGGCGAGCAGTCGGGTCAGCATGAATTCGGCGGTCTCGGACGGATGCCGCGCCAACCTCAGGGTCAGATCCTCGTAGACGCCCCGGTCTACGTCGGCCACCTGGACGGTGAAGTTGTGCACTGTTGCGCTGAGAGCCATGGAAACAGCAGCTTAGAGCACTGCCGTGCACCGTCCCGCGCCCCGGCGGGTGAACGTCCCAGGCGGTGTGACGCGGCATTCGGCACGCAGAGCGGTGAACCGAAGTTCGCGGCAGTCCGTGGAATGGGTGAGAAGTCGCGGCGAGTGCCGCGCCGAAGCGCACCGGAAGGTGAAAAATGTTTTCTGTCAAGCGAGTCGAGCGTTCCATGGTCCCCGTCGCGGCCTCGGCGGTCGTTCTGGTCGGCCTGCTCAGTGCGTGCGGCGGCGAGGAAGCCTCGCAGGCCGTGCCTGCCCCGCGGGCGGCGACGTCGAGCGCGACCGCCGCGGGCGAACCTGTCACGGGGCAGGCCCCCGCCGTCGCGAAGACGCAGGGATGGCTGAAGATCTACGCGGGGACCGCTCCGACGGGCACGAACTCGGTACAACTGAAGGTGATCGACAGTCCAGCTGTCGGACAATATGTTTCGGATGGCACGGGAAGATCGCTGTATCGGTTCGACAAGGACACCGCGCAGCCGTCGGCATCCAATTGCTCCGGCCAGTGCGCGGAGACCTGGCCCCCGCTGACCGTGACCAGGGAGCAGGCGCTGTTCGCGGCGGGCGTCGATCCCCAGCGGGTCGGGCTCATCGAGCGGGCCGACGGGAACTGCCAGATCACCATCGGCGGCTGGCCGGTGTACTACTTCTCCAAGGACAAGAATCCGGGCGATCTGCTCGGGCAGGGTGTCGGCGGGACATGGTTCGCGGTGGCCCCGACCGGCGGCAAAGCGTTTGCGAAATAGTGGACCGGGCCGGGTATGTCAGTCGACCACGGTGATCGCCTGCCGTGGGCACTGCCGGACCGCCTCGCGCACGGGTCCTTCGGTGCGTTGCGTCACTTCGGCGCGCACGACGGTGAGCTGGTCGTCATCTCCGAGTTGGAACACTTCGGGGATGATGCCCGCGCATACGCCATTGCTCTCGCACAATCCGTAATCCACATCGATTCTCATCGCAGCACCTTCATCGGCAGTCGGGACCATCCGGCGACGTTCTGCATGGTGACACGTTCGCAACGGTCCCAGAGGATTTCGTAGCGCGGCATGAAATCGAGGAGATGGGCGAGTGCGATCGTCGTCTCCAAACGGGCGAGGGCGGCGCCGAGACAGCTGTGGATCCCGTAGCCGAGTCCGAGATTCTGCGATCGGGTGCGGTCGCGGTCGATATCGAAGGTGTCGGCGTCGGGAAAGGCGTCCGGGTCGCGGTTCGCGGACGCGCCGATGAGGAAGACGGGTTTGCCCGCCGGGATGGTGACATCGTGCACCCGCACCTGCGTGCGGGTGCACCGCACGTTGTATTGGACGGGGCCTTCGTATCGCAGGACCTCTTCGACAGCCGCGGGAATCTTGTCGCGATCGTCGAGTAGTTTCCGCCACTGATCGGGATGGCGGGCGAAGATCGCCACGGCGTTCCCGAGCAGTTTGGTGACGGTTTCGGCCCCGGCCCCGCCGAGGAGAGTGGCGAAGGCGGCGATCTCGAGGTCGTCGAGGGTGGTCGTCTCACCGTTGTCGCGTTCGATCTCGGCGGCGATGAGGGCGCTGATCATGTCGTCGCGCGGTTCGGCGCGCCGTTGCTGGACGAGGTTGTAGTAGAAGATCGAGGTGTCCGTCGCGGCTTGCACGCCGGATTCGCTCATCTCCATCTGCCCCGGTTCGCGGTGCAGTGATTCGTCGATCCACAAGCGCACCTGCTGCCGAAATTCCTCCGGCACGCCCGCCATGCGGGTGATGACCTCCACGGGAAAGAGCGCGGAGAAATCCTGGATCAAGTCGAATCCGGCGGGATCGACCCCGTCCAGATATTTGCGCACCAGATCGCTGATCGTGTCCCGCTGGGATTGGACCGCGCGCGGAGTGAACGCCCTGCTGAGCAGGTTGCGCATATGCCTGTGGTCGGGCGGGTCCATGAAGATGATCGATTTCTGCGGCGGGACGCCGGATTTCACCTGTGCGAGGTCGACACCGCGCGCCGAGGAATAGGTCCCGTGGTCCTTGAACGCCGCGGCGACGTCCGCGTGCCTGGTCAGCGCGTAGAAGTCGTATTCGGCGTTGTAGTAGACGGGAGCGTCCTGCCGCATCCGTCGGTAAATCTCGTACGGCTTCGCGTAGAACTCCTCGGAGAACGGATCGAATTCCACTGCGGATTTCGTCATGACGTGCACCCCTTCGTCATCGTCGGCGGATCTCGATGCGACTACCCGTGGGTGCCGTAACCCTCTCGCCCGGAGGCGGTTTCGTCACCAAGATACATTCTCGTATGTCAGATACGGGGTGGTATGTGAAAATCGTTTGGCAGGATGTGGCCCATGGTGGAGCGGTGGACCCGACAGCAGCGGCTCGAGCGCACCCGCGCCCTGCTCATCGACGCGGCCGAGGAGGTTTTCGCGCGCAAGGGTTTCGGCGCGGCCAGCCTCGATGACATCGCCGCGGTCGCCGGATACACCAGGGGCGCCATCTACGTGCACTTCACCGCCAAGGAAGATCTGTTCCTCGCGGTCAGCGACCGGTACTTGCGGCGGTATTTCGCCAATTTCACCGAAGCGCTCGCCGCGGTCACCCAGCTCGATGACGCGGCGCTCGACGACCTCGCGGACCGCTGGCGACAGCTCGCCCGCAACGGTGGCGCACGCCATGCCGCGCTCGGCCATGAATTCTCGCTGTATCTGGTTCGCAATCCCGAGGCGCGGGCGCGGGTCGCCGATCAACGTGCCCGCATCCTCGAATCGCTGGTCGAGTTCGTCTCCACCAGTGCCGCCGAACTCGGTCTCACACTGACGATCCCGGTGACCACCTTCGCCCAGTTGATCATCGCCACCAGCGACAGCATCATGCTCGCGTCCGAACTCGACGACGCCGATCTCTACCGCCCGGTACTGCGGATGTACACGTCTGCCCTGACCAGCGCGGGTGTCGGCGCGCGCTGATCGAAGGCCGCCGCGCCGCTCGCCCCGCCATCGGTATCGCGGCGGTCGGAGATCGTGACCGACCGTGCGCCGCCGGTCAGCCGAACGACGGCCGTTTCACGCTGGTTTCGGTGACCCGGTAGGTCGCGAGGATCACCCCGTTGTCGAGCACCTCGGACGACTCGAGCGCCAGCGTCGCCTCGGCGTCGACGGGGCTCCACAGCCGGGCGCCCGAGCCGAGGACGACGGGATAGATGACGAGCCGGTATTCGTCGACGAGATTGTGGGCCCGCAGGAATTCGACCAGTGTGGCGCTGCCGAAGACCAGCAGGTTCTGTTCGGCGCGCAGTGCGGCGATGCCATCGGCGAGATCGCCGGTGATCGGGGTCGCGTTCCACTCGAGGTCCGAGAGCGTGGTGGTGGCGACATGTTTGGGCATGCTGTTCATCCGCTCCTTGTAATCGCCCTCCTCCGGGTGATTCGGCCAGGCCGCGGCGAAGCCCTCGTAGGTGGTGCGGCCGAGCAGCAGTGCGTCGGCATCGAACACCTCGGGGTTCTTGAATGCCGCGATGCCGTCGTTCCAATACGGTGCGGTCCAGACGGGTTCCTCGATGACACCGTCCGCCGATACGAATTCCGCCACCACGATCTTGCCCATTGCCGACCTCGCTTCTGTCTCATCTGATTCCGATCGCGGGTGGATCGGAAGCCTCGCCAACACAGACGATGCCCGCGGTGCAGATTAATCGGTGCGGACTCGGGCGAGATCGGAACCTCACGCGGCGGACCCGGCTACAGGGGCGGGAACGGCTACAGGGGCGGGAACGGGCCGCAGCAGTGTCGCGTCGACCAGTCCGAGGACGGTGCGCGTCGCGACCACCGACCACGCGCCGACGAGCGCCGCGACATCGCCACCGCCGCACCGGCGAACAGGTAGGCCCCGGTGTGGATGTAGAGCACGGTGCTCCCGGTGACACAGGTACCGAGCGGAAAGGTGAAACCCCACCACGTGAGGCCGAACGTCAACGCACCCGCGCGGGCGGTACCGAGGGTGAGGGCCGCGGCCAGCGCCAGCCACAACATCGTGAAACCCCATGTGGTGACGCCGAAGACGACGGAGAACACGGTCAGGCCATCGGCGTACGGAGCGGGCAGGGCCATGGGCGCGGCATCGGCGAGCAGTCCGGCGGCCGTCACCGACTGCCCGAGCGGGCCGAGCACGATCCACAGGGTGGGCACCATGCCGGCGCGCGGCGCCCCGTGGTGCATCAGGCGAGACCAGATCATGGTGATGGTGATCAGGGCGGCGATCAGACTCAGCCCGAACATCGCCAGGCAGAGCAGGATCATGGTCAGCCGCCATTGCCCCGCGGGGGTGTGGGGGACGAGCAGCGCGCCGAGCGCCGCCGACACCATGGGCGCGACCAGCGGCATCAGCCATCCGCCGAAGGCGGCGGCGTCGGTATCGCCGCGCGGGCGGGTGATCATCCGATAGGGGATCGCGAAGGCGGTCACCAGGCCGAGCGCGGTGCCCGCCGTCCACAGTGCCCAGTCCATGGCGACGGCGGCCCCCATGCCGATCACGTCACCGCCGAGCAGCAGCGCGCCCGCGCCGACGCTCACCAGTGCCATCGGGGGAGCGCCGTGGAAATGAGCCATGACGGGATGGTCGAGATGTGCGCGGGCCGTCTCGGGATAGCGCATCCGGTGCGCGATCCACGCCACGGCGAGCGTGACCAGCGCCAGCGCCGCCAGCATCCACACGACGGTCGCCGCCGCGCGCAGTCCGGGGAACCGCAGCGGCAGAGTGGCCGCGGCATTGGCGACGATCGATGTGCCCATCACGGTGGCGAACCAGTTCGGGCCGAGGTGGCGCAGGCGGTCGCCGGTGCGTGCGCCGGATCGACGCGGCGGGGTCGCGCAGATCTGTCGCGGGGCTCCCTCGAACAGCACGGTGGCGGTCATGGATCAAGCCTCGCGCCGTCCGGGCCGGTCGCGTAGCCGCCGCTCGCCTATGAATGCATAGAGTGGTTCTATGCCGTTATCCCCGCGTGTCCCCGATCTGGCCGCACTCGATCTGCTGGTCTCGGTGGTCGAACTGGGTAGTATCGGTCGCGCGGCGCACGCGCACGGCATCAGCCAGCCGTCGGCGTCCTCGCGCATCCGATACCTCGAGAAATTGGTCGGGGTGCCGGTGCTGGAACGGACCACGCTCGGATCGCGGCCGACCCCGGCCGGTGCCCTGATCATCGAATGGGCGCGGGCGGTGGTGGACGCGGCAGGACAGCTGGACCTGGGTATCGACACCCTGCGCGCGCAACGTCATTCCCGGCTCCGGGTCGCCGCGAGCCAGACCATCGCCGAATACCTGTTTCCCGGATGGCTGATGACATTACGAACCGCGGCCCCCGACACCACCATCGCGCTGGAGTCGGGCAACTCGGTCGAGGTCGCGCAGGCGGTGCTCGACCGAAGGGCCGGTATCGGTTTCGTCGAGAGTCCCGGCCGATTTCGGGGATTGGAAAGTCACCCGGTGGCGCGTGACCGGCTGGTGGTCGTTGTCGCGCCGCAGCACGAGTGGGCGCGCCGCGATGCCATCGGACCGGACGAACTCGCCGAAACCCCGCTGATTCAGCGGGAACCCGGTTCCGGCACCCGCACCTGGTTCGAGCACGCCGTCGCCCGTGACATGCCGGGGCGGCAGTCGAATATCGCGCTGGAACTCTCCTCGACCACGGCCATCAAGACGGCGGTGGCCGCGGGAGTCGGTCCCGCCGTGCTGAGTTCGCTCGCGGTCGCCGCCGAAATCGCCGCGGGCACCCTGACGTCCCCCACGATCACCGATCTCGATCTCGACCGCACCCTGCGCGCCGTCTGGCCGACGGGAGAGCGGCTCACCGGCCCCGCCCGTGATCTGTACGCCATCGCCTGTCGCCGCGAATTCCGGTGACGCGCTCATTCCCCGGGGTCGGGATCGTCGCGTGGTTGCGCCGTCGGCGGAATTCCGGTGTCGAGGAAGCGGATCAGCCGATCGATGCGGTCGGTGTGATCGACGCAGCGTTCCAGATAGCTGCCGAGCAGGGCCAGATCGATGGCGGCGGCGGTGGACTGGGTGGGATCGGCTTCGGTGAGCGCCGAGAGCAGCCGCAGGCGCAATTCCTCCATCGACGCCCCGGCGGGCTGGGCGTCGTCGGTGTGGTGCCCGGTCGAGACGGCCTCACCGGATACCGCGGTGCGGTGCGCGGCGAGACGTCCCATCGCCGCGAGGATGTCGAGGACGGCCGGGGGTCCGACATGCCCCGGGTGGCTGCGGTAGATCCGATCGGCCACCCGGCTGGTGAGCCAGCCGATGCGGGAGAGTTCGCTCGCGATCTGGATGGCGGTCACCACGTGACGAAGGTCACGGGCGACGGGCGCCTGCAGCGCGAGCAGCACCACCGTCCTCGCCTCGCACGCGCCGTACATCTTCTGCAACTGCTCATCGAGCGCGAAAACCTCGTAGGTGGCCTGGAGATCGGCGTCGACGAGGGCGTCGATCACGCGCTCTACGGCGTCGTGGGCGACTCGGCACATCAGCGTCAGATCATTGGTCAACGCGACGAGCTCGTGGGTGAACTGGATCCGCACTCGCAGATTCTCTCCTATCGCGGCGTCCGCGAGTAGACGAATCGCACCCGGCTGCCGCCTCGGTGCGAACATCGCGGGCCGACAACACGATATTGCGGCAGGATGGTGCCGGTGAAGCGCGATGTCTCGGCTCATCTGGAGGTCGCGATCTCCGCACCTACCACCCTCGAATTCCAGATCGCCGTGGCCCGGCAGCCGGGGCTCGACGTGTCGGAATCCCTCGTCTTCGAATTGGACGGCGCGGCGGTGACTCCCACCGAGATCGCGGGACCGCACGGCACCAGGATCCACCGCTTCGACGCCGGACCGGGCACACTGCGCGCCGACTACCGCGCGACGGTATTCGGCACGGCCCCGCGGCAGCCGCTGTCGGACTACGATCGCGCGCTCTACCTGCGTCCGAGCCGCTATGCCGAATCGGATCGGTTACACGCGTTCGCCGCCTCCGAATTCGACGCCGCCGCAACGGAGATGGAGCGCGCCGCGGCGGTATCCGCCTGGGTGGCCAGGCGGTTGCGCTATGCCGCGGGCAGTAGCGATCACACCGACGGGGCGGTGGAGACATTGCTGTCCGGCGCGGGTGTGTGCCGGGATTTCACCCACCTGACGGTCGCGCTGCTCCGCGCGTTGAAGGTGCCGGCGCGCTTGGCCGCGGCCTATGCGCCCGGCCTGTTCCCGATGGATTTCCACGCGGTGACCGAAGCCTGTGTCGACGGCGTCTGGCAGGTCTTCGACGCGACCGGTCTCGCCCCGCGCTCCACCCTCGTCCGTATCGCCACCGGCCGCGACGCCTCGGACGCGGCGTTCCTCGACAATCACGGCGGTGAGATCTACATCAACAACATGTGGGTGAACGCCTTCGTCGAGGGTTTCCTGCCGATCGACGATGGGATCGCACCGGTGACACTCCAGTAACCGGCGATGATCGCGAATCCGATCGCGACAGGGTGAGCGACGGGAATCGAACCCGCGACCTCCTGGACCACAACCAGGCGCTCTGACCGACTGAGCTACGCCCACCATCCCGGGCGCCGAACCCCCCGTTCGGAGCCGACGATATCCGCAGTGCCCGCGACGGCGCGAACCATTTTCGGGAGCGTCGCTCGGTGTTACCGTCGACATGTGCCCTCCAAGAACGATGTGCAGCACCGCCTCGTCACGACGTTCCAACGCCGGGTCGGCAACCCGATCCTGCGGAGATTGCCGGGACAGCAGTTGCTGGAGACCATCGGCCGGGTGAGCGGTGAGCCGCGGATCACCCCGATCGGCGGACGTCGGGTCGGAAACGAATTCTGGTTCGTCTCGGAATTCGGCGAACGGTCACAGTACGTTCGGAATATCAAGGCGAACAGCAGGGTTCGGGTCCGCCTGCGTGGGCACTGGCATTCCGGGACGGCGCATCTGCTGCCCGACGACGATCCGCGGGCGCGGTTGCGCGAGCTGCCGTCCGGCAACAGCGCGGCGGTGCGGGCGGTCGGCACCGACCTGCTCACCCTGCGCGTCGACCTCGAGGATTGACCGGTCAGCCGCGGGTTGTCCATCGATCACCCCGCGCGGTTGTGGAAGGCGCTCCACCATCGGCATTGCGTGACTATGCGCGATAGCTATATCTTTGCTGTCGGGTCGGAGATCGTTCACCAATGGTGATCTTTTCCGTGGCTACCTTCGGGTAGCCTCCGAGAAAGATCAACTTTCGTCACGGTATTCCCTGCTCGAGCAGCGAAGGCGGTATGCGATGGTGGAATCCGGCGGCGGGCCTCCACCCGACGACGGTGGCGCGCCCGAGAACAACACCCGGGTTCTTGCCATCGCGGCGGGCATCGCCGCCGTGCTCTCGCTCGTGGTCGCTATCGGGTTGCTGATTCGCACCAATCAGGGGCAGGAGGATGCTCCGGTCCCGTCGACGACCCGCATGTCACTGGCCGAGACGGTTACGGCGCGGACCACCGCGCGCCCGGCGATCTCCGCGACCGGCATCTCCCCGCTGCCGACGCAGCCCGCCCACCAGGTCGGCGACGGCTGTTCGGTGGACGGCGAGATGGGCCGGTGGGATGTCGTGACCGGCCGGGGCTGGGTCTGCGTCCCCGCGACTTCGGCGCCGACTACGGCGGGAGGCCGCTGACTTTCGTTCTTCCTGATCGACAGCGAAGGCGGTTCGATGATGGAAACCGGCAGGACGACGAGCGATGTCGACAATTCCAGGAGCGGCCGAGTGCTCGCCATTGCGATGGGGGCGTCCACCTTCCTCGGGCTCGTCGTCGCGATCGGATTCATGGTGCGCACCAATCTCGAGGCGACGCAGACCCGGCCCGCGGCCGTCACGCCCGGCGTATCCGCCGCGCTGCCCGCGCCCACGTACCAGGTCGGCGGCGACTGCTCCGCGGGCGGGATCTCCGCGCAATGGGATATGCGCGACGGGCAATTGAACTGCGTGGCGCGCGATCAGGTCCGCGACGCGCACCGGCCGGGCGAGGACTGCTCACACGACGGCATCGTCGCGAAATGGGAATTCCCCCTCGGCCGCTGGATCTGTGCGCCGCAGCCGGTCGAGCCCGCCCCCGTTCAGGCGCCGCCCGCCGAGACGTTCGCGCCACCGTCCGACACCTATGTGCCCTCGGCCCCGCAGGTACGCGTGCCACCCGCGAACACCTATGTGCCGCCGCCGCCCGCCGAGGTCTACATACCGACGGAGGAAGCGCCCGCTCCCGCTCCCGCACCCGCCCCGGCTCCCGCGCCCGCCCCGGCGCCGCCGCCGGTCATCTTCATTCCGTTGCCGCCGCTGCCGTGGCTGCCGCCACCCCCGTGAGAACGCCGCCAGCGCGAACGAGGGGAAAATTCGCTGGACGTGGCTGGGATGCTCGAATCGTGATCGATCCCGCCCCCTTCTCCACCCGATGCCCGACCACCGCCGACACCTGGACGCCCCGCGCCTCGACGGCGGGCTGAGCGCGATGTGGTGGCGAAGACGGGAACGGCGGATCGCTCGACCGGCGCAGGCGCCGTGGCGGGATCGACGGCGATTCCGGACACCAGTGACGAGACCGCCCGGACGATCCATCGGTCTGCGAGCGGTGCGCCGCCGCTACCGCTGACCTGTCCCGCCGCGCCGAGGCGGGTGCTCAGTGTGGGTACCGCGCCGCGTAGCGGGCCCGTTCCAGTTCGCGTTGCCGTGCCCGGCGCGGATTCTCCAGGTCGGCGGGTAGTCCGTGCTTCGCCAATCGGTGCGCGCGGTTCATCGGCATGAAGGCCACCGTGTAGAACAGGGCGAGCAGCAGTGCGAGCAGGACCATCGCGCCGCGCAACCACAGTTCGCCGGGGAAGAGCAGGAAGACCACGAACAGCGGAGTGAACGGCACGAGGCCGCGCACCATGTGACGGGTAGCCGCATGATTTCCGATGAGGTCGGCGCGAACCCAGTCCCGCATCGAATCCGGGAGGCGGCGGCCGAAGGCATAGCCGATCCATTGGAGCGGACCCGGACGGCGGCGTTGTTTTCTCATGCGCTCGTTCCTGTTGTCTCGGAGGGGGCCTCGGTGAGCAATGAATGGCGGGCGGCCTCGTTCACGCGGGTGAGCACATCGCGCAACTCCTCGAGGTCGGCCATGGTCACACCGAGGCGTTCGACGACGGCGGGCGGAATCCGCTCGGCCTGTCGACGCAGCCGGGCCCCGGCGTCGGTCAGGTTCACCACGAGGTTGCGTTCGTCACGGTGGTCGCGCTCGCGGGTGATGAGACCGGCCGATTCCAGTCGTTTGAGCAGCGGGGAGAGTGTGGGGGAGTCGAGTTGGACTGCCTCGGCGATGGCCTTCACCGACATCGGCGCGTCACCCCACAGCGCCAGCATGACCAGATATTGCGGATGGGTCAGTCCGAGTGGTTCCAGCAGCGGCCGGTACACCGCCAAGACCGAGCGATTGGCGACGGCCAGCGCGAAACATACCTGCCGATCCAGGCGCAACGGGTCATCGATCCGCGCCGGTTCTTCTCGGGTCATCCCTCGAGATTAGTGTATTAATAGTTAGTGCGTTAAGTATGTGTGCGCGAACTCTCCGAGGTGCCGCGTCGCCACTCGGTGACAGGTGGGACGGCGCGAACGCGACATCTGCACGCGGCTGCGGTCCGGGCCTGGGGAAGCTCGATAGCGTGGATGGATGCGGTCCGAGGTCAACGCCCCCGCGCGCGTCCCCGAACTGGACGCGGTGCGCGGGTTCGCCCTGTGCGGGATTCTGGTCGTCGACATCTGGCAGAGCACCGGCATGTCCGCGACCGCCGCGCCCGGCGTGATGGATCCGACGCGGCATATCCTGAGCGTGCTCGTCGAAGGGCGTTTCTTCCCGATCGTCTCGTTCCTGTTCGGGATCGGCTTCGCGCTCATGCTCGAGCGCGCCGCCGACCGCACGGACCGTCCCCGGCTGGTCCTGGTTCGCAGACTGGCGGCACTCGGGGTGCTCGGCCTGATCCATCAGCAGTTCCAGCCCGGTGAGGCGCTACTGCCCTATGCCGTCGTCGGACTGATGATCCTGCTTCCCGCCGCCGGGCTGTCGCGATGGACGCTGCTGATCCTCGGCCTGATCGGCACCGTCGGCGTCGCGGTGGCGCTCGGCGGCGGACTCGGCCTGGCGCCCGGGCTGTTCCTGCTCGGTCTCGCGTCCGCCCGATTCGGTATCCCGGCGACGCTGCGTGAGCGGACCTGGCAGATCACGTTCGTCTTCGCGGTCGCCGCGCCCGTCGCGGTGGCCGCGGCGCTCTGGGAATACCACGTCCCGTACCTGGACCTGCTGGCCAGTTCGGCGCCCGCCCTCGCCGGCCTGGCGGGCGCGCTGGCCTATCTGACCGGATTACTCCTGCTGCTGCGTACGCGGGCGGGGGCGTCGGTGACGGAAATGCTCGCGCCCATGGGCCGCATGGCGTTGACGAATTACGTCGCGGCGACCGGCCTGATCCTGGTCGCGGGCGCTCGCCTCGGTCTTCCCGGTTCGACCGATTACGGGGTGGTGCCGCTGTTGGCGGGATCGATCGTGGTGCTCCAGATGGTCGTCAGCCTGCTGTGGTTGCGTTGGTTCCGCTACGGCCCGCTCGAATGGATGGTGCGCTGTGTCACCTGGTGGCAGCTGGTGCCCCTGCGCGCGGGCGCGGAACCGTCGCTACCGCTCGGTCTTCCGCGCCGGCTCTGAACGTGAAAGCGGGTCGGATCCGGCGGCGTAGAACGATTTTCGATATTCGGAGAGTTTGAATCCCGAAGCGCGGGGAATTGCGGTCTTGTCACACAACTTCAGCGCAACGGGATTGTCATGATCATACTTATCGGACTGTTGGTCCTGATCGCCGCGGTCGTCGTCGGTGTTGCCGGAGTCACGGCCAACAGCGGCGAAGTACGCACCGACACCAGCGATTTCGGAGTATTCGACTACCACTTCACCGCCTCGGCGGGCGAGCTGTTCCTCTACGGAATGGCCATCGGCGCGATCGGCATGCTCGGACTGAGTCTGCTGCTCGCCGGGCTGTGGCGTACTTCGCGGCGCAGTAGCGAGGCGCGACGCGAACTACGCAGGTCACGGCGCGAGCAGGCCGCCGCCGAGCGTAATGCGCCCGCCGCCGCGCCCGCCGAGCCGAAAAAGCAGATCTCGGCACCCGCGCCGGCTCAGAAACCGGTATGGAGCCTGAATCGGTTCCTGCCCAAATCGTCCGAGCCCGCCTCGGTATCGACGTCACGCCGCGCCGCGGCCGACGTTCCCGCCTCGAAATAACGATCGACCCTCGATCGTCGGAAGAAGGAAAAGGTCATGATTGTTCTCGGACTCATCTTGCTGCTGGTCGGCTGGCTCGTCGGAATTCCGTTGCTCACCACCGCCGGTATCGTCGTCCTGCTCGTCGGAGCGGTGCTGTGGATCGCGGGATCGGTGGGACGCCCCGTCGGCGGCCGACGTCATTATTACTGATCTCGACAAATATCGACTCTCGTCGATATCACCCCCGGTCGTTATCCGACCGGGGGTGTCGCGTATCCGACGGGGGGCGTGGTGAGGTCGGATACGCCGCGAAAGGCGGCGGCGCGGTCGAGAAGGCCGACGATTTCCCCGTCGGTGACGTCGTCGAAATCCTGATACCACTGCGCGATCGAATGGAACAACTGGGGAGTTTCCAGGCAGATGACGTTGTCGACGTATCTGGCCAATATCCGGATCGCCCGCGGCGACCCAACGGGCACGGCGAGCACGACCCGGCTCGCCCCCTGGGCGCGAGCGACCGCGCACGCCGCACGCGCGGTGACTCCGCTGGCGACGCCGTCGTCCACCACGATCACGGTGGCGCCGGTCAGCGGGATCGGCGCGTGGGTCGCGCGATAGCGAAGTGCGCTGCGGGCCAGATCTTCTCGCGCCTCGGCCGCTACTCGCACCCGCTCGTCGTCGGATATGAAGGTCCGCAGGACCATTTCATCATCGATGACGTGAATTCCGTTCTCCCCGATGGCTCCGAAGGCCAGACGCGGCTGGAACGGAACCGGGAGCTTACGCACGACCGCGACGTCGAGAGGCGCCCGCAGCGCGGTGGCGACCTCGTAGGCGACCGGGACGCCACCGCCTGACACCCCGAGGACGACGACGTCGTCGGCGCGGAATCCCCTCAGTCGCTCGATCAAGCGACGGCCCGCATCGCGGCGGTCGTGGAAAGGCATGTCGGTCCTCCTCAGTCGAGTACCGCGGCGATATGGAGCCACGCCATCGGGACCCGTTGAGAACTCGTACTTTACGCCTTCTGTGGCGCGAAACGCAGTTTCGCAGGTGGATTGGCTGGGCATGCGTCCAGATCAGATCCCGGACACACCGAAGAGCTGTCCGATGCCGTAGGTGACAATCATTGCCAGCGCGCCGCCGATCACCACGCGCGGGATCGCCCGAGCGCGTCTGCTGCCCCCGAGACGAGCACTGAGCGAGCCGGTGAGCGCGAGGGCGACCAGGACCGCCGCGAAGGTCACCGGGATACGCGCTGCCACGGGTGGGAGCAGGATCGCGATCAGCGGCAGCAGCGCGCCGACGGTGAAGGCGACCGCGGAGGAGAAAGCCGCCATCCAGGGATTGGTCAGCGCACGCGGGTCGAGGCCGAGTTCGGCCTCGGCGTGCGCGGTGAACGCGTCGTGCGCGGTGAGTTCCTCGGCCACCTGGCGCGCCGTCTGCTCGGACAGGCCCTTGCCCCGGTAGATGCCTGCCAGTTCCTCTAGCTCGAAATCCGGCTCGTCACGCAGTTCCCTGCGTTCTTTGGCGAGTAACGCCTGCTCCGAATCACGCTGCGTGCTCACCGAGATGTACTCTCCGACCGCCATCGAGATCGCGCCTGCCGTCAAGCCCGCGATACCCGCGGTGAAGATCTGATCGGTTTCGGTGGTGGCCGCCGCGACGCCCACGACGAGTCCCGCGGTGGAGACGATGCCGTCGTTCGCGCCGAGCACCCCGGCCCGCAACCAATTGAGCCGGGACGCCAGACCGCCCGAATGCGGTTCGTGCGGGTGCGGGTCGGGGGTTGTTCCGGTCGAGTCCACCATGCGTCGAACAATAGTGCCTTCGGCGTGGTCGCCGACCTGGTGACGCCTGTGTCGCGAACGGGCAGGGAGGTGACAGCGCCGCGCGGCTCAGCGCCTGACGCGTCGTCCTCGGTGCGTCACCGTCGGATTCGGCATCAGCCGATGGTGGACCACTTGCAGGACCGCGAGCAGCGCCGCCGATGCCAGGCAGGTGAGGTAATCGCCGAAAGCGAAGGCCAGCGTGGCGAACCCGCCGAGGAGCGGGATTTCGACCAGTGCGCACCAGGACAGGATGCGCAGCCGGGTGGCGTTGGCCTCCAGCCAGCGCACCCCGTCGTCGATGATCTCGCCCGCGGTGTCCCGGCCGACCATGCCGTCGCCGACCTGGACGAACCGGTGTACGGCCTCATCCCGGGTCAACTCGCCGAGCCAGGTCCGATCGATCAGCCGTTTGCCCTCTTCGGCGACCGCCCTGACCGTATCCATGCCGGCCCCCTTCCGAGTCGATATCCGGTCGTGAAGTCTAAGACGTGGATCGGGTGATTCCTACAGGCGAGCCCGGTGCGGGGACGGTCACCGGTCGTGGCTGCTCGGCGCGTCCGGACCGGTTCGTGCCACGGCCGGGCGCGTCCGGTCCCGATTCCCGTCAACTGGCCTCGCCCAGTGGCGGTTTCGGCTCGGCCGGTAGCGGCTGGCATGCTGACCGGCATGATCAATCTGCGCGGGATGGGCGCACGGTGTGCGGTGGCTATCGCGGTGGGCGCGCTGCTGACGGCCGGATGCGGGACGGATGACGATTCGGCGGGCGGACCGACCTCGGCCCCGAGCACCCCGCGCGAGCAGCTGCTACTGGCCCAGGACGAATTCCCGGCGGGCAGCTCGAAAGTCGACCTGCCGCAGGACCGGATCGACACGATGTCGGCCGATCTCGCGGGCGCCGGGCGCGACGCCACGTTCACCCCTCAGGAATGTACGGGCGTCCAGCAGGATCTGGGCGTCGCGATGAAGGAACTGTTCGGCCGGTCCGCTGTGGCCGCGGCCTCCGGGAAATCCGGCGTGATGTATGTGGAGTACGTCACCGAGGGCGTCGGTGACCTGCGGCGCATCGCCGACCTCAATGAGCGATGCGCCGCGTACACCTACGCCGCGTCGTTCGAAGGCGCGCAGATCAATGCCGAGAGCACGATCGAAAACCGGACTGCCCCCGCCGGGCTGAAGGGCGTCGAGGCCATCGCCTACCGTTCGACCTCCTCCTCCAGCGTCGGCGGGGACGCCCCGCTCACCATGAGCGAGTATTCGGGGATCGCCACCTTGCGCGGTGTCACCGTCATGGTCCGCGTGACCACGCTGAGCGACGTGGCCGACGAATCCGCCTTCACCCAGCTGTTCACCGCCGCCGTCGACAAGGTGCGCAAGGCCGCCTGACGGTTCAGCCGATGCCGTCACGGCGCACGGCGGTGGGGGTCGCGCCCCACCAGCGGCGGGCGCATCGGGTGAACGTGGCCTGTTCGGACAGGCCGATGAGGGAGGCTATCTGGCTCATCGGCATATCGGTGGTGACGAGGTAGCGGCGAGCCTCGTGGCGGCGGACGTCGTCGAGTATGGCGGCGAAGGTGGTGTCCTCGGCGGCCAGGCGGCGCTGCACGGTGCGCGGGTGCATGGCGAGCAGAGCGGCGACGACGCCGATTTCGGGCGGCGTCGTCCCGAGTAACTGCCGCAATGTCGCCCGCACGTGCGGAACGAGGGAGACTCCGGCGTCGTCGGTCTGCTCGGCGAGGAACGCCATCGCGAGGCGGTGCAGATTCTTGTCGCCGCCGGACAGCGGCTGGGTGGCCAGCCTGCTCGGCACGCGGAGCATGGCCGAAGGCCGGTTCACCCGCACCGGCGCGCCGAAGAACTCCTCGTATGCCGCGAGCGGCGCGGCCGGGCGGTACGGCAATTCGACCGAACGCAGGCCGTAACGATCGCCTGCCAGTCGCGCGATCGCGCGGTGGACGAAACCGAGGCCGACATCGGTGCCCTGAATCGGCGTCGCCCGTCCGGGGCGCACGCCGTAGCGCAATCCGATCACCCCTCGATCGCCGTACGGATCGGACTCGAGGGTCAGACTCAGCGAGCGGGCGTGGACGAACAGGTAGCGCGACGTGCATTCCAGGACATCGGCCAGGGTGGGGGAGTTGCGGATAGCCAGGGCCAGCGGACCGAGCATGTCCAGATCCTGCCGATAGGCGATCCGCAGTCCCAGGTCGGGACGGTGGAGCCGGGCCGCCGCCAGTTCCATGGCCGCGGCCACCGCCTCGTCGGGGACGAGCAGATCGTCGGCGTCCAGCGCCGCGATCGGCAGTCCCACGGCGAGTGCGAACTCCTCGGCGTCGCCGCCCAGCTCCGCCACCGTCGCGCGGAATCCGCGCAATCCCGCGGACCTGATGACCGACATGTCGCTCAGGATCAAATACTTGTCGCCTGAAGTCAAGAGTGCGAGCGAGATACGCAGCAGACTGGAACCATGACCGAGTCAGCCGTCGTCCCCGATCACCTCGATGTCGTCATCGTCGGCGCCGGATTGTCCGGCATCGGCGCGGCCTACCGGCTACAGACCGAATGCCCCGGCAAGAGCTACGCGATCCTGGAAGCCCGCGACACACTCGGTGGTACGTGGGATCTGTTCCGGTACCCGGGGATTCGCTCGGACTCGGATATGTTCACCCTCGGCTACCCGTTCAAGCCGTGGCGCGACGCCAAATCCATCGCCGACGGCCCGTCGATTCTGCGCTACATCACCGAGACCGCCGTGGAGTACGGGATCGATCGCCACATCCGGTACGGCGCGAAGGTGATCTCCGCCGACTGGTCGAGCGAGACCGCGCGATGGACGCTGACCGTGGCGCGTCGCGACCCCGAAGGCGAAACCATCGAGACCACGCTGACCTGCAACTTCCTCTACGCCTGCGCCGGCTATTACAACTACGACCACGGTCACGCACCGGATTTCCCCGGTATCGACTCGTTCGCGGGCCGGGTGGTGCATCCCCAGTTCTGGCCGGAGGATCTCGACTACGCGGGTAAGCGTGTCGTCGTCATCGGCAGCGGCGCCACCGCCGTCACCCTCGTGCCCGCCCTGGCCGAGCAGGCCGAACTCGTCACCATGTTGCAGCGCAGCCCGAGCTGGATCAGCGCGGTACCCGGTCGCGACAAACAGGCCGACAAGATCCGCGAACTGTTGCCGCCCACGTTGGCGCACCGGCTGATCCGCACCAAGAACATCCTGTTCGGGATCGGCTTCTATCAGTACTGCCGCCGCAGGCCCGAATCCGCGCGCAAACTCCTCACCGGCCTCACCACCCGGATCCTGAAGGACGAGAAAGTCGTAGCCGAGCATTTCACCCCGAGTTACAACCCGTGGGATCAGCGGCTGTGCGCCGTCCCCGACGCCGACTTCTTCAAGGCGATGAAGAAGGGTAAGGCCGAGGTGGTGACCGATCACATCGAAACCTTTGTGCCGGAGGGGATTCGACTGACATCCGGTCGCGTGCTTTCCGCCGACATCGTCGTGACCGCTACGGGTCTGCAATTGCTCGCCTTCGGCGGGATCACCCCCCGTGTCGACGGCGTCCCGGTGCCGCTGTCCGAGCAGTTCGTCTGGCAGGGCGCCATGCTCACCGGCGTTCCCAATTTCGCCGTCTGCATCGGCTACACCAACGCCTCGTGGACGCTGCGCGCCGACCTCACCTCGCGCCTGGTCTGCAAGGTGCTGCGCCACATGGACAAGCACGGCTACGCCGCCGTGGTACCGCGTCCGGACGGCGCGCTGGAGCAGCGTCCGCTACTCGACCTGGCCGCGGGATACGTGCAGCGGTCCATCGCCGACTTCCCCCGGCAGGGCGACCGTCACCCGTGGAAGGTCCGCCAGAACTATCTGCTCGACTCGGCCACCACGCTGCGCACCAACCTGGGCAAGACGCTGGCGGGTACCCCGGCGGCGGCGACCCGGCCGAAGGTCACCGCGAACGCGCGTTGAGCAACAGCCGTCTCAGTCCGGCATCTGCCGCATTTCGAGCAGGGTGAGCCCGAGCGAATCGATGCGCGCCATGATGCCGCGCAGCGCGGCGCTGTCGGTGACCGGCCCGTAGAGGGTGGTCACCTCGCCGGGGGCCCGATCGGACGCGGCGAGTTCGGGAAAGGCGGCCAGCGCGCGTTCGGAGAGCTTGCCGTCGATGATGAACTGGTATCGGATCGGATCCGGCATGGGCACTCCTTTCGGCTGTCCGCGGCTCGGGCGGTGGATCGGGCCCCGAACAGAGAGTGCCTCGACCGGTGGCGCGGCGTCCTCACCCGACGCGGATGAGATCCGGGCCGGGGCGGGCGAGGGTCAGAGCACCCCGATGCGGCGGGCCCGCAGCATCGCGTCGGCGCGCGAATTGCTGCCGAGTTTGGTGTAGATCGACCGCAGATGTGTTTTCACGGTATTGATGGAGACGCCGAGATCCTGGGCGATCTGCAAGGCGGTGCGTCCACTCGGGAGTTGTTTCAGCACGGTCAATTCGGCATCGGTGAGTGCCGGACTCATCGGTTGCGGGCGTGCCGCGGAATTCTCGCGTACGGTCTCGACGAAACCGTTGTCGGCGCCGAAACGCCCGGCGTGCTCGTGCAGCATCGTGAGGACGCCGGGCACCTCGAAGAAGGGCCGAACCAGCCGATCCGGTGAGGCCAGCCGCACCGCCTCGGCGAACCCTTCGTAGGACTTCACCTGACGGTCGAGCCGATGGCACGCCGACGCGTAGAGCAGCCAGGCGGTGACGGCGGTGTAGGCGGGCAATTCCGCGGATCGTTTCAGCAGCGGCGCGACCATGTCGAGGGTGTCCAGTGGTTTGTTCGCCGCTTCCGACACCGCCGCCGCAGCGAGGATGGAATCCGGGGCCCCGTGCAGGGCGCGGTGTCCGGCGTCGGCGAGTTGCTGTGCGGCGTCGCGCTCGTGCAACCGCAGCAGGATCGCGACCACCGGGATCAGTAGTCGGCCGCCGAGCGGCGGATGGGGAGGTTCGGCCAGCAGTCGGTGCATCTCGGCGTGCAGCGACATGGCCGCCGCGTGTTTGTCGACGGTCTCGTCGAAGGTCAGCAGCAGGCCGATGATGTAGGCGTGCCTGCCCGCGATGGGCTCACTCGCCCCGTCGAGTCCGCGCCGCGTCCGCGACAGGGCGGCCAGGTCGAGGCGCGTGATGTCGTCGCCCTGCAGATGTGCGGCGAGCGCGCCGATGGCCACCGCCTGCACGTGGTCGGGGAGATGGGTGAGTTCGTATTCGGCGCCGAGGTCGACCGCGCGCGTCGCGCGTTCCCGCATCAGCGTCACCTGGCCCGCCAGCGCCGCGGCCGCCGCCAGACGGGTGACCGCGCGCAATTGCATCCGGTGGTGGCCGATATGTTCGGCGAGGGCGAGCGCCCGGTGCAGCATCCGCGACGCCGCGCCGCCGGCGCCGGTGAACGCGCGGATGGTGCCGAGTTGGATGGCGACATAGCAGTCGAGGTCCGGCTGGCCCGTTGTCGGCGGTTCGGCGCGATGCGGCGCGGACTCGAGCTCATCCGAGGAGGCCGATTCGATTCCGGTCGCCACCGCGACGGCGGCGGCGGCGGCCAGTCGCGCGGCAGCCGCCCACGCGTCGGTGACGATGACGGAGTCGACGGGGCCGTTGGCTCTGATCTGGTCGAGATACGCGGCGGCCGCGGCGTGGTCACCGCGTTCGACCGCGTCGATCACCCGCAACAGTCGCAGGTAGGGATCATCGAGCAGACGCGCGGTGGCCGCGTCCAATTTCTCGAACAGGATCGATCCCGCGCCGTCGAGGACGACATGCAACCCGTATTCCCTGATGAACTCGGGCAATCGGGGTTGTCCCGGCTCGGCGAGCAGATGTGGCAGCGCCGCCAGTGGAGTTCCCGCGGACAGATACCAGCACCCGGCGATCCGATGGAGGTCCGGAATTCGTTGTGGCGCGCTACGTTGCAGTTCGGCCAGCAGATAGGCCCGCAGCATCGGGTGGTAGGAGTACCGGATCCGGTCCGCGTGGGTGGTGTGCTGGACCGGGAAGTTGATGCGCGCCAGATCATCGAGCATCCGCGGCGCGCGGGGCCCGGCCAACTCCTCGGCCAATGCCTCGGTGAAGGATTCAGGAACGCAGGTGACCAGCAGGAATTCGCGGACGTCCGCGTCGAGCGCCTCGATCAGCTCGCCGACGAGGAAATCCGAGATCGGATGCGGCGCGTGCGCCAGCATGGCCAGCGCGTCGGCTCGGTCGGGGCCGTGCATGGCGGTGTAGATCGCCGCGATGCGCACCAGCGCCGCCCAGCCCCTGGTCAGCTGTTGGATCGAGGCGATCTCGGAATCGTCCAGCGGGCAACCGTGTTCGACGAACACCGAGGCGATCTGTTCGGGGCCGAAGGCCAGATCGGTCGCGCCGAGGCGGAGCAGGCGGCCCGCGATATCGAGGGCGTGCCAGCGCAACGGCGGTTCGTAGCGGCCGGTGACGATGGTCGTCACCCGGGCAGGCGCGTATTTCAGGAACTGCTCCAGCCCGGCGAGGGCGAGCGGGTCGGTGAGCAGATGGGCGTCGTCGAGGACGAGGACCGCGGGCTGCTGCCCGGCCAATTCCTGGGCCAGATCGATGGCGCTTCCCATCGGGTCGGCGAGTTGATGGCCGCGTTCGGCGGGCAGGCCGAGTTCCGCGCGCACCGCGGCCCACAGCCGTGCGGCATTGTCGAGCGTCTCGCTGATGGTGAGCCAGCAGAATCTGGTGTCCGGATGTAATCGCCTGTGGCGGCGGAGCCATTCGGCCGCGAGAACCGTCTTCCCGCTACCCGCTGGCGAACACATCAGTACCGCGCGGGCGACATCCGTCGTGGCGGCCTGATTGATCCGAGTGTGGATATCGCGCAGGACGAGCGGGGTGAACAACGGCGCGGGGATATCGCTCGATGTCGCGTCACCGGTGATCACCGCCGGAGTATCGACAAGTTGGAGTCGCCGCGAAGAGTCCACCCTAGCCTCCTGGGAAGGTGCTACCGCATCACGTGCCGGCCGTTCCGACCTGCTGAGCATACCGACCGAACAGCACTGTTTGTGCATAGCAAAGACGCAGCGACTCCCCGGAGATGGGTGAGCCGCAGACGGTGAGCACGCTGATCGGCGAGAAAGACTGCGAGGAAACCGGGCGAGGCGGGCCCATCGGGAATCCCGATCACCCGTAGCGGGTGAGGAAATCGATGGCATTCGCACGGTGAGATCGACCGAGGTTCTTCTTTCGTGGAAGGGATAACAATGACGACTCGGAATCCGGAAACCGGCCAGCGCCCGGTCCGTCAAGGAATCGCGGCGGGTACCTCCATCGGCGCCGCGATATTACTTCTCACCGTCGGCGTCCTACAGATCCTCGAAGGTATTTCAGCGGTCGCCGAAGACGAACTGTTCGTCGTCGGACCGGACTACATCTACCAGTTCGACACCACCGGCTGGGGCTGGATCCATATCGTCCTCGGCGCCATACTCGTCCTCTGCGCCATCGGCCTGATGACGGGGAGCACGTGGGGCAAGGTCGGCGCGATCATCATCGCGGCGCTGACGATCATCGCCAACTTCCTGTCCCTGCCGTACTACCCGTGGTGGTCGATTCTGATCATCGCGTTGAGCATCGTGGTGATCTGGGCTGTGTCGACCTGGCACCCCAACGCGGTCTGACCCCGCCTGTGCTCGCGCCGTCGGAGGCTGCTTCCCCGGCCTCCGACGGCGCGGTTTCCTGTTCGGAGCCGGTCGGACACCTCGACTGGCGCACCGCGCGCCCGCTCGGCCCCGCTCCGTTTGCCCGCTGTGAGATTCCGGTGGATACTCCCCCTGCCTGGGTGATCGTGTTACCTTGCGCTCGTTAGAACGTGTTCTTGTATGGGATGGCTATGCGACCACGCGGACCGGCCGAATGAAGGTCTACACGGCGATCTACGGGCCGCTGAACGCGGCCGAGCGCACCGCGGCACTGCGCGATATGGGCGTCAGCGGGGTGTTCACCTTCGAGGGGCCCCACGATGTCTTCGCGCCGTTGACGCTGGCCTCCACCGTGGGCGAGATGGATCTGCTGACCAATGTCGCGATCGCTTTCCCGCGCAACCCGATTCATCTCGCCCACCAGGCCAACGATCTGCAACTGCTGAGTTCGGGGCGGTTCACGCTCGGGCTCGGCACGCAGATCAGGCCGCAGATCGAGAAGCGATTCGGCATCGAGTTCGGGCGTCCAACCGACCGGATGGCCGAACTGGTCGCCGCGGTGCGCGCCATCTTCGACTGCTGGAATTCCGGCGCGCGGCTGGATTTCCGCGGCGAGTACTACCGGCACACCCTGATGACGCCGACCTTCAATCCGGGGCCGAACCCGTTCGGCCCGCCGCCGATCTTCGTCGGCGCGCTGGGACCGAGAATGACCAGGATGGCCGCCGAGGTGGCCGACGGACTGCTGGTGATGCCCTTCAATTCCGGGCGCTTCCTCCGTGAACGGGTGCTGCCCGCGGTCCAGGAAGGGCTCGCGGCCGGTCGCCGTGATCCGGCGAACTTCGCGATTCTTCCCGAAGTCATCGTCGCGGTGGGGGATACCGACGAGGAGCAGGAGGCCGCCGACGCGGCGGCGCGCAGACTTCTCGGCTTCTACGGTTCGACGCCCGCGTACCGGCCGGTGCTCGAATTGCACGGGTGGGGTGATCTCCAATCGGAGTTGAACGCCCTGTCCAAGCGCGGGCGATGGCAGGATATGGCCCGATTGATCGATGACGACATCCTCGGAACCATCGCGGCGCGCGGCAAACCCGCGCGGGTGGCCGCCGAGATCCGCGACCGCGTCGGAGCGATCGCGGACCGGGTCTGCTTCTATCAGCCGTACGCGCCGAGTGACACGACGATGGGCGAACTCGTCGGCCATCTGATCGGCGAGCACTGAGGCCGAGCCCTCGCGGTCAGCTCGCGCGTGAGAACACGGCGACGAGGAATTCGGAATCGTCGGTGAACGGGCGCAGATCCCAGGTCGACAGTCGCAGATCCGGCGTCAGACCGGCGGCTGCCGCGTCGGCCATGAACTGCGGAAACTCGTAGCCGCGGTCCGCGCCGAAACCGATGACGGCCCGGCCCGCCGGTGCGAGATGCCGGGCGAACCCGGCCAGCACAGCTTCCCGCGTCGACGGCGCGAGGAAGGTCATCACATTGCCCGCGCACACGATGACATCGAAATCGGCCTCGACCCCGCGGCCAGGCAGATCCAATTCGGCGAGGTCGCCGACCAGCCAGGTCGGGCCGGGATAGTCCTGTTCGGCCGCCGCGATCAATACCGGATCGACATCGACGCCGACCACGCTGTGACCGGCACCGTGCAGGTAGCCGCCGAGCCGACCCGCGCCGCACCCCGCGTCGAGAACCCGACTGCCCCGGCCGAGCATCGCGTCGATCAGCCGTGCTTCCCCGACGATGTCCTGCCCCTGTTCGGCCAGCGTCCGGAATCGCTGCACGTACCACGCCGAATGCGCCGGGTCCGCGGCCGTCATGTCCTCCCATCGGCTGGGGATGCGTCCACTCATGACCCGATCTTCCTGTTCTCGGGGCCGGGTTGTCCACCGTGGGTGGCACAGGTGGTTGGCCGGGCGGCATCGGGGTATGGCTGTCGACGTAGGGGTGTGCGGTGAATCCAATGGGGGATCGCGGGTTTCGCGTTCGTCTTTGGCTGCCCGGGACACGGGTGGTCGGGTCGCCCCGAGGAGCGAACGCGTATCGGCGACGGGGCCGATCGCCCGATTCGCGCAACCCGACACCGATATGTCACCGGAAAGGATCGAACTCGATGACGAATACCCTGGTCGATGTTCCAGTCGGCCGCGAGCAGATCGCGCGGCCCGCGCACGCCCCGAGGCAGGCGCGCGGCCGTCGTGGACACCCGGACACGGCGACCCCGTGGCGGGAGGCGAAGACGGTGCTGGTGGCGCGGTCCACCGGTCCCCGGCAGGTCGTGACCGTGCCGCGGTTGGTGGTCCCGATCGGCGAGACCCAACTCGCGTTCGGCGTGTCGTCGCAGTCTGCCGAGGCCGATCAGTTCGCGCACGACAGCCGCGTGATCGTCCAACCGGGTGATTGGCGCGGCAATCCCGCCCTCGGATCACATCAGCGCCAAGGGCAGGCCCAGTTGGTGACCGCGGGCACGCTGCTGCCGTATGTGCGGTCCGAGATCGACGCCAAGTATCGGTGGCGAATTCCCCTGGTGCGGTTCGTTCGTCGACTTGTCCAGCGTGACGCTCTCGACGGCGATGTCGTTGTCCTCGTGACGGTGCGCGAGCCGAGCCCGGTACCCGCTGTGCCGAGTTGACCCCGGCCTACGGCGCGGTGTCGCGCGGCGCGGTGTCGCCCGCTCGGATCGCCGCCTCGACGCCGTCCAGCGCGGAGCGGATGATCGTGCCGTAGGCGTCGTCGCCGAGGGTGTGCAGGTGGGTTCGGGCCGTGTCGATCTCGCGCCGCGCGGCATCGAACGAGCCGAGACGGCGATAGTTGTCGGCGAGGTTCAGGTGTAGCGAGGGGTAGAAGCCGCGGACGTCGAGACTCCGATCATGGCGCCTCGCACGGTCGTCGGTGAGACCGTCCGCGGCGTCGATGGCTCGGATATCCCAGGCCAGCGCCTGTGCCGCGTCATCCTGGAGATCGGCGAGATAGTGCGCGAGTGTGCAGCGGTGCAGCGGATCGCCCAGCGGCCCGATGGATGTCCAGAGCTCGCCGAGCGCCGTTCTCGCGGCTGTCCTGTGCCCCGAGCGGCCGAGGGCGACGGCCTCGGTGATGGCGTTCATGGTCGCGTCGGTGGATGTCAACGGGTGTCCTCATTCTCGGTGGGGGCCGCAATGGCTCGGGGCATGACGAGGGTGGTCAGATCGCCGTCGGTCGCGGATCGGACGACGACGGGCTGATCGGGGCCGGAGATGTCGAACATGATGTCGGGACCGAGCGCTTCCTCGACGGCGGGACGCAGGGTGGTCGCGGTGAAGGCGAGATCGACACGAGGTCCGGTTCCCGAGGCGGGAATGGTGTGTACCGCGCCGCCGGGGGTGGACACCGACAACGCGGTGTCGCCCGTCGCGCAGATCAGGGGATCGGAGGCCGCGTCGAGCACGTCGAGCAATGCCGCCCTGCCCACGACGATCCTGGTCGTCACCGGTGCGAGGTCCGCCAGCATCGCGCGATAGTCAGGGAAGGTCTCCTCGATGGTCGCGCACTGTTTCTCGACGCCGTCACCTCGCAGGACGACCCCGTGGTCGGTGCGTGCGACGCCGACCACGGCGATCCGGCGCAGCCACCCGTCGAGTCCGGTGAGATCGGTCGTCTCGACCACCGCGGACCAGGTGCCGCCGTCGTGCTGATCCGCTACCAGGGTGCGGGTCGACAACCGGTAGCGGTCGGTCGCCGTCAGCGTCACCGAATTCGGATTCACCTCGACGAAAACCCCCGCCAGCACCGGTATGTCATGGTCGCGCGCCGCCGCGCCCGCCACCTGTCCGATCGCGTGTGCCAGTGTCGCCCCCGATACCGAGGCGGGCCGGCGCGCGCCGAGCAGGTGTTTGACCGCCGCGGCCACCCGCGCCGCCTCCTGCGCGCGCCGCTCGAGTTCGCGGACGTGGTGGTCGAGCAGGCGTTCGGCTTCGTCCGGGTCGCCCGCCAGAATCGCGGCGATCGCGCCGAGCGGGACGCCGACCCCGCGTAACCGCCGGATCAGCACCGCTCGTTCGCTCTGCGCCCGCGTGTAGTACCGATATCCGGTGGTCTCGTCGACGCGTGCGGGAATCAGCAGTCCGCCGTCGTCGTAGAAACGCAGCGCGCTCGTGGTCAGTCCGCTGGCCCGCGCCATCGTTCCGATCGTGATCAACTCGTCCGCCTCGCCGCCCGTCACCGCCTCAGCATGGGCCTTCAGGTAAGTCGAAGGTCAAGCCGGACGGGTCGAGCCGGGCGGGTCGAGTCGGGCGGGGCGCCCTGTGCTCAGGCCCGATGCACCGGGCCGTGCGCGTCGGCGCAGTGCGCATCCTGATGCGGCCGATCGACATCGCCGATGTGATCGACCTGCAACGTGGTGTGCGCCAACCCGAATTCGCTGTGCAATGTCTGCTCGATGGTCGATCGCGCGGCGTGGCAGTCCGCGCCGTCGGCCACCAGGATGTGCGCCGACAGCGACGGCTGCCCCGAGGTGATCAGCCAGACATGAAGGTCGTGCACCTCGACGACCTGTGCGATGCCGACGATGCGAGCGCCGATATCGTCGGGATTCAGGTGGGCGGGGGCGGCTTCGAGGAAGATGCGTCCCGATTCGCGCACCAGCGACCACCCCGCCTTCACCATGAGGGCGGCGACCACCAGCGCCGCGATGGCGTCGGCGCGGGGATAGCCCGCCAGCCACACCACGGCGCCCGCGATGGCGGTTCCGATGAACGCGTAGAGGTCGTTGAGTACGTGCTGGAAGGCGCCTTCGACATTGAGGCTGGTACGGCTGGCGCGGCTGATACTCCACGCGGCGGCGATATTGACGACGATGCCGACGAGCGCGGTCACCAGCACCAGCGGGCCTTCGACAGCGGGCGGATGGATCAGCCGGTCGACACCCTCGTAGAGGAACCAGCCCGCGAGTAGCAGCAGGGTGATGCCGTTGGCCTGGGCCGAGAGGATTTCGGCGCGTTCGAATCCGTAGGTGTACTGCCCACGGGCGGGACGTTTGGCGAGTCGGATGGCGACCAGCGCGAGCACGATCGACGCGGCGTCGGTGAGCATATGCGCGGCGTCGGAGATCAGCGCGAGGGAATCGGCGACAATGCCGACGACCACTTCGGCCGCCATGAAGGTGACGATGAGCGCGAGTGCGATGGAGAGCCAGCGTGGATCGGAATCGGCGGACACGCCGTGGTCGTGATGGTGGCCGTGCCCGCCCCGGTGGCTGTGATCATGGTCGTGCTCGTGTTCGGCGGAATGCCCCGGCTCGGCGGTCCGGGTCGGGACGTCTCCGGCGGACTGCTTCGGCGACACGCACTGGTCTCCCATGACCACAACGCCCTCTCGTCGACTCGGTTACTCGGGACAGCCTAACCGATTGTGCAGACATGCGCATGTCTGCATTTATTGCCCGCCGTGAACCACCTTCCGCACCGGCGTGGCCGCCGATGTGACCGATTCGACGGCGCTCGCTCCGGGAGCCGCCACCGGAGTGCGGCGGCTCAGTTCAGATAGCCGGGCCCGTGATCGCGGAAATGCGGATGATCGTCGGCGACCATCCAGCGGCCGTAAGTGGTCTGCCCGGTGTCGTCATCGCGGCGGATCGGACTGACCCAGGTGGGGCGCGGATGCTGTCTCCCGCTGCGCCTGCCGCGCGCCATCAACGGAACCTCCCTGGCCACGAGGTAGTAGTCGCCGTCGTCGGGCCGGGTTTCGGGCAGGTATTCGCAGAGTTGTTCGGCGGCGTCACCGAGGTCGGCCGCGGCGACGACGCCGTGGCGTGGTTCGAGGTCGTCACCTTCGACGACCACCGCGGAGACGGTCCACATTCGATTCGCGGGCAGGCGCCCCGCCGGTTCGTCGGGGGCGCGACGGTCACGAGGTTCGGCGCCGTCCTCCGCCTCGGACGCGTTCGAACCCTCGATCATCCTGCACCTCCGGTGACGGTCCTCGGGCGGCGCGAGATCCGCGTCCTTCCCGCTGCGATGGATCACCTTGCCTCCCAATCTTTCCGGGAACAGAACGGGCTGTTCCCGGCGGCGAAGTCCTGTGTCTTCTCTGGTCGATTATTTGATAGGAGATCTGGCCTGTAAATGAGTGTATCGTCCCCTTGCGCGGGCCGGTGCGAATCGTGAGCTGAATTATGTTCGCCGACATCGTGATTCGATCCGTGTCCGCGATCGTTTCGGGCTGGTGTGGTGCACACTGCCCTCCGGAGGCCGTCGGCCCCGGTGGCTACGAAGGGGTGAGGGGTCGCCGATGGCAGGCTGGCAGGTCACCGTAGCGCTGCCGATCGTGCTGGCGCTCATCATGTTCGGGCTCGGTCTCGCGCTCACCGTCGATGATTTCGCTCGCGTGGCGCGCTTCCCGAAGGCCGTGCTGATCGCACTGGGCTGTCAGGTGCTCGTCCTGCCCGCCATCGCGTTCGGGCTGGTGGTCCTAGTCGACCTGCAACCCCAACTCGCGGTCGGGGTGATGCTGCTCGCCGCGTCGCCGGGCGGGGTGACGGCGAATCTGCTGAGCCATCTCTTCCGCGGCGATGTCGCGCTGAACGTGACCCTCACGGCGGTGAACTCCGTCCTCTCGGTCGTCACCCTGCCGGTGCTCACCAATATCGCACTGGCCTATTTCGCGCCCGCGGGCCGTGACGAACTCGGACTGCAACTCACCAAGGTGCTCCAGGTTTTCGCGATCGTGCTCGTTCCGGTCGCCGTGGGAATGCTGACCCGACGCGCCGCCCCGGATTTCGCGCGCGGGATGGACCGCCCGGTGCGGATTGTGTCGATCGGTTTCCTCGCCATCGTCACCGTGGCGGCCGTCTTCGCCGAACGCGCCAACATCCTCGATTACCTGTTCGATGTCGGTGTGGTGGTGCTGGCGTTCGCGGTGACGAGCCTGGCGCTCGGGTTCTGGGTGCCCGCCGCGGCCGGTGTCGCCCGCGCCCAGGCCGTCGCGTGCTCGATGGAGATCGGCATCCACAACAGCACCCTGGCGATGACGATAGCCATCAGTGTGCTCGACGATATCCGCATGGCCGTCCCCGCTGGGGTGTACGGCATCGCCATGCTCCCTATCGCCTTGGTCGCGGGAGCCCTCATGAGCCGCGGGATCTCACCCGACCCGGCTGCTGCGCGCGCTACGGCCGTCGGCGTGACGACGAGGGGGGTGCGTCGGGTTTGGAAAAAATGACCGATTACTGAGCAAACGGCTAGCAAGCGATCTTGGGTCGGTTAGGTTGAAACGGTGCGTTACGGCACCAGGCTCGGCGAAGTAATCACGGCATTCGTATGCGCCGTGATCGGTGGCCTGGCGCTCGCCACCCCCGTCTCGCGGTCGTGGGTGCGCGGTACCGCGACATTGCAGACGGAGTTGCTGGCGGCAAGCCTGCCGCGCGCCGCGGCCATCGGATGCCTGGTGGCCGTGGTGATCGCGGTCTTCACCAGTACCGCCGAGTCGCTGATGGCGCCATGGGCGGCGACGCTGTGCGGGATGATCGTGCTGCTGGCCAATCACCTCTTCGGACGCGGTTTCTCCGAGACGGCTCCGCTCACCACCTTGAACTACATCGATTCGCTGGCGGGCGGGCTTGTGCTCGGCGGTTCGGTGGCCGCGGCGGCTGTCCGTCTGTCGATGATTCTCGCTTTCATTCTCGGCGCGCTCAGCAGCGTCATCGTCGGTGATCTCACGATGTCCTCCGGTGCGGACGGCGACACCGCGCGGTATGCGCCGATCGCCTGGTTCATCATCGACTCGCCGTCGCTGTGGCTGCTCTGGCCGGGGACGGCGCTGGTCATCTGGTGCGGGCTGCGATTCCGCTCCGGGCGGCGCTACCTCACGATCAGCGTCGAGTTGCCGATCCGGCCGATTCTGGCCGCGGTCATCGGCGTCAGCTCACCGGTCCTGTGTGCCGAATGGCTGATGAGCAAAGGCCACACCACTGTCGAGATCGTGCTGGTTTCGGGCTCGGCTGTGCTCACGGCCTTGGTTGTCGGCGGGTTGCTGCCGGGTCGTGACGGCGTGTTGATCCAGCTCTGTGCCGCGATCTCCGCGATCGGCGGCTCGATCGTCCTGGTTCCGCTGTCCGCGTGGCTGGTTCCGGTGCTCATCGCCAGCATGGCGGTCGGATTGTGGTACGGGTTGCTGCGGCCCTACCCGGTCGCGGCGATGGCGGGAATGGTGATGCTCGCGATTTTCGCGGTGTCGGCCGCGGGTCCGCAGTCCGCGGTGCCCGGCGCCGCGATCGTCGCGACGGTGACGCTGTCGTTGTTGACCGGATACAGCTTCGGCGCGGCGCTGCCAGGCCAGAGTTCGAGCATCATGCTCGCCCTCGCCACCTTCTTCGTCCCCGGCGTGGTCATCGCGATGCGCGGCAGGGTTTTCAACGCCGACCCGGATCTGATCCTGAACAACTCGACGCCGGGTATCGCCGCGGTGTTGATCACGGTCGGGAGCGCGTGCGGTCTGCTCTTGCTGGGGCGACGCCGCATCGTCATCGCCGACCCGGTGCCGATGCCGTCCAGCATGGTGAGCGGCGGCGTATGAGGACCCACCGCGGATGATCACCGCCGAGAGCGCACGCGATACGCGGTGCGCTAGCGTCGCGATATGCGGCTTCACGTGGGATGCGCGATGTGGCGCCATGCTGCCTGGCAGGAAGGGCAGTTGCCCGCGACGGAGGCGCTGCGGGTCTACGCCGGATCGTGCAACGCGGTGGAGGGCAATACGACCTTCTACGCGACGCCGTCGCGCCGGAGCGTGGAATCCTGGGCGGCGCAGACAGATCCGGATTTCCGGTTCGTGGTGAAACTGCCGAAGCCGATCACTCACGAGCGCAGGCTCACCGAGGTCGACGCCGAACTGCGCGCGTTCCTCGACGCGATGGCGCCGCTCGGCCCCCGAGTGCACGCCTGGTGGGTGCAGCTACCGGGATCCTTCGGCCCGACCGATCTCGGGGCGCTCGCCGGATTCCTGCGCCGATTGCCGCCGTCGTGCCGCGCCGCTGTCGAAGTGCGCCATCCGGCCTTCTTCGATGATCGCCGCGCCGCCGAACAATTGGAGCGGGTCCTCGGCCGGGTCGGCGCGGAATGGGTCACCTTCGACACCACGGTCCTTTTCGACGGACTGCCCGCCAGCGCGGCCGAACAGGAGGCGTGGTCGAAGAAGCCGAGGGTGGCGCGTCGCACCCGAGCCCTCACCGAATTCCCGATGGTGCGCTACCACGGGCGTGACGATCAGCTGCGCACCATCGAGGGGTGGGAACCGTGGCTGGATGTGGTCACCGCGTGGCTGCGCGAAGGCCGGTCACCGACGGTTTTCATCCACACGCCCGATAACGCGAGCGCATTGCCGCTTGCCCGCCGGTTCCACGACGCGGTGCGCGAGCTCGTTCCCGGACTCGACCCGCTGCCCGAACCGATTCCGACCGAGCCGATGACCTTGTTCTGAGCGGGCGCGGCGCCGGAGCTCGCGAATCCACGAACTCCGGCGCCACGCCCGTCCGACCGCGACGTCAGTGCACCTGACGCTCGGCGTCGTCCCAATACTGTTTGCGCAGTTCTCGTTTGAGGATCTTGCCCGCACCGGAAACCGGCAGGGTCGCGGCCAGTTCGATGCTGCGCGGCGCCTTGTACCCGGCGATCTTGGTCTTGGCGTGTTCGCGGATCTCCTCGACGGTCACCGAAGTGCCCGGGACGCAGACGATCACCGCGTGCACCCGCTCGCCCCACTCCTCGTCCGGCACGCCGATGACGGCGCACGCGGCGACATTCGGATGCGCGGCGACGGCGTTCTCGACCTCGGCGGAGTAGACGTTCTCGCCGCCGCTGACGATCATGTCCTTGATCCGGTCGACCACGAAGACGAAACCCTGTTCGTCCATGTAACCGCCGTCGCCGGTGTGCATCCAGCCGTCGCGAATCGCGGCGGCGGTCTCCTCCGGCCGGTTCCAGTAGCCGAGCATGACATTGTCGCCGCGCACCGCGATCTCGCCCACCTCGCCGCGCGCGACCTCGTTGCCCTCCGGGGCGACGATGCGGACCTCGGCATGCGGGGCGGCGCGTCCGGCCGACCGCAGCAGAGCGCCCCTGTGCTCGTCGGGGCCGAGTAGCGTCGCGACCGGGGCCAATTCGGTCATCCCGTACGCCTGGGTGAACCGGGCGTTGGGGAATGCCTTCATCGCGCGTTCCAGCACCGCCTCGGCGATGGGCGAAGCGCCGTACATGATCTGCTCGACACTCGACAGATCGTGTTCGGTGATCTCGGGGTGGTCGACCAGCATCTGGATCATCACAGGTACCAGCAGGGAGCCGGTAATGCGATGGGCGGCGATCGCTTTCATGGTGGCGACCGGGTCGAAGGCGGGGATCGACACATGGGTGCCGCCGAGGGTGGTCTGCGCGATCCAGCCCGCGAGGTCGGCGAGGTGGAACATGGGCGCGGCATGCAGGTACCGGCCGCCGGGTCCGAACAGGTAGCCGGTGGAAATCGATCCGAGCGTCGAGGCGAACAGATTCGCGTGGCTGAGCATGACGCCCTTGGGGAATCCGGTGGTGCCGCCGGTGTAGAAGAGTCCGGCCAGTTGGTCGCCGCCGCGGCGCGCGTCCTCGATCGGCTCGGATTCGGCCACCAGCGTCTCGTAGGACAGGGCGCCTTCGGGGGTGGGTCCGTCGCCGCAGTGGATCACCGCGATCAATCCGTCGTAGGCGGCGCGGATGGCGGGCAGCATCGGCGCGAACGCGTCATCGATGAACAGCACATTGGTGCCGGAATCCTGGAAGCTGTAGATGATTTCGGCCGGACTCCACCGGATGTTGACCGGATTCAGCACCGCGTCGGCCCACGGCACGGCCAGCAGGTACTCGCTGTAACGGTCGGAGTTCAGTCCGAGCATCGCGACCCGATCGCCTTCTCCGACACCGAGGCCGCGCAATCCGCCGGCCAGCCGTGCCACCCGCTCGGCCGTCTCCCGGAAAGTCCTGGTCCGATCGCCGTGGATCGTCATGATGCCGTCCGGATTCTGTTGCACGGCGCGGTGCAGGCCCTGGGTGAGGTACATCGGCGAACTTCCTTCGTGTCGTGACCTACAGCGGTCTGTCTGGTCGCAGGCGGTGACCGGTCGCTCCATCTCCGCTGAAGTGAACCGGCCATAGTGTAACAGGGGTCACTATCGGAACGTCTCGCGTGGATGATACGTCCGCTACCGCCAATTTCCGGCGCAGTATGTCGCAACGATAGTGGTCGAGGCCGAGTACTCTGCGGTAAGTGAATAGCAAATAGTAAGAGATAGCCTGGGACATCCGGCTCGGAAGCCGCCTTCGCCCGATCCGACGGCATGCGGCCGTGGCGCGTGTGCGAAACCTGCCGGGCCGTGCGGACATTCGTCCGGGGTCGCGGTATCGATGCTGGAATGATCGCTCGCTGCCGGGCGAGGATCGGAGGAGGAGATGGTCCGGACGGACGGGCAGGCGCTACGCAGCCCCGCACGCGGTACCCGCCCCGCCAATCGGCGCCAGTTGATCGTGCGGGCGGCCGCGGATCTGTTCTACCGCAAGGGTTACACCAAGGTCGGCATGGGCGACGTGGCAGAGGCGGTGGCGATCGGGCCGTCGGCGCTCTACCGGCATTTCCGTGGCAAGCAGGATCTGCTGGTCACCGTCGTCGTCGACGCGGTGCGCACGCTGGAGGCCGTGCTGGCCGACGCCGGTCCCGACGATATCGCCGAACGGCTGGCGGCGGTCACCCTCGAACATCGGCGGGTCGGGGTGCTGTGGCAGCGGGAGGCGCGCCATCTCTCCCCGGAACACCGGGACGAATTGCGGACGGTGACCAAACGCATCGGCGCCCGGCTGGCTGTGCTGATCGGGCAGCGCCGTCCCGGCCTCGGCCCCGCGGAGGCAGCGCTGCTGCCATGGTGCGCGCTGGCCGCCGTGACAAGTGTTTCCTTCCACAGCCTTTCGCTACCCGAGCCGGGATTCGCCAGGCAGCTCGCCGAATTGGTCACCGATGTCATCGATGCCCCGATCACCCTGCCCGCTCCGGTCCCGTCCGCGTCGCCCGCGCGGACGCTCACCATGCAATCGCGGCGCGAGACGATTCTGGTCGAGGCCACCCGGCTGTTCGCGCGCAAGGGATTCGCGGGCGTCAGCATGGACGACATCGGCGCGAGCGTTGGTATCGCGGGCCCGAGTCTGTACAACCATTTCACCGCGAAAACCGAGATTCTCGCCGCAGTGATGTACCGCGGCGACGAATGGCTGCGGATGGAGATGAATCGGGTCTTCGCCCACGCTACCGACGCCCGCGACGGATTGCGCCGCTTGGTCGAGAGCTACAGCCGATTCGTCCTGGAGAATCCGGATCTGCTCCAGCTGCTGGTCGCCGAAACCGCGAATCTGCCCGCGACCGACCGGCAGCGCGCCAAGACCACCCAGCACACCTACATCGCCGAATGGGTGCACCTGGCCTGCCAGGTGCACCCGGGCTGGGATCCGGTGACAACCCGCATCCGGGTCCAGGCCGCACAGACGGTGATGAACGACATCGCGTTGATGCCCCAGCTGCGCGTCCGTGCCGGGATCGATGAGGCGCTGCGTGTCGTCAGCGCGGAACTTCTGGCGATCCGGCAACGCTAGTGCTGTGCGGGTCCGCCGGGTTGTGCCAGGGCCGCGGCCAGCAGGGCTTGTGCCGACTCGCGCATGAGGGTCGCGGCCTCCGTGCGTGACACGGCGGCGATGTCGACCATCCAGACCCACGATTCGATTCCGCAGCAGGCGCGAATGGCGACGGCGAGCCGTCTGCGATCGATATGCGGGTGCGACTCGGTCAGTGGTGTCAACGCGTCCTCGATCCAGGTAATGGCCCTGCCTTGTCGCAGCACCGGGCGGCCGTCGCGCGGCGTCTGCGGTTCCTGATCCAGCGACAGCCGCAGCGCGGCCCGCAACTGCGGCTCCCACCTGCGCAAGATCTCCGTCTGCTCGGCTATGACCAGGTCGAGGCGAACGTGGACGTCGTCGGATGCGTCCGGCTCGAGCAGGCTGGGCCGATCGATGGTCGGCATCGCGGCCAGGAGCAGTTGTCTCTGGTTGGCGAAGTAGCGGTATGCCGTGGTGCGGGAGATGCCGGCGGCATCGGCCGACTGGTCCACGGTCGGGGTGCGTCCGCTCTCCAACAGGGACCGGGTGGCCTCGATGAGGGCGTCGCGAGTGCGCTGCTTCTGCCGGATTCGCCCCTTCGACTCATATGGTACTGCCATGCCATCATGGTACTCTAGTCCCATGAACGATCCTGTTGTCACCGACCCGGAGCTGTACCGGGTTGTGTGGGAGAACGAACGTGTGCGGGTGCTGGAGTACCGTGATGTGCCGGGCGACGCGACACATCTGCATGCCCATCCGGACAGCGTCATGGTGACTCTGACCGCATTCCAGCGGGTGATCTCCTCCGGCGGCCGGGAGGTCCCGGTCGACCTGGAGGCGGGACAGGTTCGCTGGCTGGACGCGCAGGAGCATCAGGGCCGCAATGTCGGCCGGACGGCAACGCACTCGCTGTTCATCGAGCTCAAGGAACCCCGGCCAGGCGCTCCGCGCCCGGATGCCGCGTTGGGGCCGTCCGCCCCCTGAACACGCCGTGCTGCCGCCCGCTCAGCCCCGTCCGTGCAACAGGGTGGCGAGGGTGGTGAGGTTCTTGTCGTTGGCGGCGGTGCGGGCGAAACTGGTGAGATTCATCAGGCCGGGCATTCGGCGACTGGCGACGGCCTTGGCGTAGGTGAATTCGCGCAGCCCGTCCGGGCCGTGGATGCGGCCGAAACCGGATTCGCCGATACCGCCGAAGGGCAGCGACGGGATAGCGGCGAAGGCGATGACGGAATTCACCGCTGTCATCCCGGAGCGAATGCGCCTGGCCAGTTCCTTACCGCGCTTCTTGGCGAAGACCGTGGCGCCGAGTCCGTAGCGGGAATCATTGGCCAGGTCCACCGCTTCGTCCATATTCGCGACCTTGGCGATGGTGAGGGTCGGGCCGAAGGTCTCGTCGGTATTGGCCAGCGAATCATTCGGCACGTCGACCAGCACCGTCGGCTGTACGAACCGCTCGCCGACCGCGCCGAGTCCGCCGATGACCGCCCGTCCACCGCGTTCAAGCGCGTCGGCGATATGGCGGCGGACAACCTCGGCCTGGGTCGGCATGGTCATCGGCCCGATCTTCGCGCCCGCGTCCGGGCCCGCGCGCAGCGGTTCGACCAATTCGGTGACCTTGCCGAGGAATTCGTCGTAGACCCGCTCGTGCACGTAGACACGTTCGACACCGACACAGGTCTGTCCCGCGTTGGCGAACCCGCCCCATACCGCGGCGTCGGCGGCCTTGGCGATATCGGCGTCGGCGTCGACGAGCAGGGCGTCCTTGCCGCCGCCCTCGATCACCACCGGGGTGAGGGTATCGGCGCAGGCGTGCATGATCTTGCGGCCGGTGCCGGGTGATCCGGTGAACGCGATCTTGTCCACGCCGGAACGGCACAGCGCCTCACCGGTCGCGCCGAATCCGGTGATCAGTTGCAGCACCGGCTTTTCCGGAACGACCTGGGCGAAAGCGTCGACCAGCCACGCGCCGACCCCTGGGGTGTACTCGCTCGGCTTGAAGACGACGGCGTTACCCGCGGCCAGCGCGTAGGTGATGGAACCGAGCGGGGTGAACACCGGGTAGTTCCACGGGCCGATCACGCCGATGACACCGAGCGGCAGGTACTCCACCGACGCCGAATGATCCGACATCACCAGTCCGGTCGATACGCGCTTGCGGCCCAACACCTTCGGCGCGTGTTTGGCCGCCCACGAGATGTGGTCGAGCACAAGCGCGACCTCGAGTGTCGCGTCCGAATGCGGTTTACCGGTCTCGGCGTGCACCACATCGGCCAACTGGTGGATGCGCCGGGTGAGGACGCCGGCCCAGGCGCGCAGTCGTTTTCCGCGTTCGGCGAAGCCGAGCCCGGCCCACCAGGCCGCGGCGTCCCTCGCGGTGGCGACCGCGGCGTTCACCTGCTCGGCGTCATAGACCGGGTAGGTGCCGACGATATCGCCGGTGGCGGGGTCGAGCGAATCGAATGTCTCTGCCGTCGTGACGTTTTCGGGAGCCGTGGTCATTCGTTTCTCCTTTCTTCGGGAGTTCGGGACTATGAGGTGCGTCCGAGGATGAGGTCGGCGGCCTTCTCGGCGATCATGACGGTGGGGGCATGGGTATTGCCCCGGGGGATTTCCGGCATCACCGAGGCGTCGACGACCCGAAGGCCGTCGAATCCGTTGACCCGCAACCGCGTATCGACCACCGACCGCTCGCCGACGCCCATCGCGCACGTGCTGACCGGGTGGTACAGCGTCTGGGCCCACGCCCGGATATGGTCGGCCAGATCCTCGTCGGAGACCCCTGCCACACGAGCCGGGATATAGGGCCGGTCGAGGTACTTTCCGATCGCGGACGCCTCGGAGATCTCGATGACGCGGCGTGCGCCCGCGATGGTCGCGCGCATATCGATCGGGTCGGCGAAATAGCCGGGATCGATCGCGGGCTTCCACGCCGGGTCGGCCGAGCGCAGTCGCAGTCTGCCCCGGCTCGCGACGTTGACCAGGGTGACCCCCGCGGTGAACATCGGTGCGATCGGCTCGCGGAAACCGTTGTCGTAGAAGCCGGTCGGCGCGACGTGGATCTGGATATCGGGTGCGCCCAGATCGTCGCGGGAAGCGAAGAAGCCACCGCCCTCGCCGACGTTGGAACACAGGGGGCCGCGTCCCGCCACCTGCCACTGCACCAGGCGGCCGGGGTTGGCGAAGCCGGACAGATCCGAGGTGCCCTTGGTGTACCACAGCATCGGGACCACCGGATGATCGTGCAGATTCTCGCCGACGCCGGGCAGATCGGCGACCGCGTCGATACCCATCTCGCGCAGGTGCGCGGCAGGTCCGATACCCGAAAGCATCAGCAACTGCGGCGAATTGATCGCACCACCGGACAGGATGACCTCCCGCTCGGCGTGGGCGGTGTGCTCGACGCCGTCGCGCCGGTAGCGCACGCCCGTCGCCCTGGTGCCGCGCAGCAGCACCGCGGTCGCGAAGGCGTTGGTGCGCACCGTCAGATTCGGGCGGTCGAGAGCGGGGCGCAGGTAGCCGTCAGCGGTGGACCAGCGGTGGCCCTTCTTGCAGGTCACCTGATACCTGCCGACGCCCTCCTGCGCCGCGCCGTTGAAATCGTCGTTCGATTCGAGACCGGAGGCGACCGCGGCCCTGACCCAGGCGTCGGTGAGTTCGTGGGTGTAGCGCCGGTCCTCCACGTGCAGCGGGCCCCGGGTGCCGTGGTAGGCGTCGTGGAATCGGGTGTTCGCTTCCGAGCGCGCGAAGTAGGGCAGGACATCGTCGTAACCCCAGCCCTTCGCGCCGTGGTTGTCGCGCCAGCCGTCGTAGTCGGCGTGGTTGCCCCGGATGTAGATCATGGCGTTCATCGACGAACACCCGCCGAGCGCCTTCATCCTCGGCCAGTACGCCTTGCGCCCGTCCATATATTTCTGTTCGGTGGTCTCGTAGTTCCAGTCCCATTTGGTCTTGAAGAGGCTGGCGAAGGCCGCGGGGATGTGGATCTCGTCCGCGTCGTCTTCGCCGCCCGCTTCGAGCAGCAGTACCGAGACATCCGCGTCCGCGCTCAGCCGGTCGGCCAGTACGCAGCCCGCGCTACCGGCGCCGACGATCACGTAGTCGAAGCAATCCTGTTCCGGCACCCGCGCCTCCTCGTCGAGTTCATCGTGACCCGCGTCACGTCCTGCTATTCAATGTACGGCCGCGGGGAGTCCGAACCCAGGACGGAAGCCGAGCCGGAAGCGATCACCGCGGCGCGTCCAGGCAGGCCGTCACCACTTCCAGCAGCGTCGTGAGCGGGGGCAGCGGGTCGTCGGGGCGCGGCGAGCACAGCCAGTACCGCTCCTCACGGGTGATGGGCCCGAGGCCGGTCGGCAGGATGACATTGGCCCGGTGCGGCCCCACGTCGACGCCGTTGCGCGTGAGCGCCTCATCCACTTCCGGTTCGGTGCCGCGGTCGTTGTACGTGAGAAAGGTGTAGCGCGCGGGGTCCGGTCGGGCCAGCACGGGCCCGTAGATATGGCGGGTCGGCATCAGCGCCACGATCCGGTCCCCGAGTGCGCCGGGTGTATTCACGGCGGTCACCTCGCCGGTCAGCGGTAGGACCACGAATCCCGGTGTCGTCGAATGTGTTCCGGGTAGGCCGCAGGACACGTACAGTTGGGCCCACTGTTCCGGCGTCTTCGCCTCCGCGATCATGGCGGTCACCTATTCGCTCGTTCAGCACTGCTCGCCGCAGGGCTGGCGGGTGTCGCGTGCCCATCGCCACATCCCGCAGACGCCTACCCGGTCTCCGGCGGGCATCTGCCTTTCTCCCGCACCTGCGTTGTCGTCTCACGCCGAGTTCGGCGTGGGACGACGATACAGCGATCTCGCGGCCCGGTGACAGCGATAACGTCATGGTGGGCCAATCGACATCGCGAATTCACCCGCGCGGGTCTCCCGTGATTTCGCCGTCCCCGGTTTCTCATCCGGAACGTGTGAGGACGGAGCCGAATCCCGCCCATAGCGTCGGTGACGGCCACGCCGGTGCTGGTCGTGGCGGTGGTGCTCGGTCATGGGCTACGCGGATTATGAACAGCCCCAATGCTTCTCATGGTCAGGTGAACCTGCTGTCGGATGCGAGGAGAGGATGGCGGTGGCGATATCGCGCGCGGGGATCGCCGTAATCATGGCGGCGCTGCTGGCAGCAACGGCATCGGGTACCGCGGCGGCGCGGGATCCGATTCCGTCGATCGCGTGTTCCGGGATCGTCTGCACGGTGTACGGGCCGACCTATTACGGCGGATACCGCACCGCCGCGGATATGCTGCGCCACGTCGACGCCGTCGGCCAGGGGTATCCCGGAATCGCCACGGTGCACGGCATCGGCGAATCGTGGACGGCGGCCGAGGGACGCGGCGGCCATCAACTGCGGGCGATCTGCCTCACCGGCGTCGCACCGCGGGTGGATGCCCTGGTCAAGGCGGTCGCGAAAACCGGGCTCGGGGTGTTCCGGCCCGAGGGCTGCGATCTGTCGTTCGCGTCGGGCAAACCGAGATCGCTGCTGATCGCCCAGATACACGCCAGGGAGATCGTGACGGGCGAATTGGCCTGGCGCTGGATCGACTATCTCGCCGACGGCTACGGCGTGGATCCCGTGGCGACCGAGATCCTGGACGAGAACGAGATCTGGGTCGTGCCCGTCGCCAATCCCGATGGTGTCGATGTGGTGTCCTCCGGCGGTGATGAGCCGAAATTCCAGCGCAAGAATCTCGATTTCGCGCCGGATTCGTGCCGCGACCACACCGGAGTGGTGCGCTACTACCGGCAGGGCGTCGATCTGGAACGGAATTTCACCGCGCGCTGGGGCGAACCCGGTTCGGGCGCCGATCCGTGCGATGACGACTATCGCGGACCGTATCCGGCCTCCGAACCGGAGACCGGGGCGCTCGAGGGTTTGATGTCGCGCCTCTTCGCCGATCAGCGTGGCGGATCGGCCGATATCGAGGTGCCGGACACGGCCGCCGGACTGGTCATCGACCTGCATTCCTTCGGCGATTACGTCGTGATCCCGACGGGGACGGGGCCGGGTGACGCCGGGCAATTGCGCCGCCTGGCCGAACGGATCGCGCCGCCGGGTTACGAGGTCGGCACCTCGCAGGAGACGGTCGGCTACGCGGTATCGGGAACCAGTTCCGACCAGGCATACGGCGCGCTCGGTGTCGCGGCGCTTGTGGTCGAGGTCGGGCCGCGCGGTGACGCGCCCTGTCGCGGCTTCCTGCCGAAATACTCCTGTGTGGATGAGCTGTTCTGGCCCCAGACGCTGGCGGCGTTCATCGAGGCCGCCCGCGCGGCGCGGGCTCCGTACCTGCGGTAGCGGGTTCGCCCGTTGACCACCGCCGCGCCGCGTCCTAGGCTGCCCGAGCAAACTGAAACGTGTTACAGAACGAGGGTGGCTCGGTGGCTTCGACAAAACTCGTCTTCGCACTCTGGGGCGCCCGCGACCCGCTGGGGTCCGACCTGACCGAGGCCTGTCGCGATGCGGGCGCGCGGCGGTTCCAGGTGAACGTCGCCGACGCGGCGGTGGCCCCGGCGATGCTGCGCCTGACCACCTTCGATGATCCGATCGACGCTGTCGTCTGCCTCTGGCTCCCCGAGGACGGCGCTCCCGGCGCGGTGATCGAGGCGATCGGCGCGCACGCGGATCGGTGCGCGGGATGGCGGGTAGAGGAGCGCGTCCCCCTCGAACTTCCGGCGACCGCGCCGGGGGAGCGCACACCCGGACTCGCGAATATCGCCTTCCTGCGTCTGCCCGAAATCCAGTCCTACGACGAATGGCTGGAGTGCTGGCGGGTCCGCCACACCCCGGTCGCCATCGAGACCCAGGCCACCGTCGGCTACGTGCAGAACCGCGTCCTCGCCTGCCTGACACCGGAAGCGGCCGGGGTTTCGGGGATCGCCGCCATCGTGGAGGAACAGTTCCCGATCGAAGCCCTCACCGATCCGCACGCGTTCTACGGCAGTGGCGGCGACCCCGACGAACTGACCCGTCGCATCCAGCGCATGATGCGCAGCGTCGCCACCTTCGGCGCGGACCGGAATCTCGATGTGGTGCCGACCAGCCGCTACCGCGTGTTCTGAAGCCCCGGATCACCGCTGCGGGAGGAATCCGGAGACCAGGAATTCCCGGATATAGGCATCGAGCGCCCGTCGGTCCACCGCGGGGCATTCGATATCGGTGCCGCGCAGCGCGTACCTGGCGCGTTCGTCGGCCCATTCGAACTGCGCGGCGAATGCCTCGTAATCGGCGGTGAGCAGGGCCGCCCGGACCAGTGAATCGTCACCGGCGCTGTTGCGCAGCCGGGATTCGCGGTCGAGAGCGGCCTGTACCGTCTCCAATGACGCCGTCGCCACCGGGAGGCCGTGTTCGCGCAGACTGTCGAAGACCTCGCGCACCGGCACGCGAACACGGTTGACCAGGTGGTAGACCGTGTCGTGCCGTTCGGTGCGAGAGATGGCGACGATCGCGCGCGCGACGTAGCTCACCGGCACGATCGAGACGGTGGTATCCCCGACCTCGGGGGCCGTTCCGAGGATGGCGGCGGCGCGGATCATATTCCAGAACGAATCGTCGGGACTGTTCACCCCGGATCGCGGATCGCCGCAGATGGTGCCGGGGCGATAGACGGCGACCGGAACTCCGCGCGCCCCCGCTTCCCGGACCAATTCCTCAGCGGCCCACTTGGATTGGGCATAGCCGTTATCGGGCAACTGGTCGGCGCGCAGGCGGACGGACTCCTCGATGGGGCCGAAGACCGGCGCGGTGCCGACGGTGGCGCCGATGGTGGAGACGTGATGCACCGGCTTGAGCCGATGGGTGGTCGCCAGCCGCAGGATCTCCCTGGTCGCCTCGACATTGACGTCGCGCAGCCGGGGGTACGGATCGACATGGTTGACCCGTGCGCCGTTGTGGTAGATCACCTCGATCGTCGAAGCCAGGCGGTCGTGATCCGCCGCGGACAGTCCGAGCCGGGGCTCGGCGATATCGCCGGGCACGGCCACGATCCGATCCGCGCTCTCGCCGTCCCAGAGCCGGAAACGCGTCAGGGCCCGCCGGATGCGGTTCGCGCCCGCCTCCGCGCTGTCGGCGCGCACCACACACCACACGCGGGCGTCGGTGGTGTCGAGGAGTTCGCGCAGCAGGTGGGCGCCGAGGAATCCGGTCGCGCCGGTGAGCAGGATTTCGCGCGGGTTCCCGGTGACGGCCGGTGCGCAGTGCTCCGGGGTGATGTCCCGATCGAGTACGGCGTCCTCGGCCGGGCCGTTCTCGCGGTCGGGGGCCGCGGCCCCGGTGAGGAATCCGGCGAGCGCCCCGACGGTGGGATGGGCGAGCAGCGCCGACATCGGCACCGCGCGCCCGATTCGGGCCGAGAGCCGCTGATGCAGGGTGAAGGCGAGGAGCGAGGAGCCGCCGAGGGCGAAGAAATCGTCCTCGACTCCGATCGGTGACACCGCGAGGACCTCGGCGTACACCTCGGCGATATCGCGTTCGAGCGCGGTGGTCGGCGGTGCGCCCTCACGCGCGGTGAAAACCGGTTGCGGCAACGCCTTTCGATCGAGTTTGCCACTGGTGTTGACCGGGAACGACGGCAGTTCGAGTACCGCCGCGGGAACCATATAGTTCGGCAGCACCCGGGAGACCGAGCGCCGCAACGCCTCCGGATCGACCGAGCCGCCCGGTACCGGCACCACATAGCCGACCAGGCGGTCACCGCTGTCGGAAGGCTGGACCGCCACCGCGGCCTGGCCGACCGTCGGGTCGGCGAGCAACGCGGTCTCGATCTCGCCCAGTTCGATGCGATGCCCGCGCACCTTCACCTGGAAATCGGTGCGCCCGAGGTATTCCAGGGCGCCCCCGGAATTCCAGCGCACCAGATCGCCGGTGCGGTACATGCGCTCGCCGCCGGGATCGAGCGGATTCGCCACGAAACGTCCCGCGGTGAGTCCCGGGGCCGCGTGATAGCCACGGGCCAACTGGATTCCGGCCAGGTAGAGTTCGCCGACCGCGCCGACGGGCACCTGCCGCAGCCGCCCGTCGAGGACGAAACAACGCGAATTCCATTCCGGCACACCGATCGGCACCGCGTTCGCGATCGTATCGGCGGGCCGCACCCGATGCTCGGTGATACTCACCGCGGCTTCGGTGGGACCGTACAGATTGTGCGTCTCGGCGTCGCTGATCGCGGCGAAGGCGCTCGCCGTCTCCGGGGGCAGCGCCTCGCCGATCACGAAAATGGCTCGTAGCGAGACCAATTCGGCGGCCGGGGCGTGCGCGGCGAAAACCGAGAGCATCGAGGGAACGAAATCGGTGAGGGTGATGCGGTGTTCGGCGATCAACCGGCACAGCGCCGAGGGATCGCGATGTTCGTCCGGACCCGCGAGCACCAGCCGCGCGCCCGCCCGCAGCGGCAGGAAATAGCCCCACAGCGAGACATCGAAGGTCGCCGGGGTCTTCTGCAGATATCTGTCCTCGGCATCGACCCGGTAGGTCTCGTGCATCCAGGCCAACTGGTTGACGATCGCGTCGTGGCTGATCACGACGCCTTTCGGTCGACCGGTCGACCCGGAGGTGAAGATGACATAGGCGGGGTGGTCGCCGCGCAGCGGGGCGCGGCGTTCGGCGTCGCCGACGGGTTCGGCGTCGAAGCGAGACAGGTCGATGGCGTCCACCGGCTGCGCGCCCGGCATCGCGTCCGCGACGGTGGTGAGCACGCAGCGCGGTGCGGCGGCCTCCAGTACGTAACCGATGCGGTCGGCCGGATGATCCGGGTCGATCGGCACCCAGCAGCCGCCCGCCGCCACGATGGCGTACAGCGCGACCACCTGGTCGATCGATCGGCGCATGGCCACCGCGACGACCGTCTCCGGACCGACCCCCTGTTCGATGAGCCAGCGCGCCAGTCGATTCGCGCGCGCGTGCAAGTGCGCGTAGGTCACCGAATCGGCGCCGAACACCACCGCCACCGCGTCCGGGGTCGCGGCGGCCTGCCGTGCGAGGGCGGTATGCAGCAGTTCGGGTGCCACCGTGACCTCGGGTCCGGTCGACCACGCGCGCAGCCGCTGCCGCTGCGCCGGGTCGACGATATCGAGATCGCCCACCGCGGCGGCCGGATCGGCGGCCACCTCCTGCAGCACCCGTAGATACCCGTCGAGGAATCGCTGCACCGTCGGCTCATCGAAAAGGTCGGTGGCATAGCAGAATCGGATGATGATGGGGCCGGGTCCGCCGTCAACCCCGACGGTGTCGACCACGACGATATGCAGATCGGTCTTGGCTGTGGTGGCGTCGACGTCGACGAAGGAGAAACTCAGACCGGGCAGTTCCAGGCTGGCCTGCGCGAAATTCTGGAAGGCGAAACCGACCTGGTACAGCGGATGACGTCCCGGTGAGCGGACCGGGTCCACCGCGTCGACGATATGTTCGAACGGCGCTTCGGCGTGGGCGAAATTGGCGAGATCGCGATCCCGCGCGCGCGCGAGCAGATCCGCGAAACTCTCGTCGGATTCGACTCTGGTCCTGGACACCGTGGTGTTGACGAACATGCCGACGAGATGGTCGAGCGCGGGTTCGGCGCGATTGGTCATCGGCACGCCGATGGCGATATCGGAGGTTCCCGAGAGCCGGGCCAGCAGGACCGCGAGCGCCGTGCGCATCACCATGAACAGCGTCGCCTGGTTCGACCGGGCGACGGCGAGCAGTGCGCGATGCAGTTCGGCGGAGGTGCTGCGCTGCGCCGCCGCTCCGCGCAGCGTCGCCACCGGGGGGCGCGGCCGGTCGGCGGGCAGATCGAGTTCATCGGGCAGCCCGGCCAGTTCGCTCGTCCAGTAGTCCAGCTGACGCGACAGCGCCGACTGCGGGTCGTCGCGGTCGCCGAGTACCTCCTGTTGCCACAGGGCGTAATCGGCGTACTGCACGTCCAGCGGTCGCCAGCTCGGCGCCGCACCGGCGCGGCGCGCGGCGTAGGCGGTCGCGATATCGCCCGCCAGCGGCGCCAGCGACGATCCGTCGGCGCAGATGTGGTGCACCGTGAAAACCAGGACGTACCCGTCGGCGTTGTGCAACAACCCGATGCGCAGCGGCACCTCGGCCGCGACATCGAAACCACGCCCGAGGATTTCCGCGACCCTGGCGTCCACCGCCTCCGGGGCGACCTCCTCGACGGCGAAATCGCCGATCACACTGTCGGCCCCGAGCACCTCTTGGCGGGGTCCGTCGGCGTCGGCGGGATAGCGGGTACGCAACGCCTCGTGGCGAACGATGATGTCGGAGAAGGCGGCCCGCAACGCGGCGACCTCCAACTGTTCCTCCGATACCCGCATGGCGAAGCCGATATTGTCCACGGCCGAGTCGGTGTCGAACTGGTTGCGCAGCCAGAACCGCAACTGCGAGGGTGAGAGCGGAACCCGGTCGGGGCGGGGACGGGCGAGCAGGGCCGGACGGGCGGTGTCGAATCGCTGCGACTGAATGGCCTTGGCCAAGGTCGCCACGGTGGGATGGTCGAAAACCAGCCGGGCCGGGATCTGGAGTCGGCAGGTCTCACTCAGCCGCGCCGCGACCTGGGTCGCGAGGATCGAATTGCCGCCCGCGGTGAAGAAATCCGAGTCCGCGCCGACCAGTTCCCGCCCGAGGACATGGGCGAAGACCGCCGCGACCAGTTCCTCCCCGAGGCCGGACAGCCGTCGCGAGGTCTGCTGCTCGATGACCCTGGCTCGCAGCGCCGCCCGATCGGTCTTACCGGTCGGAGTCAGCGGAATCCGGTCGACGACGGTGATCGAACTCGGCAGCATGAACCGGGGCAGCCGACCGGCCAGCGCGTTCGCGAGTTCGGCGGGGTCGGGGGCGTACCCGGATTCGGTCTCGACGAAGGAGGCCAATTCGGCGTCACCCGCCGGGGTCTTGCGGTCGACGGTCACCGCCGATCTGATCCCGGGCAACTCCGTGAGCGCGGCGTCGATTTCGCCGAGTTCGATACGGAAGCCGCGGATCTTGACCTGGTCGTCGCCGCGCCCGAGATATTCGAGTTCGCCCCCGGTCGTCCAGCGCACCAGATCGCCGGTGCGGTACATACGCGCGCCGGGCCCACCGTGCGGGTCGGCCACGAAACGCTGCGATGTCAGATCGGGGCGGCCCCGGTAGCCGCGTGCGACGGCGGGGCCGGAGATGTAGAGCTCACCCGCCACCCCGACGCCGACCAGGCGCAGCCGGGTGTCGAGAACCTGCAGGCGCGTACCCGGGACCGCCGAGCCGATCGTCACCGGCATCATGGCCGTCAGCGGCCCGCTGATCGTCGCCGCGATCGTGGCCTCGGTGGGCCCGTAGGCGTTGTGGAAACGACGGCCGCCGGAGGCCCAGCGTCGCACCAGCGCCGGGGGACATGGCTCACCGCCGACGATCACCACCCGCAGTGTGTTCAGCCCGGCCGGGTCGATCGAGGCCAGGGCCGATGGGGTCAGGAAGGCATGGGTGACTTCGTGCTGTGCCAGCAGGGTGGCGAGTTCCGCGCCGCCGTATACTGTCGGTGGCGCGATCACGAGGGTGGCCGCCGAACCGAAGGCGAGCAGCAGTTCGAGGATGGACGCGTCGAAACTCGGCGAGGCGAAATGCAGGATCCGGGCCGTATCGGTGAGGCCGAAGCGGGCGATCTGCTCGGCGCAGAGCGCGGCGAGCCCGGCATGGGTGACGGTGACACCCTTCGGCCTGCCGGTCGAACCCGAGGTGTAGATGACGTACGCGGGATTCGCCTGCCGCGACGGTACGGCTTGATCCAGATACGACAGCGGATTGGCGGGCTGGTCGGCGGCCCGCGCGAGATGACGCGGATCGTCGAGGACCAGCCAGTCGACCTCCGAGGGCAGCGTGGGGTGGTACTCGGTCAGCGTCAGGCCGAGCAACGCGCCGCAGTCGCGCGCCTGGAATTCGATGCGGGACCGGGGAAAACCGGGATCGATCGGGACGAACGCCGCGCCGGTCTTCGCCACCGCCCACACCGCGAGAATCGAATCGATGGATCGCGGCAATGCCACCGCGACGGCGGATTCGGGGCGGGCGCCGCGTTCCAGCAACATTCGGGCCAATTGCGATGAGCGCGCGTCGAGCTCGCGGTAGGTGAGCGTGACGCCGTCGCACAGCACCGCGATCCCATCGGGATTCGCCTCGGCCGCGGCGGCCAGCAAACTCGCGAGCGTCGGAGCCGGTGCCGTCGTCCGACGACGCTGACGGTCTCGGCGCGACGACGCGGCCCGTTGAACACCACTGGTCACGTTCTGTCCCGCCTTGTGCGATGTGCTTAGCGCGCCGATGTTATAACGCGGATGTCTGGTTCGTCATCCCTGGGTGTGAGTGGGCTCAGCAAATTCCGGTGCGGCGGCGAACCGGTCCCATCCATGCGATGTCGTCCGGGCTCGGCGGTGCGGAACCCGGTCCGTAGTCGTCGACGAAATAGCCGGTCAGATACCGAATTTCGCCTCGGCGTTCGCGACGATCTCGTCCAGGCGCGCGTGGTGGGCGCCTTTCCAATACGCCTGCCCGCATTCCACGCATTGTGCGAAAGTGTCGTAGGTCTGCTCGGTGCTGCCTGGCAGTTGCCCGCGCATGGACTCCTTGTCGGCGGCGCGCAGAGCCCCGTTGCACGCGGTGCAGCGGGTCCACGGCGCGAGCCGAGGGGCGAAGCGGGACAGCACATCGTCGAGTTGATCGGCGGGCCGGTGACTGTAGATGTACGCGCCCGCGAAGATTTCGCGCCGCCGCAACAGGCCGCGATCACGGGAGAGCAGCACGCGGCGCTCGGTCGCCGACCGGGTCGCCAGCGCCGCGTCACCGATATCGGGATTCTCGTACGCCGCATCGATGCCGAGCAGTCGTAGTCGCCGCGCCAGGGTGCCGAGGTGGATATCGAGCAGGAATCGCAGCGGTTCGGCACGCCGCTGCGGACGTGTGACCGCCCGCACCGAAATCCGTTCGCCCGCGACGGGCACGTGCGAGGCGAGGACCGCCCGACCGTCCACCAGCAGCGCCCCGACCTCGGTGAGTGGCACCCCGAGCGATTCCACCAGGTGCCCGAGTGTCGAAACTCCGTCGATCCTGGCGGCGGATTGCCCACCCCTTCGCGCCGCGCCGATGAACAGATCCTGCTCGGGCGCGAAGTCGATGGTGATCTCCCCGGCGTTCACCTAGTCAGGATGCCAGTGCGCGGGCCGCCGCGCCCAGCGGGTTTTCCCGACCGCCGGTCCCGGCCCCATCACCGCGAATGATCGATCGCGGGCTCGGCGAGCAGATCGGTGATCCGGTGCGCGGGCATCGGCCGATGGAAATGCCAGCCCTGGGCGGTATCGCAGCCGAGGGCCTGCAGGCGTTCGGCCTGGTACGCGGTTTCCACGCATTCGGCGGTGACGCTGAGTCCGAGTGCGTGAGTGAGCCCGATGATGGTGTCCAGCACGAGCAGATCGGTGCCGTTGACCGTCTCCGGGGTGCGGATGCGCTGCACGAACGGGCCCGCGAGTTTGACCACGTGCAGCGGAAGCTGGCCGAGATAGGCCAGATTGGAGTAGCCGGTGCCGAAATCATCGATGGCGATGCGGACGCCCGTTTCGGACAGGGTGCGCAGCGCTTGCAGCGGCAACCCCTCGGCTTCCATGAACGTGCGTTCGGTCAGTTCCAGCTGTAATCGGTTCGGCGGGATCCCGGTATCGGCGATGATCCGCTGTACCCGTGCCAACCAGTTCGGATCGGCTACCTCGGCGGCGGAGACATTCACGCTCACCGTCGGTGTCTGCTCCGGGAACAGGTCGTGCCACCGTCTGCTGTCGCGGCAGGCCAATTCGAGTACCAGGGCCCCGAGCGCGTCGATATGGCCGTTGTCCTCGGCGAGATCGACGAACCGGCCGGGTGGGAGCACCCCCAGTTCGGGATGTCGCCAGCGCACCAGCGCCTCGACCGCGACCAGGCGTTGATCGCCGAGTGCGACGATGGGCTGGTAGTCGAGGAAGAATTCGCCACGGGTGAAGGACGCGGGCATGGCCGCCGAGAGTTCGGCCCTGGTGTTCTCCCGCCTGCCGCGGTCGGCGTCGAAAACCGAATAGCAGTCGCGTCCCGCCGCTTTGGCCCAGTACATGGTGGTATCGGCGGCCTGCACCATCTCGTCGGCGGACGTGTGCTGGCCGCGGTCCTCGATCACCCCGATGCTGGCGGTGATCGTCACATGGTTGCCGTGGATATCGAAAGGCCGTGCCAGCGCGTCGAGTACGCGGCGGGCCAATCCGGTGACCTCGCCGAGACCACGCGGACGCGGGACGAGGACGACGAATTCATCGCCGCCCATCCTGGCCACCAGATCCTCGGGGAGCGAGACGCAGGCGCTCAGGCGCGCGGCGGCCTGGACGAGCAGTTCGTCACCGGCCGCGTGGCCGAAGGTGTCGTTGACGCTCTTGAAATGGTCGAGGTCGACGTAGCAGAGGCCGACCGCTGCGGACGGGTCGGCGAAGGCCACCGAGAGCGCGTCGAAGAACCGGGACCGGTTCGGCAGTCCGGTGAGCTGGTCGTGGTGGGCGCGGTAGTGCAACCGCTCGCGCAGCGCGCGACGCTCGGAAATATCCTCGACCAGCACCAGTGTGTACTGCGGTGCGCCGTCCGCGTCGCGGATGAGCGAGACGTTGAGGTTGGTCCACACGGCATGGCCGAGGCGATGGGTGTAGGCCTTCTCCACCTGGACGTTGTCGTGTTCGCCGCGGATCAGCGCCGCGTAGACCTCCCACATCGCCGGTGGGTCGTCCGGATGGGTGAGGTCGGTGACCGACAGCGTGCACATGTCGGCGGGTTCGTAGCCGAGCATATGCGCGAACGCGGTATTGACCTCGATGATCCGCCCGGTCATATCCGATATTCCGGTACCGACCCCGGCCTGGGCGAATACCGCGCGCAATCTGGCCTCGCTGGCGCGCAGCTGTTCCTGCGCGTCGCGTCGCGCGGCGATCTCGGCCGATCTGACGCTTTCCTGTTCGGCCAGCAGCCAACTGCGGAAGGCCCGTAGGTAACCGGTGGTGAACGCGGCCAGTAATTCCCCTGCGGCACTGCCGAAATACTCGATGAGGACGGCGACGCTGCGTCCGAGCACGTCGTTGCCGATGAAATGCGAGCGGGCCAGACGAGCGCCGACCGCGGCGACGCGGGCGGTGGGCAGCGGGGAGCTGCTCGCGGCATCGCCGAGTTCGCCGGCCAGCTCGACCAGCAGCAGGCGCGCTTCGGCCGTACTCATCGGCACGATGTGATCGCGAGCCCCCATGCGGAGTGCTGCGGCCCATCTGTCGGCGAGATCGGCGTGCGGGCCGTGAGGATGTGGTGCGGGCCCGGCATCCCAACCCATAGGGCCTGATACTAGTGGACGAAGCCCGTATCGCGCTGAGCTGGGATACGATGCACCCGCCGACATGGTGTTCGGCGAAACAGGGTCGGTGCGAGAGGATTTGGGGATCCATGACCAGACCGAGCTGGGCTCCGGAGGGGATCGACCTGGATCGGCCCAGCGCGTCCCGGGTGTACGACTACTTCGTCGGCGGCATGCACAACTTCGAGATCGACCGCGTTCTCGCACAGCAGATCGCCGCGTTCACCCCGAATATCGCCGAGACCATGCGCGCGAACCGGGAACTGTTGCGCCGCTGCGTGCGCTTCCTCGCCGAAACGGGGATCGACCAGTTCCTCGACATCGGCTCGGGTATTCCGACGGTCGGCAACGTCCACGAGGTCGCCCATGCCGTCGATCCCTCGGCGCGGGTGGTCTACGTCGATATCGATCCGGTCGCCGTCGCGCACAGCAGCGCCATCCTGGACGGTGATCCGAATACCGCCGTCATCCACGCCGACGCGGCCGAGCCGGCGCGGATCCTGGCCGACCCGCAGGTGCGCGCGCTGATCGATTTCGAGAAACCCGTCGCCGTATTGCTGCTCGGTGTCCTGCATTTCGTCGCGGACGAGGCGGACCCCGCCGGATGCGTCGCGGTGCTGCGCGACGCCGTGGCACCGGGTAGTTACCTGGCGATCACGCACGCCACCGCCGACGGCCAGCCCGCCGAGGTGCTGGAGGCGCAGAAGCTGTCCGGGCGGACCTCGACCGAAATCGTGCTGCGCACCCATGACGAGATCGCCGCCTACTTCGACGGCTGGTCGCTGGTGGAACCCGGCCTCGTGCATCTGCCGCTGTGGCGTCCGGAGAATCCGTCCGATGTCGGCGAGAACGCGTGGGAGTCGGGCGCGTACGGCGGTGTCGCGCGCAAGATCTGAGCTCGTCTCAGAGCACGTCGGCCAGATCCGCCATGAGGCGTCGCTTGGCACGCGCGCCGACGGTGGCTTGCACCGGTTCGCCGTCGCGGAAGACCATGAGCGTCGGCATGGACAGCACCCGGTATGCCGCGGTGGTTTCGGGATTCGCGTCGACGTCGAGCGCGACCACCTTCAGCCGCCCCAGCTGCTCCTCGGCGATCTCGGCCAGTATCGGGGCGATCATCCGGCACGGTGGGCACCAGGATGCCGTGAATTCGACGAGAACCGGAATTCCGGACTCGATGACCTCCCGGGTGAAGGTCGCATCGGTCACCGTCGTGACGGCCTCGGTTCGCAGCATGATGTCTCCCGCATTCCGTTGTCGGCGCGGCATTTCCGCGTCCGCTACCGACGCTAAGGCTTGACGCCGACGTCAAGGCAAGCGATTCGCGCCCGTCGTGGGGGCGAATCAGGTAGTGCGCTACTCGGGTGCGCCATCGGAACCCACCGCAGAATCGGCGCGATCACATCGGGTGCGGTCCGAATCCGAATCAGGGGAATCCGGTTGACCGAAAGCGATGGGGCGCTGTCGTCGGCCCCGAGTTTCGAACCACCACTGCGTGGCGCGCATATCCGCGCCGCGCCGCCGGGGCATGGACGGGCGGCGCCGTGCCGATCCGCGACGGTGCGTCGCACGGCGCGCCAGCGGGTGCTGCCCGCGCGGACGGTCGGCGAGGGATACTCCTCGGCCAGGAAATTCGCCGAGCGAGCGCTGCGCGTCGTCCTCGAAGTACTCGATCACCGCAGACCGGTCGGCCAGCTGAGCGCCGTCGCGTATCCGCCGGTCGTGGCGGCGCTGCGCAGTCTGGTCGGCGGTGATCTTGTCCCCGCGCGCGAACTCGGGGTCGCCGTGCTGGCACGGGTGGATATCGCGATGGTCGACCCGGCCGCCGCCGAGGTCTACGCCCGCTACCACCGAGGCACGCGCCACTTCGCGGTGGCCGCCAGAATCGCCTGCACCCGCGCCGATGGCTGGAAGGTGACGGCGCTGCGCGTGTGCTGACGCCGGATACGAACCTCCGCCGAACGTGTTCGCCCGGTGTCGCGAGCATGGGCGAGGCAACGTCGACCGCGCTAGCCTCGGGATATGTGCCGAAATATCACCCCACTGCGCGGGCTGGAGCCTGCGGCGACACCCGAGGAAGTCACCGCGGCGGCCCTGCAATACGTCCGCAAGGTCGGCGGTCTGTCGAGTATCTCCGAGGCCACGCGCCCCGCTGTCGATGACGCCGTCGCCGAGATCGCCGCGGCGACCAACCGGCTGCTCGCCCGGTTACCCGAGCGGAAGATGCCGCCCAAGACGATCCCGCCACTGCGCAGGCCCGAGGTGCAGGCGCGGATCCACGCTCACGACTGACTCGTCGCGCGCCGGCTACCGGCCGCGACGCAAACCCGCCTCAGCTCGCGGGCTCGAACCACGCGGGTTCCTCGGTCAGCGACTGCTCGACGCGGAACCGGTCGTGCGCGGCCAGTTCGGGCATCGCGGCCGGATCGAACCAGCCGACCTCCAGTGATTCGTCGTCGTTGACCCTGGCCTCGCCGTCCACCGCGCGACAGCGCAGGGTGATATCCATGAACTGGCAGATATCGCCGTTCGGATAGGTATGCGGCGGCAGCGCGCGCACCAGCACGATGCGCTCGACGACGCATCGCACGGCGGTCTCCTCGTAGACCTCGCGCACCGCGCACACCGCGGGCTGTTCGCCCGGCTCCGGCATCCCCGCGATGATCGCCCACCGTCCGGAATCCGCGCGCCTGCCGAGTAGCACGCGTCCGGCCTCGTCGAAGACGACCGCGGATACGCCGGGCAGCCAGAGCAGTTGTCGGCCCGCGCTCGCGCGGATGGTGTGGATGAAATCGGGTGTCGCCATGGAGTCGACGATAGGCACGGGCGAGGAATCAGCACTACGACGGCGGTGAACGCCTCCGAACCGGTGCGACGGCGGTACGTTGCACTGATGACCACCACGAACCGGCCCGGAGCCGACATCAAGCCACGCAGCCGCGATGTCACCGATGGACTGGAGAAGACCGCGGCGCGCGGAATGCTGCGCGCGGTCGGGATGGGCGACGCCGATTTCGCCAAATCCCAGATCGGTGTCGCGTCGTCGTGGAACGAGATCACGCCGTGCAATCTGTCGCTGGACCGGCTGGCCAAGGCGTGTAAGGACGGCGTCTTCGAAGGCGGCGGCTATCCGCTGGAATTCGGCACCATCTCGGTGTCCGACGGAATCTCGATGGGCCACGAGGGTATGCATTTCTCGTTGGTCTCGCGGGAAGTGATCGCCGACAGCGTGGAGACGGTGATGCAGGCCGAGCGGCTCGACGGCTCGGTGTTGCTCGCTGGCTGCGATAAATCGCTGCCCGGCATGTTGATGGCGGCGGCCAGGCTCGATCTGGCCAGCGTCTTCCTGTACGCGGGGTCGATTCTGCCCGGTATCGCCAAACTGTCCGACGGCTCCGAGCGCGAGGTCACCATCATCGACGCCTTCGAGGCGGTCGGGGCATGTTCGCGCGGGCTGATGTCGCGCGAGGACGTCGACGCGATCGAACGCGCGATCTGTCCAGGCGAGGGCGCGTGCGGCGGGATGTACACCGCCAACACCATGGCGAGCGCGGCCGAGGCCCTCGGCATGTCGCTGCCGGGCAGCGCGGCGCCGCCCGCCACCGATCGCCGCCGCGACGGATTCGCGCGCAGCAGCGGTCGAGCCGTCGTCGAATTGCTGCGGCGCGGTATCACCGCCCGCGACATCCTCACCCGCGAGGCGTTCGAGAACGCCATCGCGGTGGTCATGGCCTTCGGCGGTTCGACCAATGCCGTACTGCACCTGCTCGCCATCGCGCACGAGGCGGAGGTCGCGCTCGATCTCGACGATTTCGCCAGGGTCGGCGCGAGGGTGCCGCACCTGGCCGATGTGAAACCGTTCGGCAGCTACGTGATGACCGATGTCGACCGGATCGGCGGCGTGCCGGTGATCATGAAGGCGTTGCTCGATGCCGGTCTGCTGCACGGTGATTGCCTCACCGTGACCGGAAAGACGGTGGCGCAGAACCTCGCCGACATCGCCCCACCCGATCCGGATGGAAAAGTGCTGCGCGCCATGACCTCTCCCATCCATCCGACCGGCGGCATCACCATACTGCGCGGCTCGCTCGCCCCCGGCGGCGCGGTGGTCAAGTCGGCGGGTTTCGATTCGAGTGTATTCACCGGCACCGCAAGGGTTTTCGAACGCGAGCGGGCCGCGCTCGACGCGCTGGAGGACGGCACAATCACCGGCGGAGACGTGGTCGTCATCCGCTACGAGGGCCCCAAGGGCGGTCCCGGTATGCGGGAGATGCTCGCCATCACCGCCGCGATCAAGGGCGCGGGACTCGGTAAGGAGGTGCTGCTGCTGACCGATGGCCGCTTCTCCGGCGGCACCACCGGCCTCTGCGTCGGCCACGTCGCCCCCGAAGCGGTGGACGGCGGCCCGATCGCGTTCATCCGCGACGGCGATCGGATCACCCTCGACGTCGCGAACGGAACGCTCGACCTCGACGTCGACGAACCGGAGTTGGTCGCCCGCAGCGTCGACTGGCAGCCGTTGCCGCCGCGCTACACCCGGGGTGTCCTGGCGAAATACACCAAACTGGTCGGGTCGGCGTCCGGTGGCGCTGTCTGCGGGTAGATCCCGAACAGCGTCGCGCCGTGCGCTCCTCGCTGCTGTGAGCGGATCTGCCGTGGGCAGCGCGGGGCGATTTCCCGGACCCGCGCGGTGCACCGTGGAGACATGGCTCACGACGAGAAGAATCCGATGTTCAGTTGGCGCGCACGGGAGCAACTGCTCGGCCGCCGGATAGTGGTGCTCGACGGTCCGCTCGACGATGACAACGGGACACTGCTGATGACCCAGTTGCTCACCCTCGCCGCCGAGGACGGCGAGGCGGGGATCTCGCTGTGGATCCATTCACCGGGCGGATCGGTGCCCGCGATGCTCGCCATCCGCGATGTCATGCGGTTGATCCCGTGCGAGGTGTCGACGCTGGCGCTCGGGTTGGCTTGCAGCGCCGGACAATTCCTGCTGTCGTCGGGAGATCGCGGGCGACGGTTCGCGCTACCGCACGCGCGGATTCTGATGCACCAGGGTTCGGCTGGCATCGGTGGCAGCACCGTCGACGTCGAAGTGCAGGCCGACGATCTGCGCTACACCGTCGACACCGTCCTCGGCATCATCTCCGAGGACACCGGCCAACCCTTCGACCGGGTGTACGAGGATTCGCTGCACGACCGGTGGTTCACCGCGAGCCAGGCCAGGGAGTACGGCTTCGTCGACCACATCGTGGACTCTTTCGCGCAGATCGTTCCGCAACGGCACCGGATCGGAATCTCATGAGCAGCTACACCATTCCCAATGTCATCGCCCAGCATCCGCGCGGCGGGGAGCGGATCACCGATATCTATTCGCATCTGCTCACCGAGCGGATCGTCTACCTCGGCACCCCGATCGATTCGGGAGTGGCGAACGCGCTGATCGCCCAACTGCTGCACCTGGAATCGGAAAGTCCCGAACGGGAGATCCAGCTCTACATCAATTGCGAGGGCGGGGATCTGCCGTCGATGCTGGCTGTCTACGACACCATCCAGCACATCGGCGCGCCCGTGCACACGACCTGCGTCGGCCAGGCCATCGCGGTCGGCGCGGTGCTGCTCGCCGGTGGCTCGCCGGGGCATCGCGCCATGCTCCCGCACGCCAGAGTCGTTCTGCACCAGCCCGCCGCGCGCGGTCAGGGCGCGATCCCCGACCTGATCATCCAGGCCGACGAACTGGTGCGGATGCGCGCGGAGATCGAATCCATCCTGGCCAGGCATACGGGGCAATCCGCGGAACGGCTGCGTCACGACACCGATCGGGACCGGGTCTTCACCGCCCAAGCCGCGGTCGACTACGGGCTGGCCGATCTGGTGATGGCGCCGCGCGGCTGATCCCGCACGGTCAGGCCGCCAGCAGTCGCAGCGTCGGCGCGGCGTTCGACCGGGGCGCCGATTGCGGTACGGCGGTCAGGCGTCGCGCCCGCAGTTCGTCGGCCACCTGCTCGGTGAGTCCGCCGAGGGTGGTGCCGAGCGCGCCCGTCAACGCGGCGATCATCTCGCTCGACGGTTCCTTCCGACCGCGCTCCACCTCGGACAGATATTGTGGTGAGATACCCGCCCGCGTGGCCGTTTCGGCGAGAGTTTCGCCCTGCTCCCTGCGCAATGCGCGCAGGCGCTCACCCAGGACCTCGCGCCACAGCGGTTCCGGCGGGGTCTCGCGCCGCGGCTGCCGAGGTCGGTCGTCACGTCCCCCGGGAATCGCGTGCAATCTCGGATGCTCGGTCATGATCCGAGCGTACGGTCAGCGCCCGCCCCGCCGCGCCCATTACGCTCTGGGCGGAAGGCTATGCCGTGCTCCGCACAGGCCCGCGCGGTCAGCCGACTCGAATCGACGGTCTAATACCAGTGGTGTTCCTGCCAGAACGCCCATGCGCCCTCGGGGCTGCCGTACCGGTCGACCATGTAGTCGTAGGTCCAGCGGATCTGGGTCATCGGATTGAATCGCCAATCGATGCCGTGGGTGCGCATCTTTTCCGGCGGCAGTGCCTGCCCGATCCCGTAGGCGCCGCTGCTCGGGTTGGTGGCGAACACATCCCACCCGCTTTCGCGGGTGATGACATTGTCGAAGGCCGGGAATTGGTGGATCGGCACGATGGTCAGTGCCATCCCCTTGATTCCCGCGCGGACCAGTGTGAACGCGAGTCCGGCGACCGGCGTGACCGAGATGCTCTGATCGGCGGGTAGGACCGGGGCGGGTTCCGCGGTGGCGGGGGCGGCGCAGATTCCGAGGGCGCACGCGGTGATCGCGGCAGCGAGAACGAGACGCGTCATCGGCGAACAGCTCCTTTCGCGTGGTGTGCTCCCATCGAGCAAACCAGTAGTTATCCGAACTGCGACGGAGGCGGCCCGGCGTGTCAGGGCCGGAACATCGATCGAGCCATGGTCCGGCCGCCCAGCACATCGCGCGCGGACGGCCCTACCCGGCTCGCCGATGTCGATCATGGCCGTAGGTGATCGCTGACTCGCGCGCCTCGCGCCCGTCGACATCTACCCTCGGCCCTTGTGTTTCGCCGAGGTGTCGCACTGCGGTCGGCATGTGCGGTCCGTGTTAACGCGAGGGCGCGAAATTCCTGGTCATCCATTACGCGGTAACGACCCATGGGCGATCACGCTCCTGCGGCAACACTTGTGAGAAGTCTCGAATCCATTGAGCCGCAATTGATTACGTGGAATATTCGACCATCGCCGATGGTGAGGGCTCGGTAATCCCCAATTCGTCCCGATGTGACCAAACGGAAATGGCCGGGGCGTGAACTCTATTCATCGGCTCGCAGCACCGACCAGCGACGCCGGTTCCCCGCACCCGAATACATCCAGGAGCAGTCATGGCCGCACCCACCACCTCGCCCGCGGAGATCGAGAAGCAGATCGAGGAGAACATCGCGAAATCACTCGCCGAGATTCCGCATCCGGCGTTGCCGCAGGGCACCAATATCTACGGTTCGACGAAGATATTCCCGGACTATCAGGCGGAGGCGGGCGAAACCTATTTCACCCTCGTGCACGGCATAGCGCACGAATCCTCGGTGAGTTTCGTCGCGATCCTGCAGGCCACCCGCGCTTTGCGCAAGGGATTCGAATCGGCGATCTACTTCTACGGCCCCGGTGCGATCAATTGCGTCGCGACCCGAGGGTTCCCGACCACGGGTGACAGCGGCTTTCCCGGCGAACAGAACATCAACCAGGCCCTGGCGACCTTCATCAAGGAGGGCGGCAAGGTCTTCGCGTGCCGGTTCGGTCTGGCCCTGCACGGCGCGCGCGAACAGGATCTGATCGAGGGCGTCATTCCCGCCCATCCGCTCGACGTGCAGGACGCGCTGATCCACTACGCGCGCAAGGGCGCCATCATCAACTCCACCTACCAGCTGTAGGCGCGACCATGGCCGACCTGTCCACGCGAGTTGATCTGGCGCTCCTCGGAATTCGCGTCGAGGTGCCGGTGCGGCGCCGGTCCGGCGCGGGACCGAGCGATGACGGCCATGTGCTGATCGGCGGTGCCGGCGTCGCCGTCCCCATCCGTTCCGGAAGTCCGTACGAGATCAGGGCGAACCGGCTGCTGTTCGACGGCACCGATCTCGGCGTCGCGGTGGAGCCGGTGGTCAGGCCGCGTTTCTACGACCTGACCACCGCCGACGGCGTCGGCTACGAGAAGATCGCCAAACTGCACGGCGCCGATGTCCTGGCCACCACGGTGGTGCAGACCTGTATTCGCTACGGGGAGGAACAGCGCTGCCGCTTCTGCTCCATCGAGGCGTCGTTGCGGGCGGGCGATACCGTCGCGGTGAAAAGGCCCGATCAATTGGCCGAGGTCGCCGCGGCGGCCGTCCGTCTCGACGGCGTCCGGCAGATGGTGATGACCACGGGTACCTCCGCGGCGGCAGACCGTGGCGCACGCCATCTCGCCCGCTGTGTACGCGCGGTCAAGGCGGCCGTGCCCGAGCTGCCGATCCAGGTGCAGTGCGAACCGCCGGGTGATCTCCACACGATCACCGAATTACATGATGCCGGTGCGGATTCCATCGGAATTCATGTCGAATCCATGGACGACCGGGTGCGAGCGCACTGGATGCCGGGCAAGGCGACCATTCCGCTGAGCGAATACCGCGCGGCCTGGGCGGAGGCGGTGCGCGTCTTCGGCCGCAATCAGGTGTCGACCTACCTGTTGGTCGGCCTCGGTGAGGATCCGGACGAATTGGTTTCCGGCGCGCAGGAACTCATCGATATGGGGGTGTATCCGTTCGTGGTTCCCTTCCGTCCGCTGGCGGGCACCCTCGCCGTCGACGTCGATCACGCTGTCGCGCCGCCCGCAGCGGTGCTCGAAGACGTCAGCCGTCGAGTCGGCGCGGCATTGCGGCGCGCGGGGATGCTGGGCGCCGATCAGAAGGCGGGGTGCGCGGCCTGCGGGGCGTGCAGCGTGCTACCGAATGCGGGAGGGTGAGATGGCCGTCGTCGCCGGAATGTGGACCGACCAATTCGCCACGGCCGCTGCCCCTTCGCTGGACTACTGCGTGCTGTCGGGACATCCGGACCCGGCCGAACCGGCGTCCGGCTACCTGATCGGACTCGCCGATGACCGGCAACTCGAGGCCTACCGGACCCTGCGCCGGGAGAATTTCGTCGTCGAGCAGGGTTTGTTCGCCGGGTCCGATACCGACGATATCGACGACGATTCGCGTACCAGGGTGCTTGTCGCCGTCACCCCGGATGGCGTACTGCTCGGCGGCGTTCGCCTCGCCCCGGCCACACCGGTCGATATCGGGTGGTGGACAGGCAGCAGATTGGTGGTCGACTGCCGCCTGCGTGCCAAGGGAGTGGGACAGGCGCTGGTCCGCGCGGCCTGCGCCTACGCGGAGAACGCGCACGCCCTGCGATTCGAGGCGACGGCGCAGGCCCGATACGAGCCGATGTTCACCCGACTCGGCTGGATTCGATTGGCCGACTGCGTCATCGGTGAGACGGGGCATGTGCGGATGCGCTGGCCGATCGACCGGATCGAACGATTGGCCCGCACCACCAAGGGAATGCTCGCCGAAGCGCTCGCCCCCCTGCGTGGCCAGCAGATGTCATTGGGCGGCACGGGTTTTCGTGGCGACGATGGCGCGCCGGTGCCGGGCAGCGATCTCGTGGCCGCGTGCGACGCGATCATTCCGTCGCTGGTCGAGCGAGATCCGGAATGGGCCGGGTGGTGTGCCGCGTTGGTCAACCTCAACGATCTCGCCGCGATGGGCGCGCACCCGGTCGGCATGTTGGACGCGGTGGGCGCGCCGACCCGCTCGCTGTTGACTCGCGTCCTGCGCGGGCTCGGCCGGGCGAGTGAGATCTGGGGTGTGCCTGTCCTCGGCGGACATACCCAGCTCGGAGTGCCCGCCGCCCTGTCGGTCACCGCGCTCGGCCGCACCGCGCGGCCGATACCGGGCGGTGGCGGCCGGATCGGCGACGAGGTACGTCTCACCGCTGACCTCGGTGGCGGCTGGCGAGCCGGATATGCCGGGAGCCAATGGGATTCGTCATCCCATCGCACCGGAGCGGAGCTGCGCGAGCTGGGCCGGTTCGTGGCGCGGACATCGCCGCACGCGGCCAAGGATGTCAGCATGGCCGGGTTCGCGGGCACCGCGGGAATGCTCGCCGAGGCCAGCGGAGTCGGGGTCGAACTCGATCTGGCGCGCATTCCGAGACCATCGGATGCCTCCCTCGCGGAATGGATCACCTGTTTCCCCGGCTTCGCCATGATCACCGCCGATCGGCCGGGCGCGCGGATCGCACCGGCCGGACCGGCCACCTCCGCCGTGTGCGGGGTCCTCACATCGATACCAGGGGTCACGCTGCGCTGGCCCGACGGAACGACCACGGTCGCGGTGCCAGGCGCCGTCACCGGATTGGGAGAATCATGAGCGAGCTCACGATATCGGTGGCAGCCGCCGAATTCGGCCGCGATATGGACGCGTGCTATCGCACGATCGACGCGCTGATGACACAGGCGCGTGAGCGCGGCAGTGCGCTGCTGGTGCTGCCCGAAGCGTGCCTGGGCGGCTACCTGCCGAGCCTGGGCGGCGGCGGGGAGAGCGAGGAGGCGAAACAGCGCAGGCTGCGCAGTCTGCCGCCCGCCCTCGAACTGGACGGCCTGGAACTGCGGCGGATCATCGCCATGGCAGGCGATCTGGTCGTCACCCTCGGTTTCTGCGAAGCGGATGGGCCTACCCGATACAACGCGGCGGTGACCCTCAACGGCGACGGCATCCTCGGCTCCTACCGCAAGGTGCATCAGCCGCTCGGTGAGAATCTCTGCTACTCGGCGGGATCGGAGTACAAGGCCTTCGATACGCCGGTCGGCCGCCTCGGCATGCAGATCTGCTACGACAAGGCATTCCCGGAGGCGGCGCGCGGCCTCGCCCTCGACGGCGCGCAGATCATCACGTCACTATCGGCGTGGCCGACGGCGCGCACCGCCACCGTGGAGCGGCTCGAAGACGACCGCTGGAAACAGCGATTCGATATCTACGACCGCGCCCGTGCCCTGGAGAACCAGGTCGTCTGGGTGGCCTCGAATCAGGCCGGGTCCTTCGGTTCGCTCCGCTTCGTGTGCAGCGCGAAAATCGTCGGCCCCGGCGGCGAAATGCTCGCCGACACCGGAGTGGCGCCGGGCTTGGCCACTGCCACGGTCGATGTCGCCGCCGCGCTGGAACAGGCGCGCGGCGGGGGCATGTACAACCTGCGCGACCGGCGTCCCGAGCTCTACCACCGCGTCGTGGCGCGCCACGGAGTCGTCGGCCAGCCCGATAGCCCTGCCGATCTGGTCGCGTCCGCGACAGCCGGGAGTCTGCGATGACCGACACGACGAATTCGGCAGCGGCCGTGGAACATCGGGATGTCGTCGTGATCGGCGGCGGTCAGGCGGGACTGTCCATGAGCTGGCAACTCGCGGCCCGCGGCATCGATCACGTGGTCCTCGAACGCGAGACCATCGCGCACGAATGGCGTGACGGTCGCTGGGACAATTTCACCCTGGTCACGCCCAACTGGCAGTGCGTCCTGCCCGGATATTCCTACGACGGGCCTGATCCGCACGGTTTCATGACGCGCGCCGAGGTCTACGACTGGGTGCGCGCCTACGCCGACACCTTCGATCCTCCGGTGCGCGAACATGTCGGCGTCGTGTCGGTGACCCAGTCTCGCGGTGGCGGATTCGACCTGGAGACCACGGCGGGACCGCTGCGCGCCGATCAGGTGGTCGTCGCGGTCGGCGGCTATCACGTGCCGACCATTCCCCGGTTCGCGGAGAAACTTCCGAGGGGGATCAGGCAATTGCATTCGGCCCAGTACCGCAGCGCGGCGCAACTTCCCGATGGCGCGGTACTCGTGGTCGGCACCGGGCAGTCCGGGGCCCAGATCGCCGAAGATCTGCACTTGGACGGGCGGACGGTCCATCTGGCCGCGGGTGACGCGCCCCGGGTAGCGCGGTTCTATCGTGGCCGCGATTGTGTGGCCTGGCTGCACGATATGGGCCACTACGACATCCCCATCCAGCACCAGCCCGGCGGGCTCGGCAAGCGGGAGAACACCAATCACTACGTCACCGGCCGAGGTGGCGGTCGCGATATCGATCTGCGGCAGTTCGCGACCGAAGGGATGTCGCTCTACGGACGCATGATCGATATCGATGGCGCCACCGCCGTTTTCGAGCCCTCGCTGGAGCGTTCGCTCGACGCCGCTGACGCGGTCGCGGAGAGCATCAAGGATTCCATCGACGCCTATATCGCTCGCGCGGGTATCGACGCGCCCGTCGAGCCGAGGTATCGGCCGGTGTGGCGACCCGAACGCGAGATCACCGCGCTCGATCTGCACGCGGCGAATATCTCGGCGGTCATCTGGTCGGTGGGATTCCGCACCGACTACCGCTGGTTGCGCGTCGGCGTCTTCGACGGCGCGGGCCACCCCTGTCACAACCGTGGGGTCACCGATACCGCCGGACTGTATTTCCTTGGGCTGCCGTGGCTGCACACGTGGGGTTCCGGCCGCTTCGCCGCCATCGCGCGCGACGCCGAATACCTGGGCGAGCGCATCGCGGTCGGCGCCAGGGAGACAGCCGCGGCCTGAGCCATGACCGTCACCCGAATCGCCGCCGTCGCCGGACATTTCGGCGCGGATATCGGCCGCGCGCTGGATAAACTCGCCGGCATCATCGATCGGCTCGCCGCCGACGGCGTCGATCTGCTGGTGCTGCCCGACGCCACCCTCGGCGGCTACCTCGGCGACCTCAGCGATCCGGATCCGGCGGATTGGCCCGAGGCGATCGATTCCGACGGATCCGAGATCAGGATGCTGTGCCGGATGGCAGGGGCGATGACCGTCTGCGTGGGATACGCCGAGCGGGTCGGTCAGCGGCGCTACAACGCGGCGGTCTGCCTCACCGGTGACGGTGTACTCGGCCGCCACCGCAAGGTGCACCAACCGGCGGGCGAGCATCTGGCGTACGCGGCGGGGGACCGTTTCGCGGCCTTCGAGACGCCGGTCGGGCGGATCGGCATGCTGATCGACTACGACAAGACCTTCCCCGAATCCGCGCGCACGCTGGCCCTGGACGGTGCGCGCACCATCGCGGCGCTGTCGGCCTGGCCCGCGAGCGTCACCGATCGCGCCTCGCGTATGCCCAACGACCGGCAGGCACGCCTGTTCGATCTCTATGACCAGGCGCGGGCCGCCGAGAATCAGGTGGTACTCGCCTCCTCGAATCAGACGGGTATCACCGGCAGGTTGCGCTTCCTCGGTCAGGCCAAGGTGGTCGGGCCCGGCGGGGAGATTCTCGCCAAAACCTGGTCGAAAGGCGGTCTCGCCGTGGCCGATATCGATATCGACGCCGAGGTCGACCGGGCCAGGCGAGTACTGCGGCATCTGGATGAGCGCCGCACCGACGCCTACCACAATCTGTTGCGCGACAAGGTGAATCGAACATGCGGATAGCGCTGCTGACCTATTCGACCAAGCCGCGCGGCGGCGTCGTGCACACGCTCAATCTGGCCGAGGCGCTGTCGAGGGCGGGCGCCCAGGTGACGGTGTGGACCCTCGGACGAGGGGGTGACGCCGCGTTCTTCCGCGGTGTCGATCCCTCGGTGCGGGTCGTGATCGTGCCGTTCGCCGCCGTCGAGGACGAGACGGTGGGTGCACGAATCATACGCTCCATCAATGCCTTACGGGCGGGGTTCACCCCGGCGGATTACGATGTCGTGCACGCCCAGGACTGCATCAGCGCCAATGCCGTCGACGACTGCGTGCGCACCATCCACCACCTCGACGACTTCACCACCCCGGAACTCGCGCGGTGCCACGAACGCGCGATTCTCGACCCTTACGCGCGGATCTGCGTGTCGGCGGCCGTCGCCGAGGAGGTGCGGGCGCGCTACGGTCTCACGCCGACGGTCATCCCCAACGGCGTCGAATACGAGCGCTTCGCCGCGGCGGCCGGGCCGAGCGCCGCCGCCGATCGACGGCGCTGGCGGGATCGGCTCGGCAGGTATGTGCTCGCCGTCGGCGGGATCGAGCCGCGCAAGGGCAGCGTAGATCTGCTGGACGCCTTCGCTCTACTCGACGATCCAGGTCTCCGGTTGGTCTTCGCCGGTGGTGAGACGCTGTTCGACTACCGTGCCTACCGCGCCCGATTCGACGCGCGTGCCGACGAACTCGGGATCGATGTGACGGTACTCGGCACGGTCGCGCACGCCGATCTCCCCGCGCTCGTCGCAGGCGCCGCGGCGGTGCCCTTCTTCTCGGTCAAGGAGGGATTCGGGTTGGCCGCGATGGAGGCCCTCGCGGCGGGGGTTCCCGTGGTCGCCCGCGACCTGCCTGTGCTGCGCGAGGTCTTCGGCGGCGCGGTCGCCTACGCGACGACGCCGGGGGAGATGGCGGCGGCGTTGGCGCACGCCCTCCGACCCGATTCCGCGCGCCGCGCTCGTGGTCGCGCGGTGGCCCGTGGATTCGATTGGGATGGCGCGGCCGCGGCGCACCTGCGGTTCTACGCGGAGGTCCGTGCGTTGGATCCGCGACGCGGCGGCCCAGCCGTCGCGGCGGGGCCTCCGTGAGCGGCCGCGCGGAGATCTTTTTGCGCGATGGATAGCCGGGAGTACGCTCATTTCCGAGTCCACCCGGCGACGGTGGAGGGTCTCGGTGATGTCGTTGCCTTCCGCACAGCCCGGTCGGCAGGCCCGCGTCTCTCACCGCGCCCCACGCACGAAGGAGACCGCAATGACCATCGAGATCCGCAGGGTGACCGTGCTCGGCACCGGCGTGCTGGGTTCGCAGATCGCATTCCAGACCGCGTTCAGCGGATTCGACGTCACGGCCTACGACATCAGTGCTGAGGCCATTGCCGCCGCCCGCGATCGTTTCGCGACATTGACCGAAACCTACAGCGCCGAGGTGTCCGGCGCCGCCGACGGCAAAGCGGAAAAAGCGGGGGCTGGAATCACGCTCACCTCGGATCTCGCCGCGGCGGTGCGCGACGCCGACCTGGTCATCGAGGCGGTCCCGGAAGTCTTGTCCATCAAACAGGACACCTATCGCGCACTGGCCGAACTCGCGCCGGAGCGCACGATCTTCGCCACCAACTCCTCGACGCTGCTGCCGAGCGATATCAAGGATTACACCGGTCGACCGGATAGATTCCTCGCACTGCACTTCGCCAATCAGGTGTGGAAGTTCAACACCGCCGAAATCATGGGGACCGACGAGACCGATCCCGAGGTGTACCGGGCGGTCATCGATTTCGCCTCGGCGATCGGGATGGTGCCGATCGAAATACACAAGGAGAAGGCGGGTTACGTCCTCAACTCGCTGCTGGTCCCCTTCCTCAACTCCGCGATCGCGCTCAGCGCGGGCGGCTATGCCGACCCAGAGGCGGTCGACAAGACCTGGCGGATCGCGACGGGCGCGCCGATGGGGCCGTTCCAGATTCTCGATGTCATCGGGCTCACCACGCCCTACAACATCCTCGTCAACGGGGACGCCGATTCCGCGAGACTCGCCGCGTGGCTCGAGTCCGAATACATCGCCAAGGGCAAACTCGGCATCGCCACCGGCGAGGGCTTCTACCGCTATTCCTCCTGACCACCGCGCGCCTGCCCGGTCCGGTAAACCTATTCCTCCGGTAGCGGGATCAGCTCGAGGTGTTCGGCGGCCGGTGGCGCGACGACGCCGAGACCGGATATCGGGCTCACACCGCCACTATGTGCGGCGAGCCACTGCCCGCACACGCACCGCAGATAGCGGACCGAGCCGTGCGACGACACATACATCGGTGCGGGCCATGAGCAGGTCGGGCAGTCGGCGGCCATGGCGCTAAGCCTGGGTAACGATCGGCGGTATTGCAATGACCGCACCGGCGTGGCGGCAGGGCGGATTCACGATCAGCAGTAGTGGCAGACCCCGCTGGCGGGAAGCTGGATGAAACATTCGCCGCATACGCGTTCGCGGGTGGGCTGGGCCGCCATCTCCTCGAGCGTCGCGACCTCCTGCTGAGCCGCCGCCGACTGCGCCGCCGTCTCCGCGGGGGTGGCCGTCGCCGTTGTCATCCGGCGGCGGGCCGCCACCTTGGGCGTGAGCGGCGGTATGCCGCCGTCGGCGGGCATACCCGCGCCGAAATGCTGATGGCACTGCCAGCGCGCGTAGGCGGCGTGCAGTTCGAGATCGTCCGGGATGGGGAGTCCGGCCAGTTCGAGAACGTAGCGGTAGGCGTCACCGACGGTGTGGTTCTGCCGTACGCACAGCGCCGTCAGCGGTGGCTCGCCCGCGCGGTGACAGCGCCGCGCCACCTTGCGCAGAATGGCATCCATCCAGGCGCGGGTCGGCGCCTCGGTCTGCACCCCCGACGTTTCCTGCACCCGCTCGGCCAACTCGTTGACGGTGATGAAATGTCCGTAGCTGGTAGCTGTTTCGGCCAATACGGCGTGGGCCGCCAACGCCCACGCCACCGTAGCGTCCCGGAATGGCACCGCCGTTCCGTCCGCCGCTCGTTTTGCCCCTGCCGTCGTCGCTACGGATGCCCTCGTCACCCGAATAATTTAACGCGTCGCGTCCGCGCGGATCGAACGGGCTCCCGGCTCGGGAAGTACCGGGGGTTGCTCACAGTGCGCCGGGTCTCCTTCGGCTACGCGCCGAGACGCAGGCCGCTCGGTGTGAGTTCACACTTGGGCGCGACCGGCAACCGCTGGCCGATATCCTCCGGTTCGTCCAGCCTGGTGCGAATCCACTCCCGCACATCGTGCAGCCGCGCGATCCTGTCATCGAGTTCGGTGAGTTTCCTGCGATACACCTCGGAGGAGGCGGGGCACGAGTCGCCGGTCGGATATCCGGCCCTGAGGCATTCCACGAACGGCCGGATCTCCTCCAGGTCGAAACCGCAATCCTGCAGGGTCCTGATCTGGCGCAGAATGCGCAGGTCTTCCTCGCCGTAGATCCGGTAGCCGCTGTCGTCGCGATGGGCGGTGAGCAGCCCGCGCGATTCGTAGTAGCGCAGCGCGCGGGTGGTGGTCGCCGCGCGCCGGGCCAGCTCTCCGATACGCATGTACGAGTCCTTCCCTGGCGAGCATGTCGATGCTAGACATTGACCTCGACGTCAAGGCAAGACGAGACATTCCCGAGGGATCATTCGGCCAGGCCGCGCCTGGCCAGCAGCGGCTGGATATCGGGGGCCCGGCCGCGAAAGCTTTCGAAGGCTTCCAGCGGATCGACCGACCCGCCGCGCGCCAGCAGGGCGCGCCGGAAGATCTCGCCCTTGTCCCGGATCGATGCGGCGCCGTCCTCGAACCACGCCACGGTGTCCGCGTCGAGTACCTCGCTCCAGATGTAGGAGTAGTAGCCCGCCGCGTACCCGCCGGAGAAGATATGCGCGAAATAGCCGGTCCGGTACCGGGGCGGAATCGCCGCGATGGCGACGCCCGCTTTGCGCAGGGCTTCCTCCTCGAACGCCGCCGCGTCGGCGCCGTCGAGCGCCTCCGGGCCCGGCACCCGATGCCAGGCCCAGTCCAGCAGCGCCGCGCCCAGGTACTCCACCGTCCGGAAACCCGTTCCGAAGCGTTCGGCCGCGTCCATCCGTTCGACGAGTTCGGGGGGCATCGGCGCTCCGGTCTCGACATGTCTGGCGTAGTTGGCGAGTACCTCCGGCCGCGACATCCACATCTCGTTCACCTGCGACGGGAATTCCACGAAATCACGCGGCACCTCGGTACCGGCGAAGAACGGGAATCGCACATCGGAGAACAGTCCGTGCAGCGCGTGTCCGAATTCGTGGAAAAGAGTCCGTACGTTATCCCAGGTCAGCAGCGCGGGCTCGCCGGCGGGAGGTTTCGCGATGTTCAGATTGTTCACCACCACCGGCCGCGTCCCCAGCAACCCGGACTGCGCGACGAGTTCGTTCATCCAAGCCCCGCCGCGTTTGGACGGCCTGGCGAAGAAATCACCGAGGAAAAGTCCCAGCGCGCCGCCGTCGGCGTCGAACACCTCGAAGATCCGCACCTCCGGGTGGTAGCCGACCAGATCCGTCCGCTCGCGCAGGGCGATCCCGTAGACCAGTCCGGCCGCGTAGAACACGCCGTCACGCAGCACGCGCTCGAGTTCGAAATACGGCCGCAACGCCTCCGCGTCCACCGAGAATCGCTCGGCCCGAACCCTTTCCGACCAGTACTGCCAATCCCACGAGCGCAGTTCGACCTCGGTGTCGGCCGATCCGCGCATCGCCGCGGACAATTCGTCCGCCTCCCGCTCCGCGTTGACCACAGCGGGCGCGACGAGTCGCCCGAGCATCTCCTCGACGGCTTCGGCCGTCTTCGCGGTCTGATCCTGCACCGCGTACGCCGCGTGATCCGAATAGCCGAGCAGCGCGGCCCGTTCGGCCCGCAATGCGGCGATCCGTACGGCGAGAACGCTATTGGCGTCGTCCGCGCCGAATCCGCGTTCGAGGGAGGCGGTCATCACCCTGCGGCGCGTATCCCGGTCGGCGAGTTCGGCGAGGACAGGCTGATTGGACACATTCTGCAGGCGCAGTGCCCACGCGCCGTCGTGTCCGAGGCTTCTGGCGTTCTCGGCCGCCGCCGTCACCGCGGCCGAAGTCAACCCGGCCAGTTCCTCCTCCCGGTCCACGATCAGTGCGGCGGCATTGGTCGCCGCGAGCAGGTTCTGCCCGAATTCGGTCGCGGCGGCGGCCAATGCCGCGTTGAGTTCGCGCAGCCGCGCCTGTCCTGCGGGATCCAACCGCGCGCCCGCCCTGATGAATCGGGTGCGGTACTGCTCGAGCAGGCGTAGCCCTTCGGCGTCCGCGCCGAGGTCGTCGCGGCGCTCGTACAGCGCCTCGATGCGGGCGAACAGTGCGGCGTCGAGGTAGATGGCATCCCGGTGCGCGGCCAGCCTCGGCGCGATCTCGGCCTCGATCGCCTCCGTCGCCTCCGTCGAATCGGAGGAGGCGATATTGAAGAACACGTTGGCGACGCGGTTGAGCAGCGTGCCCGAGCGCTCCAGCGCGACCACCGTATCGGTGAACGTCGGCGTCGCCGGGCCGGAGGTGATCTCGGCGATCTCGGCGAGCTGTTCGGCCATTCCACGCTCGAAGGCGGGGAGGTAGTGCTCCTCCCGGATCTCGGCGAACGGCGGCAGCTGATACGGAAGCGTGCTCGGCGCAAAGAACGGATTGCTCATCATGTTTCGACCCTATGCCCGGATCCGGTCACGGGCCGGACGTCGAGTGAGGCCGAGCGGATCAAGGCGATGATCGCGATCGGCGAGAAGGCCGAGGGAGTCGGCCTCGACGTCTTCGCGACCGGTGAACACCACAATCCGCCGAGCAGATGGTGCGCCTACCAGCGCCAGCTGTTCCTGACGGATCACGCCGGACTTCCACTCGAGGTGATACTCGATCAGATCGAGATCCTCGGTCGCGAGGTGGTTCCGGTGCGAGCCGCGGCGCGACGATCGGGGTCGAATGCCGATCGCCTCGTTCCCGGGGTGGCGCCGTGGTGGATACTCTGCGTGACCGTTGCCACCATCTGGCAGGAGCATTCGATGAATCATGGTCCTTCGCGTAGTCGTGTCCTGTCCGTGGCGGTCCTGCTGCTGCTGTCGGTGGCGGCATGGCTTCCCGGCGCCTCGACCGCCGACGCGCCCGAAGACGGGCGTCCGAATATCGTGATGATCCTCGCCGATGATCTCGACACGACATCCACACCGGTGTGGCAGGCCATGCCCCGAACCGCGGCCCTGATCCGTGACCGCGGCATGGAATTCACCGACGGCTTCGCACCGATGCCGATTTGCTGCGCGGCGCGCGCGTCGATTCTGACCGGCGAGTACGGGCACAACACCGGGGTGCTCACCAATGCGGGGGAAGTCGGCGGTTTCGAGGCCTTCCGCGATAATGGCAACGAGTCCCACACCATCGCCACGTATCTGCACGACGCCGGATATCGCACCGGTATGGCGGGGAAGTACCTGAACGGCCTCGAACACGATCCGGGTCATATCCCGCCCGGGTGGGACGACTGGAACGCCGGCGTGAACAACTTTCTCTACGCCGGGTACAACTACACCCTCAACGAGAACGGCGCTTTCGTGAAATACGGTGTCGCGCCGCGGGATTACCAGACCGATGTCATCAGGGACAAATCGGTGCGGTTCATCACCGACGCCGCCGCGTCCGGGCGACCGTTCTTCTGGTACGCGGCCTCGACGGCTCCGCATTTCCCGATTCCACCCGCGCCGCGCCATCTCGCCGAGACTGTCCCGACGGCCGCGCCGCGATCGCCGAATTATCAGGAGCCCGACGTCTCCGATAAACCCGAATGGCTGATCGACACCGCGGACGTCCGCGCCGCGACCATCGCCGCGACCAATGACGTGGACTACACGAACCGGCTCGGTTCGCTGAAAGCGCTGGACGAGATGGTGGCGGCGATCGTCGACACCCTCGCCGCGACCGGAAGTCTCGACAACACCTACCTGATCTTCACCTCCGATAACGGATACAGCCTCGGCGCGCATCGGCTCACCCAGAAGATGGCCCCCTACGAGGAATCCGTCCGGGTTCCCCTGGCCGTCGCCGGCCCCGGCATCCGTCCGGGGACCACCGATGCCTTCGCCCTCTCGATCGACCTCGCCCCCACCATTCTCGGCTGGGCCGCGATACCGCGCCCCGCGCGCATGGACGGCCGCTCGCTCGACCGACCGCTCGCAGGCGACACCGCCGGATGGCGCACCGATTTCACCGCCGAATACGGCGGAGCGGGCGCGAGCGGCCGTGACGGCATCGCCCAGGAGCAGATCCCGGGAACGGACACCCCGGCGATCTACGCGTTCGACATGCCGTCCTGGATCGGTATCCGCAACAAGCGCTACCTCTATGTGCGCTGGTACGAACGTGAACGCCCGCTGGCCGATCGCGAATACGAACTCTACGACCTGACAGCCGACCCCTATCAGCTGACGAACCTCGTCAAGACCGCAGAAGGCCGCGCCGCCAACGCCGCCACCGTCAGCGCGCTGGAGCGTCGATTGCTCGAACTCACCTCCTGCGCGGGAACCAGCTGCTGACCCGGCTCGACGGAGCGACGCCCGCTGTCGCGTGCACACGGCGAAATCGCTGACATCACGTCGTGATCGATCCGGTGCCGTGGAGACGAATCCGTGACTTCGCTTCCGGCGCGCCTGGGATCGCCGTGCCGAATATTCGTGCGCATATGTTGCCGCGTGCGCGGTTCTATGCTGATTCCGACACGCGTAACGCATTCGTCGCAGGTAGAGATAGAAATTCCGTGCTCACGGCAATAAGCTGCAATGTGCGGGCCGCCGATCCGAATGGTTTCCGGTTCGGTGAACCCGGGGGGGCGAATATCGCTCCGGCACTATGCGCGCGACATTGCCCGGCGTCGATCGAAGGTCCCGGTCGAAGGGATCGTCGCGAGATCGACGCGCCGCGCGCTCATCGTTTCGGGTAACCGCTGCGAACCCCGTACGAAAGTGTTCGTCGAATCGAGGTAATTCCATGAGGGCAACTGTCGGACTATCCGTGGAACAGACAGCGGTGCGCGGGGTAATCGTGTCGTGCACCCCGGAGGACGATGCGCCGGAGCCCGTCTTGCGTACGGTCGAGGAGCCGGTCGCCGATGGCGCCGGTGCGGTGCCCGGTGTGCTCGACAGGATCGTCGCCGCCGTCGCGCCCGATATCCGGATCGAGAATGTCGCCGTCGTCTATCGAACCGTCGAGGAACGCCGGGCGATCGTGTCGCGTCTGTCGGCAGGCGGATGGAGTTCGGCGTCCCTGGTCTCGCTGCGCTCGGCCTTGCTCGCGGCGGTGCGTGCGGTGCCGGGCCAGGAGCGATACGGTCCCGTTCTCGTGGTCGAAACCGTCGATCGACGCACCTCCTACGCACTGGTCGACGCGGCCCGCACGCGGGTTCTCGCCTCCGACACCTGGCAGCCGGGCATCATCGACGCCGAATCCGCCGCTGCCGCCCTCACTCGCATTCGCCAGCAGGGCGATTCGCCGTCCAGCCGACCGCAGGCGGTGCTGCTGTGCGGTGCGGCGGCAGGCGTCCCGGCGATCGCGGCGGCGTTCGACAGTGGTCTCGGGGTGCCGGTCCTCCAGGTTCCCGGCGCTGCCACCATGGCGGCGCGCGGCGCGGCGCTGATCGCCTCGTCTCAGATCGAGGACCCCGATCGGGAGACATCCCCCGCGGTGCGCGCCCGGTTGCGACGGCCCGTGCTGATCGCCGCGGCCGTCATCGCCGTACTCGGCGCGACCGGGCTCGCGGTGGCGCAGATCGACGACAACCATCCGGCGGCTTCCAGGGCGGGCGACCTGTCGACCGAGCCCGCGGTGACGCCGCCGCCACCGGTCGTACCGATATCGCCCGCGATCCTGCCCGTCGAACCGGTGCCGCCCGTGCCGCCGGTACCGCCTGTGCAGCCCGCTCCGGAGCTTCCCGCTCCGGAGTCGAATTCCCCGACGGAGACGACCGCACCACCGGAACCGGTCGAACCTGATCAGCAGCCCGCGCTCGCCGTCGCGCCCGAGCCGCCCGCCGACCAGCAGGCGCCACCGGATGAAGCGCAGCCGGTCCAACCGGGGACGACCAAGGTCGGAGCCCCCGATGGCAACGGGCTGTTCCCCGGCGAGTCCGCACCGCCGCCCGCGGGAGCGGATCCGGAGGTCGCGCGGCAGTGGTGGGATAATCATTGGTCGTTGAAACAGCGTTGGCTCAACGATGGCTGAAATCCGCCGTAGCGGCCGGATCGGTCCTCACCCGGTTGTCGCCTTGCTCACAATAACCGCGCAAAACCGGGGAATCCATGGCATGGTTAGCAAGTGGGATCGAGCTTATCGGTGTGATTTGCTCGGCTCACCTACAGAAAAGATGAAGTAAGCAAATGGCTCAAGGCAGTGTGAAGTGGTTCAACAGCGAAAAAGGCTTCGGCTTCATCGCGCAAGACGGTGGCGGCCCTGACGTCTTCGTTCATTACTCCGCCGTGTCCGGCTCGGGATTCAAGTCCCTTGAAGAAGGACAGCGCGTGGAGTTCGAGGTCGGGCAGGGACAGAAGGGGCCGCAGGCCCAGGATGTCCGCGCCATCTGATCGCGACGGCTAGGAGAACCCCGCACCTTCGGGTGCGGGGTTTTTGCTGTTCCTGGGGGTATGCGCCGCCCTCGTTCGCGGGTAGGGGCGGGAGATACGGCGGGATTCGAGTAGTGCGCTACGCGGTTGCCTGAGCTCGCGCGAACCTACGGTTGCAGTGTCACCCGGTCGGGCGACCTGCGGGGGAAACCCTACGAGGGGAGACCGCGATGTCCAAGCATGCCGAACTTCGCATAGCGCTCATCTGCTACGGCGGTGTATCGCTGGCGATCTATATGCACGGCATTACCAAGGAATTGCATAAACTCGTGCGCGCGTCGCGCGCCATCGATGCGGCGTCGGGGCCCGCGGCGGACGCGGTGAATCCGTTCCTCGACGCCGCGGGCGAACCCCTGGATACCGAAGCGATCTATTTCGAGGTGCTGCGTCGGTTCGCGGTCGATGGCACCCGGCTCTCGGTGGGCATCGACATCATCGGCGGCACCTCCGCGGGCGGTATCAACGGTGTCGTGCTCGGCAAGGCGATCGCCGAGAACGCGGATCAGTCGCAGTTGAAGAGGCTGTGGATCGATGAGGCCGATATGCGGAATCTGGTGCGCGCTCCCCGCGTCGGCTCGCCACGATTGCGGACCGCGCTGGCCGTCATCGGGAAGTTGGCGACCTTCTGGACCGCCCGTGCCCCGCTGAAGGGCGATCTCATGTCGCGGCTGCTCTACCAGGCGCTCGCCGATATGGACAGGGCGAAAGCGCCCGGGTGGAACGCCGAGTGGGGGCAGGCGCCGGAGACGCTGATCCCGCCCGGCGGCGAGCTGTCGCTGTTCCTCACGACCACCGATCTGAACGGATTCGACGTCGCCGTGCCCTCGGCGGGCGGCGGCATCGGTCAGCGCGACCGCTGCCACGCCCAGGCCATCGAATTCACCCACGACGGCAGGCCGGGACGAGCGTTCGACCCGAAGTCAACGCCGACCCTCGCCTTCGCAGCGAGGGCGACCTCGGCGTTCCCCGGCGCTTTCGAGCCGGTCAACCCGCGCGCCTTTCCCACCGAGGCCGGATTTCCCGAGGGGGCCGCGGTGGATACCGGAGCCTTCCGATTCGGTTACGGCGAGAACGGACGCACCGCCGACGACGCGTGGTTCGTCGACGGGGGCGTGCTTGACAACGCGCCCTTCGACCTGGTGGTCGACGCCATCAGCCGCCGTCGGGCCGCCACCGAGGTACATCGTCGGTTGATCTACATCGAACCGGATCCGGGATGCGCCCTCGAAGCGCCGCCCGCCGACACCAATGGCGGCACTGCCGCCAAACGGCGCTGGGCCGCCGACACGCGCAAGGTGCTCATGGGGGTGCGGGGCAGGCAGTCGTTGATCGATGAACTGATCCGGTTGCGTGCGATGAACGAGAAGATCGCGCAGGTGGGTGCGATCGCCGAACAACAGCAAGTCGAGGTGCTCGACCGGATAGGTGATGTGCTCGAGGCCATCTGGGGCGACGGACAGGCCGCGCCCCAAAGGAATTCGAGCGATATCGGTGAAGCGGTCGCCGCGATGCCGTCGTTCGACCCACTGGTGTCCAAACCCGCGTTTCTCGCGGTGTCCAAGAGGATGCACGCCGAGGCCGAGGCCGCCCTCGGGTCCACCTGGAACACATATCAGCGGCTCAAGGCGGAGGCGGTCGCCCGCTGTGTCGCCGACGCGATCGTGAACCACTTCGCGCTGCCCGGTGAGTCGGGGACGGCGGTGTTCATCCGATCGGCCACCGCGTCCTGGCTGCGTCGGCGGCCGTGCTGGACCGCACCCGACACCACCGGGCTGGGGGAATTCCTCCGCGATATCGACACCCCCTACCGACATCGCCGCATGCTGTTCATCCTGGCCGGACTCAACGAGCTGTACACCGCTGACGGCGGCCCGCCCCGTAACGATATCGACGCGCTCAAGGACCAGGCCTGGACGCAGATCGAGGCGATCCTCGCGGCGCCAACGAAGGCGATCGAGGATATGAGCGCATCGGGTGCGCTCGGCTTCCTGCTCCCGGATCGGTTGCAGGGCACGGCCTTCGACGGTGACAGATTCCTCGCGCCGGAAGAATTCGCCGGGGACCACGCCGAGGAGTTCGCGACGCTCTTCGAGGTGTTCGCCGCGAAGATCCGGGGCGGGCTCGGTGACGGCGGTGAGCCGCTGTGGGAGGCGTTCGCGCGGGCGACCGCGGGCTGGAACGAGGTCCATCGCGTCCTGCTGGCCAGCCGCTATCTCGGCTTCCCGTTGTGGGACGGGCTGCTGTTCCCCACGATCTCGCTCTCGGATCTCCCGCAATTCAGCCAGATTCCCCTTGTCCAGTTCAGCCCCCTGCGCGCGCGTGCGCTCAGGCCGCTGAAGGCTCGCAAACTCGACGGCGTCGCCCTGCACCATTTCGGGGCGTTCATGGACGCGCCCTACCGGGAGAACGACTACCTGTGGGGCAGGCTCGACGCGGTGGAGTTGATCCTGCGGACCGTGCGGGAAGCGGTGCCCGGCGCGGTACTGGAAAGTTCGCATCTACCACGGGCCCTGGCCGCGGTCCTCGCCACCGAGAAAGATCTCGCCACGGTTCCGCGGCAATTGAGAGATGAGCTCGCGGCGCAGATACGTGCGCTCGGGGGCGAGGACAGCCCCGATGCGCTCGACCTCGCGGATGCCGCCGCCGAACGCGTGCCGGACACCGGAACGCTGGTGTGATCCCTACTCCGCCGACCGATCCGGCAGGCGGCGTTGTCCCCGGACGACTTCGGCGGCCAGATCGCGATAGGCGACGACGAGTTCGGCCACGCAATGCCACGCGCCGTGCACCCGTGGGTCGCCCGGTGCGTGCCGTGACATCTCGGTCTGGAAGCGGGTATAGGCCCTGGCGATCTTATCGATCACGGCGCCGATGGTCTCGGTGTGCAGTCGCGAACCGTTCAGATGCTGGGGGACATGGTGATTGGTCCACATATCGATATCGCGGATGATGTCGGCGCGACGTTTGGCCGAGTGCCGATCCTCGATCCCCTCCGAGGCGGTGTGGATATCGACGAGATCCACGCACCAGCGGGTGATCGGATGGTGCGCCGTGCACCGGCCGCTGATGGCCGAAAGCAGTTCCGAGGAGGGAAAGTACTGTTCCGGCTCGGCGAACGGATCCGCGATCGCCGGTTTCAGTGGTGAGGAACCATGCAACGTCTTCACCATTCGATCCGGGAGCGATCTGTCGTCGGCAACCGATAGTCGGCAGCGCCGGTAGTACCGTGCCCCGCTGTCCGGGTTCGCGTGGTCGATACTTCTGCCATCGGTTCACTCCGCTGTGTCCCCAACCCGACAATCGGGCGTATGGTCAGTATCTTATCACTGATGGAAATGATGTTCTCATATCAGGATAATGAAGTTCCGATAACGGCGGGAGGGTGGTTACCGCTTTGGTGAGGGTAGGAAGGTGAGGACGATGTACTCGACGGACCGACGATCACCGGGCCGATGCGGCGAGGACGCGCCGCCCTCCGCCCGTCGCGCCATCCGGCGGGCGGGAGCACGGCGATGACGGATTTCGATATCGGCGTCTACCTGCCCCAGATCGGTTTCTCCTACCAGGACCTGCTCCATCGCGCACAGCGATGCGAAGAACTCGGTATCGGCTCGCTGTGGCTCTACGACCACCTGTACGGCCCCGGAGCCCCCGAGCTCCCGTCGATGGAAGCGTGGACGCTGGCCACCGCGCTACTCAGCCACACGGAACGGCTGCATATCGGGCACCTGGTGCTGTGCAATCAATTCCGTCATCCCGCGCTGCTGGCTCAGATGGTGAAAACCCTCGCGGAGATCGCCCCCGGTCGTTTCACGCTCGGGCTCGGCAGCGGCTCCATCGCGGAGGAACACCAGCGGGCGGGACTGCCGTGGGGATCATTCGCCGAGCGCTCCGGGCGACTGGCCGAAACCCTGGAAATTCTCACGCAGGCGTTCACCCAGCAGCGAATCGACGTCACCGGCGCGTATTACGCCGTCCGAGATGTCGCCGTCGTTCCCGCCCCGCGGGTCCGCCCCCCGATCGTGATCGGCGGCGTCGGCGAGAAATACACGCTGCCCCTGGTGGCCCGCTACGCCGACATATGGAATATCCCGACCTACGCACTCGGCGACCTCGAACACAAACTCGCCGTACTCCGGTCGCACTGTGACGACATCGGCCGCGACCCCGCTTCCATCACATTGTCATTGCAGGCCGTGATGGCCATCGCCCCCGACGACGCCTCCGTCGCGGAGGTCAGGGCGAAGGCCGAACGGCGTTTCGGCGCACCCGCGTACGGGCTGGCCGAGGGAGGGCTCATCGGCACCGCGCCGGTTGTGGTGGAACGTTTGCGAGAATTGCGGGCGACGGGGTTTTCGCAGGTCATCCTGTTCACCCACGACCGCGCGTCGGATCTGTCCCTCGAACTCCTCGCCTCACAGGTGATGAGCGAGTTCTAGGCGGGCAGCCGCCATCGGGTCACCAGAGATACACCGCAAGGATCGCGCCCCACAGCACGACCGCCATCCGTCGGTGGACAGGCGCAACGGCGCAGTGCGCACCTACATGAAGTAGATCGCTGCTTCGTCCGAATGGATCGCAGGCCATCGCGCCGATCCTGTCGTCGGCCGAGACGCGGGGCGCCGGGTAGGGAAATTCAGGCGGTCGCGGCGGCTCGGGCTCGGGCGTAGGTGATGACGTCGGCCGACGCGGCGGACTGCCGGAGATCGCGTATGGCGTCATCGAGTTGCGGTCCATGCCCGCGGTCGGCGAGCAGGACGACGATCGCCTCCTGTGCGCCGATCGACGGGTCGGGTCGAGCCAGTAGTTCGTCGAGATACCGATCCTGCTGCACCAGCTGTAATGCCCGGCGCGCGTAGGCGTGTACCCGGCGGGGCAGTTCGGCTCGGATGGCGTCGATGTCGGTCTGCAACACGTGCCCGCCGGGTTGGTCGGGATCGAGCCGCAGGGACCACGGCGCGGTCAGCTCTGTGGGCAGCGGGTGCGCGTCGATCAGGTCGGGGCCGGTGGCGATCTCCAGCGGCGCGGGCGGCAGACCCAGCTGGGCGTTGCGCCAGTTGACGAATTCCCACCACGGCGTGGGCGTGGCGTTCAGGCGCAAACCGAATCGGAGGATTTGCTGTCCGTCGGTCCAGGTGCGCGAGACTCGGGTGCGGCCGACCGACGCGACACCGCCCGGTTCGACCCGTGTCCAGGTAGGTTCGGAGCCGTCGAACCCATACGGCTGTAGCAGCTTTCCTGTTTCACGCAGCAGGCGGCGCAGTGCCGAATCGGGTCTGACCATCCCGGCAGATTAGCGAGGCGGCCCGACACATTCCCGCCACAGGTGTGCGGCTACGTCCACCCGCCCGGATGCGACCGGCGTGCTCGAGGCGAGCGGTATCCAAATGGGGATGAGCTCTTCAGTTGGTGTCGATGATCTGGTCCAACGCGGTCCGCGCGATACGAAGAAACTGGCGATGTTCAGCAAGATATTGCCGCCCGCCCTCCTCGACGGTGGTGCGACACGATTCAAGGTCACCGGAGTTGGCTATGTACGCCTCAGCGAATGTCCGGACCTCCCGAATGAGCGACCTCAGTTGTTCCAGTAGCTTCTCCGCCGCATCAGCGACTTGGTCGGGACCTTCCAGCAGCACCCTGTGCCCGACCTGCTCTGCAGTTTTGAAGTGTTGCCGAATTTCGGCCAATCGCCCTTCCGCTACCGCGACGGGCTCAGCGGAGTCACGTAATTCGTGGAAGTACTGCTGGTTGAGATGGTCTGCGGCGCTCAGCGCCTGCAGCAGATCGAGATAGGCCGCCTGGCGACGCTCACGACGCCAACGCAGATGCTCCACACGCAACTCACGCGCTTTGTCATCGCGGTGCACCGACTCTTGACGCACCTGCTGCCGCTCGAGCATGAGTTGCTGATGCCCCTGCGCCCTTGCAGTGATAGTAGCGGTGAGAGCAGCACCGAAGATCGTACCCAAGACTCCGACACCAGCGACAAGAACACTGATCACGGCCGACCACTCCGATGCCCCTCGTGCTGTCCCGCATGATCAGGCTCTGCATCCGATACCGCAGTCATCCTCGTCCTCCCCCTCAAGATACTGCGCGCCGCGATCCAACGAGACAGCATCACAACCAGTATCGGACGCACAATACGAACGCGCCACGCCGCCAGCCATCGACCTGGATTAAACAGCCTGAGCCCGACTGGCCATGGGCAGCCTCGTTGACTCACATCAGATAAGCCGGTGGGCTGACCGAACGGCCGGGCCCACCGCTATCGAATGGGTAATCGCGGTGGAGGGCGGCCCAGGCGAAACTACCGGCTCACGCGAAGACGATCAGCGGTTCCGCGGTGGATCGGACACCGAGAAAGCATGCCGAAGTCACTCGTGAACCGACGCTCACCCGACGAACACCATGCAGGCGTGCGGCGTCGAACATGATGAGGTCGCCTTGGCAGGGGCGGAGGGAAAGATGCGGCTCACCAAGCCCTTCCCGGTCTAGGCTGTAGTCGGAACGCTTGGTAGTCACATAGTTGTCCTCGTTCGAGCGGCGGTCCCAGAATTCGATCTCGCCACCGGCCTCCGGAGTCTGGATGTACACATTCACGCCGATACGACGCTTCAATTCGAAGGAGTCCAGGAGCGGCAGCAGGCGCTGATCGATATGCGGATTGGCGTGTCCGCCTCTCGGCCACCTTCGAATGATGCTGGGGAGCATGGGTTCACCGTTGATATGTCCGACCGTCGTCCCGGACGGCCACCATTCGTCGCACAGCAGTCGGACGACATTGGTGGAAGCCTGCAACGGTCCGAATATCTCCTCGCGAATCTGCCTCGTCGTATCCGGCGCGGTCATCAGACACCGGATAGCCGCCTCATCGGATTCACTCGCTTCGCCCAGCGATGTGCCGAGACTCCGCAATCGTCGGCGAGCGTATACTGCGCGGCCTCATATGCTTGCTCGATTTCGGAGAGTATGATCCTGCAACTCTCCCCTGGAAAGAATTCCCGATGCCAGACAATATCTGTTCCACCCTCGCAGAGATCTATCAGGTTGTCTCGGTTCAGATGTCGAGCGATAACGAGAGGTGTTGGTCACCGTGCTGCCTATCTCGGAACTTCGATTGTGCCATCATGCGCCTGCGGTCTATCGGTGGGAACCGGACGGTGGCCCCCGCTGTGTCACAAGGGAATACCTAGAGTTCGATCGTGGTCGAAAATACGCTTACCGCTTCCGCGCTGACCAGCACGGCGCCCGACCCGCTGTGATGTTCGATCTCCGCGAAGCCCGGCCTGCCGATGAAATGCCCCTGCTCCGTGACGATGTTCTGCACGGATTCGCCGATATATCCGTTGTGCTTGGCCGCGTGCACCAGGCCGGATTGCATGGATCCGGTGAAGGGGTCTTCGTCGACTCCCACATTGGGGGCAAGGCCGCGTGCGTGCAGGTCGGCGTTCTCGTCGACGCTGCCGACGGCGAAGAAGCAGAAGACGACGATGCCCTCGGCGGCGGAACGCTCACGGATGCGCGAGAAATCGAAGGCCTGCGTTCCGAGCTTGTCCAGTGAGACTACCGGTATATACACGTAGTCGAGCAGGCGGTCGATGAGTATGGTGCCGTTCGGCTTCAACAGTTCGGCGGGTACGCCGAACTCCGCGGCGAAATCCGCACCCTGGAGCCGATATGGAACCATCTCGACCTCGGGAGCGGTGAAGGTGACTCGTGACTTCTCGTCCTTGTTCGTCACCGCCATGTCCAGCACGCCCGCATTGGTCTCGACCGCGACAATGTTCCGGCCGGCCTCGCCGAGGCCCAACCGGTTCGATCGGGCGAGCTGGTGCAGAGCGCCGATCGTGGCGTGCCCGCAGAAGTTCACTTCCGCTTCCGGCGTGAAGAATCGCAGTCGCACGGCGGCACCGTCCTTCGATGGCCGCAGGACGAATGCCGTTTTGGACCAACTCATTTCGCGTGCGATCTTCGCCATTTCCTGGTCGGTCAGTGCGTCGGCATTCGTTACGACACCCGCGGGGTTGCCGCCGAACAATACATTCGTAAATGCGTCGACCTGATGCAAGCAGATCATCCTCATGACTCTCGCTTCCTCGGGTAGCTGTCAGTTGTCGTCATTCACCTACCGTGCCGTGAGTACGTCGATTCGGCCCGAACTCCGATTACCTGTCCGGGCTGAGCGTCATCGGCAGAATTCTTCGAGCGATGTGGATCGCGCTGTCGAAAAGCATTGCGGCACAACACTATCGAAATCATCACAGACCGACGTCATCGTTCTGTCGCAGTCGACTCCGCGTCCCTCAGCGACAGTTGTACGCCAACTGGATGCGTAGCGCGGTGGATTCTGCGGATTGGTACGGAGCCTCACGTGCTTCGCACAGCAGTCGAGTCGTCTGATCGATATCCGCGTCGGCCTCCACCGAGGACCCCGCCGTTGATCGGCGAGGAGGTCGTCGAGTTCGGTGACGGCCTCGGTGTGAATTATCGGCTGAACCGCTCGCGGCATGCTCGGCCGACAGTCGGTTCGGACCTGTCGAAGATCAGGTCTGCTTGTCGTCGAATCGGTTCCGGATGACCACCCGCTCCGAGCGTTTCTCCGCGTCGAGCAGCGTCATCGCTCTGGTCAGGGTGGGTGCGAACAGTTCGGTTTCGCCTCTGTCGATCATGTGCTCGATCGCGGCATTGATATTTCTGGCGGCGGCCAGCAGTGCCTGCGCGGAGTGTCGGTACGCACTGGTCGGAATCCGTCCCGGTTCTCGGGACGGATTCATCCGGCCCAACAGATCGATGGCCCGCAGCAGTTGGTCGACCAGTTCCTTCTCGGCCGCGGTCAAGCCGGGAAGGCGGCCGGGTGTCGAACTCATCGTCGGTCGGGGTGTCCGACGACCCCTGTGCGAGCGAACTCGGTGCGTTCGACGAATGCCGTTACGGCATAACGGGATCGACTGTGCTGGATCGTCATGACGTGCCTTTTCGGGGGTGTTGTCGGGCCGCGGCGTTTCCGGTCCGGGCGCGAGGAGCGACGCGATGGCCCCTCCAGGCGCCGCATCGAAGAGCGTCGCCGAGGGGCGGTTGTCCTACGCGGGGCCGACCTACATGGTAATCGCACGGTCAGGAGCCGGGGTCGGTCCGGACAATGGGTACCGAACAATCGAGCTGTACGCGTGCGCCGTCCCGCCCACCGTCAGAAGTGGCGGCGGCTTCTTCGGGAGCATGCGTCGCAGCCGCCCCGTCCGACTGGTTCACCCTCGATCAGATCGCCGACGTGGCCGACCTGCTCAGATCACGCGCCCGTGCCCGACGCGACAGGTGCGGTGCTTACGATGGGGATCTCGAAGTCGTGACCGATCGGTGACGGCGTCGAGACCGATCGAGGCCGGTGACCCGATAGCGTAGGCGTGGCATGAGTTGGTGACGCTTGGTTTCGGGTTTGGTGTTGATCAGCGTGAGGTCGCCACCGTAGTGCGCGAGCACCCTGTGGTCCATGACCGCGCGCCACAGTGGCGGTACGGCGGCCAGCAGGATCATGGTGGCGTACCCGCCCGGGAGCTGCGGCGCCTGCTCGCAGCTACGCAGAGTCTGATAGCGACGGCCGGGATTGGCGTGGTGGTCGCTGTGTCGTTGGAGGTGGAACAAGAATACGTTCGTGACAAGCCGATCGCTGTTCCAGCTGTCGCGTGGTGAGCATCGCGCGAACCGACCATCGGCGCGGCGTGGGCGGAGCAGACCATAGTGTTCGATGTAGTTCACGGCCTCGAGCAACGCGATTCCGACCAGCGCCTGCAATAGGAGAAATGGAATGACGGCGTAGCCGAAGATCAGGATCAGTGTACCGAATAACGCGACACTCATCGACCATGCTTGAAGGAGATGGTTATCCGGGCTGAACCAGGACTTTCCTTTGCGAGACAGACGTTCGCGTTCCAGAGTCAGCGCCGATCGGAAACCCCCGAATGCGCTACGCGGCAGGAATTGCCAGAGCGTCTCACCGAATCTTCCGCTGGCCGGATCCGCAGGCGTGGCGACGCGGACGTGATGGCCGCGATTGTGTTCGACGAAGAAATGTCCATACCCGGATTGTGCCAGTGCGATTTTCGCCAGCCAGCGCTCGAGATGTTCGGAGCGGTGACCGAGTTCATGAGCGGCATTTATGCCGACTCCCGACACGACGCCGAGCGTGACGGCCAGTCCTACTTTGTCGAGAAAATCGAGTTCGGGACCGGACCACATGTATCCCGCGATGATCAGGCCGATGAACTGTAGCGGCAGGAACAGGTAGGTGCACCATCTGTAGTATCGATCGTTGGATAACGATTCATAGTCTCCGTCCCGTGGATTGCTCCCATCGTCGCCGATGGTGACGTCGAGCAGCGGGATCACCAGGAAGACAATGATCGGACCGATCCACCAGAATACATGCAGCCCAGTGTGTTGTACCAGAAATGCCGGGAGAAGCGCGCAACCCGGGGCAATCAAACCCATAATCCAGAGATAGCGCTTCGGATCGCGAGATTCTGACTTCTCGAAGACCATAACAGTCACCCATTTAAGTCGGACCATACCCGTCAGAGTCTTTGCTGCCGAATGCTCCGCTCATCGCGCATGTCCGCAGGAGGCTACTCACCCCGGGATATGCCCTGATGCCGACGTGAGCGTTCTCGACGTCGGCGAGTATTATTCGGCGGATGCGTTGCGTCCACCCCGTCTTCACCCTGGTACGCAACGAACTTTCCTGCAGACGCGAACCTACTCGCGAATCGAGGAACTGTCAACGGAATGCGAATCCCGAAACTCGGCCGGGCCATCCCGGGCGGGTGAATCGCGATATCGCCAGTACCGTGGACTGTGCGCCGTTAATGGCCGTTGCGAACCGAGTACTGCCCCGTTATGATTACTCTTTCAAGTTGGTCGCCGACACCGCGAACGTGCTTCGGCGACTGCCGGTCGGATTGTCTTCGGCCGCGGGTCGGCAAGGCGGGAGAATCCTCTCGTTTGTCGGGGGTGCGACGTCTGTAGCGCAAAGTCGACGACCGTGAGGTCGTTCGATTGAAAACATGAATTGGCAGCACACCCTACGTCTCAGGCCTAAGCGGTGCAACCCATGAATTGTAACGATATCGGCTCTCTGCTCGCTGAACCCGACTGCGGTTCGAGCTGGTCTGGTTGTTTAGAAGCCCTGGTCCGCGCAGCGCCGATCGCCCGCCGACGCGTCTTCAGGAAGTGATGACTCGTCCGGACGGCATATGGAGCCTTTCGAATGAAGTTCGCCGCGTACGCAGGAGTGATGATACGCGGACAGTGGGTTCAAAAGCGGCTCGACAGGCCGGTCGACTTCTGAAATGACGAATGCATGGAGGTCAGGTGACCACATCCCAGCGCAACTTCGATAGTGGTTCGGGGCGGTTTATTCCATCGCAGGTCGGCTCATCCGAGTTCGCCGGTCATCTGATTTCCGGTAACGGCTCCGGCGCGCGCAACAACGGCAATGGATCCGCACACCTTCCAGCCTCCGATGTTCTCCGGCTGTCCGCGGCACAGCGGGGCATCTGGTTCGCGCAGCATCTCGCGGGGGCATCGCCGATATCTGTGGCCCAATACGTCGAGATCGTCGGTGAACTGAAACCAGAATTGCTCATCGAGGCATGTAAGGCCGCCGGTCTCGAATTCGGGTGCGGGTACCTGCACCTGGTCGAAGTCGACGGCGAACCACGCCAGTTCGTCGACGAAACAGACGGCTCTCCGGCGTCGGTCATGGACTTGCGCCGGTATGCCGATCCTGTCGCGACCGCGCATCGGCTGATGGTTCAGGACTATTCGACCCCGCTGGACTTGCTGAACGACCACCTCATGCGGAGTGTGGTGTTCCAGGTGGGCTCGGATCACTTCCTGTGGTATCAGCGTGCTCACCATATTGCCCTGGATGGATACGCTGCGGTAACGATGCTGCACCGAGTGCTCGAGTTGTACAACGCTTGGGTGAACGGCGAAAACGCCCCGCCGTCGACGGCGAACGACCTGGGCGACATCATCGAGCAGGACCTGGCCTACCGGGGTTCCGCGCGTTTCGACAACGACCGCAAATACTGGACGGAGCACCTGGCCGGCGCGCCGCCGGTCGTCAGCCTGGCCGGTCGAGTGAGCAAGCCGACCATTCACCCGGCGCTCGTCAGCGCCCCGTTGCCGGACGACACCGCGCAGCTGCTGGACAACGTCGTGCTGGAGCGCGGCACGAGCGTAGCTCCGATCATTGTCGCGGCGTTCGCGGCCTATCTCGCCCGCATGACCGGAAGCGATGAAGTGCTGCTGAGTCTGCCGGTTTCGGGTCGGCACTCCGCTGTGCTGCGACGGTCGGGCGGAATGGTGGCGAATGTGGTGCCGCTGCGAGTGCGGGTCGCAGCACGCAGCGTCGGTGAAGTGATCGCCGCCGCTCAAAGCGAGTTGACGAGTGCGCTTCGGCGACAGCGCTACCGCCAAGAGGACATATTCCACGATATGGGGATCGCGCGCGACGAGGCGGCGTCCTTCGGGCCTGCCGTGAACCTCATGATGATCGAGAACGAGGTTGTGCTCGGTGATACGACAGGGCGCCTGAATGTCCTGACGTCAGGTCCTACGGCTGACCTGTTTGTCAACATCTACCCGGGAGCCGGCAAGAGCAGCACACACATCGACTTCCAAGGGAATCCGAATGTGTACAGTCCGGCGGAACTTGCCGGTCACCACAAACGATTCCTGATGTTCCTGCACGAGTTCCTCGCAGGCGGGACCGAGAATCAGGTCAGCAGACTGCCTTTGCTCGAGGCGAAGGAGCGGTCCGCGCTGCTGCCCGTGCGAGGGCCGCGCGGCATCGGAACACGACTGCTACCGGACATCTTGGCCGACAGCGCACACCGCGATCCTGAGGCGAGTGCGATCGCCTCGGCCGGGCAGACGGTGACATATGGCGAGCTGGACGTCAGATCCTCCCAGCTGTCGCGACAGCTGATAGCTCTGGGGTGTGGTCCGGACGAGGCGGTAGCGATCGTGCTCCGACGCTCGGTCGAGTCGATCACCGCGGCGTGGGCGGTCGCGAAGTGTGGGGCCGCGATCGTGCAGGTGGACCCGGAGTATCCGCCGAAGCGGATCGAGCACATGATCGCCGACAGCGGCGCACGAGTGGGGATCACCATCGGCGCCCATCGTGGACGGCTCCCCGAGGCGGTGCGCCAGGTAGTTCTCGATGACGCCGCGACCCGACAGATATGCGACGACGCCGCGGGCGGGCCGATTCGCGACGAGGAGCGGATCCGTCCACTGCGAGCGTCCAACCTCGCGTATATGACCTACACGTCGGGATCGACCGGATTGCCGAAAGGTGTCCAGGTCACCCAGGCCGGAATCGCGAATCTCATCGCCGATCGCAGCGAAGCCTACGAAATCGACACGACGTCGCGGGTGTCCTATGCGCTCTCGCCCAGCTTCGACGCTTCACTGGAACAGTTCCTGACGTGCTTCGCGAACGGATCCACGCTGGTGATCGTGCCTCCCGAGGTGATCGGCGGTGAACGGCTCACCCAATTACTCGCCGATGAAGGCGTGACCCACCTGACGCTGACGCCCGCGATGCTGGCAACCGTGGATCCGAGTCGGCTGACCGACTTGCGCGCGGTGGTGGTCGGCGGCGACGTGTGTCCACCGCACATCATCGAGCGGTGGGCGCAGACCTGTTCCATGCACAACGAATACGGGCCGACCGAAACCACGGTGACCGCCGCGGGCGCCGTGCTGAGACCCGGCGGTGATCTCACGGTCGGCGGCCCCATACGTGGGGTATCGGCCATGATTCTCGACCCCACCCTGCAACCGGTGCCGAAGGGCACCGCGGGTGAGTTGTATCTGGCCGGGCCCGGCTTGGCGCGAGGCTACAGTCACCTGGTCGGCCAGACCGCGGCCCGGTTCGTCGCCGATCCATGCGGCGTTGCTGGTGAGCGGATGTACCGGACCGGTGACATCGCGCGCTGGGCGGGCGAGGACTCGGCGCTGACGCTGGAGCTGATGGGCCGCAGCGACTTCCAGGTGAAGATTCGCGGGTACCGGATCGAGCCGGGCGAGATCGACGCGGCATTCACCGCACACCAGGACGTGGACATGTCCGTGACGGTGCCGGTGCGCAACAACGCGGGCGCGACCGTCTTGGCGTCCTATGTCGTCCCGGTGCACGATCGTCGGGTCGATCCGATCGAACTCGAGCGTTTCGCCCGCGAGTCCCTGCCGCCGCATATGGTCCCGGCGGTGATCCTGCCACTGGACAGCCTCCCGGTGAACGCGTTCGGCAAGCTCGATCGCAGCGCACTACCCGAACCGGCTTTCGGGACCGCACCGGCCGGTCGGCCGCCGGCCACACCGAGGGAAACCGTGATGGCGAAGCTGTTCGCCGAGGTCCTCGGCGTGCGACAGGTCGGGGCGGACGACAGCTTCTTCGCCCTCGGCGGCGACAGCATACTGTCGATTCAATTGGTGACGCGGGCCAAGGCCGTTGGCTTGGCTTTCACGACGCAGGATGTGTTCGAGTACAAGACCGTCGCGGGTCTGGCCGCCACGGCGACGGAAGTCGGCGATGAACCCCGGCTGGTCGAGTTACCCGGTGGCGGCGTCGGACCCATGCCGCTGACGCCGATCATGCACGCGATGCTCGGGCGAGGGCATTTCGATCGGTTCGCGCAAGCCGTGCTCGTACAGCTTCCGGGCGACATCGATCGAGCGGGGCTCGTGCGCGCGCTGCAATCCCTGCTCGACCACCACGATGTGCTGCGCGCGGTGTTGCGCGGCGGCGAGTCGGAGGATCGGTCCGTCGATGTAGTCGAGCCGGGAACGGTCGACGCCGCCACGGCGATCGCCCACGTCCGGCTCGATCGACGCGACGCCGCGGAAGTCGACAGGCATCTGCAAGCGGCCGCGGATCGATTGGACCCCGGCAGCGGCACACTCGTTCAACTCGTCTGGATGGAAGATCACGACGACGCGAGCCGTGACCTGATGTGGCTGGTCATCCACCATCTCGCTGTCGACGCGGTGTCGTGGCGGATCATCCTCACCGACCTCGCGCAGGCCTGGCAGCAGATTCGCGACGGCGGCGAACCGCGCTTCGCATCGGGCACGACCTCGTTCCGGCGCTGGGCTCACGGCCTGGTCGAGCAGGCACCGGGCAAGCGTTCGGCGGAGCTCGACGTGTGGAAAGAAGTTCTCGCGCGGGGCGATCAGCTACTCGGGGCGCGGAATCTGGACCCGAATCGTGACGTCGCGGCCACGGCGGGCCGGATCCGGACGCGTATCCCGGCAGATGTCACCGAGGCGGTTCTCACCACCATTCCGGCTCGCTTTCACGGCAGCGCCAATGACCCGCTGCTCGCGGCGCTGGCGCTGGCGCTGGCGCAGTGGCGACGCGGGCGCGGCACGGTGGCCGACGGGGAATTGATCTGGCTGGAGGGCCATGGGCGCGAGGAACGGGCTGTGCCGGGCGCCGATCTCAGCGCGACCGTTGGCTGGTTCACCACACGGTTCCCGGTCCGGCTCGAACTGCGGGCCGTCGATCTCGACGAGGCGTTCGCGGGCGGTGCGGCCGCGGGACGTGCGATAAAGCAGGTGAAGGACCAGCTACGTGCGGTGCCCGACAACGGCATCGGCTACGGAATGCTGCGCTTCCTCGACCCCCGCGGTCGTAACGAGCTCGAAAGTTCGCCCGAACCCCAGATCAGCGTCAACTATCTGGGGCGGGTGGGCGCCGGCGAACAGTCGGGCGCGTGGACACCGACTACCGAATTCACCGCCCTGACCGGGACGAGCGATCCGCGGATGGCGCTGCCCGCCGTGCTCGATCTCAATGCGATCGCCGTGCCTGGCCCCGACGGGCTCGAACTCGACGCGACATGGGAGTTCGCCGCACAGGTGTTGAGCGCCGCCGAGGTCGACGAACTCGCCGGCCTGTGGGTACAGGCGCTGCGGGCGTTCACCGAACACGTCCGCTCCGAAACCGCGGGCGGCTTCACCGCCTCCGACTTCCCGCTCGTCGCGGCGTCCCAGGAAGATATCGACCACTGGCTGCGCGAATACCCGTCGATGACCGATGTGTGGCCGTTGACCACGTTGCAGTCCGGACTGCTGTTCCACGCCATCTACGACGGTGACAGCGTCGATGGCTACATCGTGCAGGTAGCGCTGACGCTGGCCGGGAAGGTACACGCCGAACGGATGCGGCAGGCCGCGCAGGCGCTCATCGACCGGCACGACAGCCTCCGGACCGCGTTCGTCGAGAGTGCCGACGGGCCACGCCAGATCGTGCTGCGCGACAGCCGGGTCGAATGGCGTCAGTCGGATATCAGCGATATCCGCGAGGCCGGTGATCGCGAGCGCGAACTCCGACGACTCGCGACGGCGGCGTCGGCGCCGTTCGATCCGGCTCGTCCGCCGATGGTGCGTTTCCACCTCATCCGCGTCGGTGCCGAGGAGTTCCAGCTGCTCGTCACCAACCATCACATCGTGCTGGACGGCTGGTCGATGCCCTTGCTGATCCACGAGTTGCTCACGTTGTACATATCCGATGGCGACACGGCCGAACTCGCGCCCCCTCGGTCCTACCGAGACTATCTGCAGTGGCTGCACGCGCAGGATCGTGATGCCGCGACCGCCGCGTGGCGGCAGATGCTCGCCGGTATCGAGAGCCCGACGCGGGTCACCGGCAAGCCGGATCGAACTGTCACCGCGCGCAACGACGAAGTCGGCCTGAACCTCGACGCCGCCACCACCGCCGCGGTTCTCGGCCTCGGCCGCTCCCATAACGTCACCGCCAATACGGCCGTGCAGGTGGCGTGGGCTTTGCTGCTCACGGTGCTGACCGGGCGATCGGATGTGGTGTTCGGAAACACGGTGTCGCACCGCCCGCCGCAGATCCCGGATGTGGAGCGCATGGTCGGCCTGTTCATCAACACACTGCCCGTACGAGTGCGGCTCGACCCCAACGAGTCCGTGGCCGACCTACTCGTTCGAGTGCAAGCCGAGCAGGCCGCGATGCTGGATCACCGGCACATCGGGCTGGCCGAGCTCCAACGGGCGACCGGGATCGCCGATATGTTCGATACGGTGACCGTGCTCGAGTCCTACCCTCTCGATCGGGAGGGGCTGGCACACACTCTCGGCGACGCCGGTTTGCGTCTTGTCGATATCGACGCCCACGATGCCACGCCGTATCCGCTGAGTCTGCAGGTGACCCCGCCGCGGTCGAGTCGTGACGGACGATCCGACACCGGCGAGCCAGGCGCCTACACGGTGACCTTGAGATTCTCCACCGACCGGCTCGGCCCGCGGAATGCCCGCACGCTGCTCGAACGATTCGAACTGATCCTGCGGCAGATCGTAACCGATCCGACTGAAAAGGTCGCCGCGATCTCCTCGTGCTGGGAATCCGAACGCGCCGAACTACTGTCGGTCACCAGCGAGCCACCGACCGCGGAGCTCACGCTGCGCCAGATCCTGTCGCGAACAGCGCGCCGGTATCCGGACGCGACGGCTGTCCGCTGCGGTGACACCACGCTGACCTATCGTGAGCTCGAATTGCGCGCGGACAGGCTCGCGGGCCTGCTGATCGACCGGGGTGCGCGCCCCGAATCGTTCGTCGCATTGGCCATGCCCCGTTCGATCGAACTCGTCGTGGCGATCTGGGCGGTGGCAAGGACGGGAGCCGCTTTCGTCCCACTGGATCCCGGCAATCCCACCGAGCGGATCGCGGAGTTGCTGTCGGACTCGCGGACCGAGCGGGGAGTGACGACCAGCGCTGTCGCATCACGCCTTCCGGATACGGTCGACTGGGTGGTTCTGGACGCCGAGGAAGATCCGCCTCGCGTGAGCGGCGACCCGGCCACGGCGGGAAGGCTGCGGGCCGACAACGCGGCGTATGTGATCTATACGTCCGGATCGACCGGCAAGCCGAAGGCAGTCCAACTCAGCCATCGAGGTCTTGCCGACCTTGTCGCCGCGCAAGCCGAATCCTTCGGTGCCGATACGGACTCGGCGGTGTTGCAGGTCGCCTCACCGGGGTTCGACGCCTGCCTGTCCGAGTTGCTGTTGGCACACAGCAGCGGCGCGTGCCTCGTGGTGGCGCCACCGCACGTGTACGGCGGTAGCGATCTCGCGGAATTGATACGGTCGGAGAAGGTTTCACACGCGATCATCACCCCGTCGGTACTGAATACGATGGACCCGTCCGGGCTTCCGTCCCTCGAATCGGTGGCGGTCGTCGGTGAAGCGACCGGATCGGACACCGTGAACCGGTGGGGCCCGGGGCACCGGCTGATGAATCATTACGGGCCGACGGAATGCACGATCTGGGCAACAGGCTCCGGTGCCATGAGGCCCGGTGAACCCGTGTCGATCGGTGGACCGATCCGAGGTGTGTCCGTGACGGTTCTCGATATGTGGCTGCGCCCCGTGCCGGTCGGGGTCGCGGGCGAACTCTATATCGGAGGCCCCGGACTCGCGCGAGGCTACTTCGATCGACCGGGCGCGACCGCGTCCCGCTTCGTCGCGGACCCGGAATCCGCCCACGGTGCACGGATCTATCGCACCGGTGATTCCGTGCGCTGGGTGCGGGGTCGCAGCGGTTTGGAGCTGGATTACCTGGGACGCAACGATCAACAGGTCAAGATCCACGGGCTGCGGATCGAACCCGGGGACATCGATGTCCATCTGACGCGGCACGCCGCTGTCTCCAGGGTCGCCACCGTCGCGCAGAAGGGGCCCGCAGGCCAGCCCGTGCTGGTGTCCTATGTCGTCTCCGCGCCGGGTGTCGCTCTGGATGTGCAGGCACTACACGATGATCTCGCGAACACGCTGACCTACTACATGAATCCAACGGCGATCGTGGAACTCGACTCGATGCCGCTCACCGCCACGGGCAAGATCGATCGGAATGCCCTGCGGGAGCGCGCGTTCGAATCGGAGGCGGTCGGTGGTAGACCGCCGTCCACGCCCGCGGAAAAGATCATGGCGCAACTGTTCGCCGATGTGCTGCATGTCGACAGCGTCTCGGCGGAAAGCAACTTCTTCACCCTCGGCGGCGACAGCATCGTCTCGATGCGCCTTGTGGCCCTGGCGAGATCGGCCGGGTTGATCATCACCCCGCGAAACGTGTTCGAGGGCAAGACGGTTGCCGCCCTCGCCGCGATAGCGCGCGGCGATCCGGCCCCCGTGGCGATCGAGGAAGCGCCCGGACGCCACGCGGTCCACCGCGAGGAGGGACGCGCGTACCGGCCTTCGGATTTCCCGCTCGTCGGCCTCACACAACAGGACATCGAGCGACTCGAGCGGCAGTATCACGCCCTGTCCGACGTGTGGCCCCTGTCGCCGATGCAATCCGGTATCCACTTCCACTCGATGTTCAACCCGGACACCCTGGACAATTACACCGTCCAGACGATGATCGGATTTTCCGGCGAGGTCGACAGCGAACGCCTGCGGCGTGCCGCGCAGGCGCTGGTCGACCGCCACGACATCCTGCGTGCAGCGTTCGCGGAAACGACCGCGGGGCCGTGCCAGATCGTGCTGAGCCACGCCGACGTTCGTTTCCGGGAGGTCGATCTCGCCGACGGCGACGATCCGGAATCCAGGGCCGACATCGGCGCTATCGCCGCGGCGGACGCGGCGGCAGGTTTCGACCTGTCCGCCCCTCCGCTGATTCGATTCACGCTGATCCATGTCGATTCGGGCGCTTTCCGGCTACTCGTCACGAATCACCACGTGATCCTGGACGGCTGGTCGATGCCGCTGCTGATGCGAGAACTGCTCGAGTACTACGGATCACCGTCTCGTATCGAGGCCGTCGGACCTGCTCCCTCCTACCGTGACTACCTGGTCTGGCTACGTCAGCAGGATCTCGCCGCGTCCAAAGCAGCATGGGCGCAAGCCTATTCGGATGTGGATTCACCTACCCTTGTCGCCCGTGCAGCGGGTGCGGCCGGTTCCACGTCGGCCGCCGCGGTCAGCGCGCAGCTTTCCGCGGACCGGTTCGGGGAACTTCGCGCGGTGGCGGCGGAGGCCGCCGTCACCGTCAATACGGCCATCGCCGCGGCCTGGGCCATGAATCTGCGCGTACTGACCGGTGAGACCGAGGTGATCTTCGGCTCCGCCGTGTCGGGCCGGCCACCGCAGTTGCCGATGGTGGACCAGACGCTCGGCATGTTCCTGAATACGATCCCCGTCCGCGTTCGGCTCGAACCCACTCTTTCGTTGCGGCAGTTGCTGATCCGCATTCAGGCAGAGCACGCCCGCATGCTGGATCACCATTACGTCGGTCTACCGGACATCCACCGCAGCGCCGGAGTATCCGCCCTCTTCGACACCGCGCTCGCTTTCCAGTCATTCCCGCTCGACCGGTCCGCGCTGCAACAACTCGTCGATTCGGCGGGCCTGCGCGTCGATGACATCACCGGTATCGACGCCACCCCGTATCCGCTGAGCTTGGTCGTCGCACCACAGCACGCCGAGCGCGGCGGCGCGCAGGGACTGCAGATCACCCTGCGATACTTCGAGGACGAATTCGAGCCGGCGCGGGCGCGCGAAATCCTCGACCGCTTCGTCGAGTTGTTGTGTCGGATCGCCGGGGACGCGGCCTGTCGGCTCGGCGCGATCGCGCTGAACGACGAACCGGGTCCGTCCTGGCCCACTCCGGATGACGAGCATGTCAGCCCGGTCCCATTGCACGACATCCTCGTGGCCTCGGTTGCCCGCGAACCCGACGCGCCCGCGGCGACATACGGCGGGACCACCATGACCTACCGGCAGCTCGACGAGCGATCCAATCGTCTGGCCAGGGTTCTGCTGCGGCGGGCGGGTCGGGCACGTGCCGTGCTCGCCTGCGCGCTCCCGCGATCCCTCGACGCGATCGTCACGATATGGGCTGCCGCGAAAGCGGGCGTCGCGTTCATGCCGATCGACCCGAAGCTCCCGCCCGAGCGAATCGAATTCCTACTGGCGGATTCGAACGCCTCACTCGGGCTGACCGATACCGGCTCCGAGAAGTATCTGCCCGATGTCGTCGACTGGCTGATCGTCGACGACGACGAGACCTGTCGAATCGTGGACTCGGCTGCTGCCGCGCCGATCACCGATGCCGAACGCGGCGGACCGATTCGGACGGATCGCACAGCGTATGTGATCTACACCTCCGGGTCGACGGGAACGCCCAAGGGGGTGCTTGTCAGCCATCGTGGCCTCGCCGATGTCGTTGCGGCGCAACGCCGCATCCTCGGCGTCGACCGCACCTCGACGGTATTGCAGGTCGCCTCACTCAGCTTCGACGCCTCGGTGTTCGAACTGTTGATGGCGCACGGCTCGGGCGGCAGGTTGGTCGTCGCGCCACCGGATGTCTACGGCGGCCGCGATCTGGCGGATCTGATGCGGCGCGAACACGTCTCACATGCGGTATTGACGCCGTCGGCGCTGGCGACAGTTCCGCGGGACGGCCTCGACGAACTGCGGGTGCTGGCGACGGCCGGTGAACAGGTCGGGCCGGAACTGGTCGATCAGTGGGCGCCGGATCGCACCATGGTCAACCTCTACGGGCCGACCGAATGCACGATCTGGGCTACCGCGAGTGAAGCGCTGACCCCCGGCGCCGCGATCACGATCGGCAGACCGGTCGGCTCCGTCGCCGCGGCGGTCCTCGATACCTGGTTGCGGCCGGTACCGCTGGGTGTGGCGGGAGAGCTGTACCTGTTCGGACCGGGCCTGGCCGAGGGGTATATCGCCAAGTCGGGGTTGAGTGCGGCGCGGTTCGTGGCATGCCCGTTCGGGGAAAAGGGACGCCGCATGTACCGGACCGGCGATATTGTGCGGCGGAATGCGCACGACCAGCTGGAATTCCTGGGGCGCAACGATTTTCAGGTGAAGGTGCGCGGCACCAGGGTCGAGTTGAGTGAGATCGACGCGGCGCTCGGAGCGCGTGCGGACGTGGCATTCGTTGTCACCGTCCCGCGCAGCGACGACCGGCGACCGGTGATGCTGGTGTCCTATGTGGTGCCGTCGGCGGGGACGACGCTGACGGGCGAGGAGTTGCGCGCGTCGCTGACCGAGGTACTGCCCGCCTACATGGTGCCTGCCGCGGTGGTGGTGCTCGACGAGGTCCCGCTGACCCCGAATGGGAAATTGGATCGCGAGCGATTGCCGGAGCCGGTTTTCGCCATGCGAGCGTTCACGGCGCCGTCGTCGTGGGTGGAGGCGGTCGTGGCGACGGCATTCGAGCAGGTACTCGACGTCGACCGGGTCGGGGTCGACGACGACTTCTTCATGCTGGGCGGTGACTCGTTGCGTGCGTCGCTGGTGGTGGCGCGAGTGGGTGCGGCCCTTGATGTCCTGGTGCCGGTGCGGTCGTTGTTCGAGGCGCCGACCGTTGCGGGGTTGGCGGAACTCGCCGGGTCACTCAGCGGCGGGGGCCGGGTGCCTCTGACAGCGGCGGCGCGCCCCGAGCCGGTGCCGCTGTCACTGGCGCAGCAACGGATGTGGTTCCTGAACCGACTGGAACCGGAGTCGGCGGCGTACAACATTCCGGTGATGCTGCGGTTGTCCGGGCACTTGGACACCGCGGCCATGGAGGCGGCGCTCGGGGATGTGATCGGGCGTCACGAGGTGTTGCGCACGATTTATCCGGAGACCGCCGGTGAGCCGCGACAGCTGGTTCTGGACGATCCCGAGGTCGCGGTGGAGTCGATGCGAGTGCGGGCGAGTTCGGTCCGGGATGTGGTGGGCGAGTTCGTGCAACGCGGGTTCGACGTGACCGCGCAGGTGCCGATGCGCGTGGGATTGTTCGAGGTCGGCCAGGAGGCCGACGGCGGTATCGGACAGTTCATGCTGGTGCTGGTGGTCCATCACATCGCCGGTGATGGACAGTCCATGGGGCCGCTGGCTCGTGATGTGATGGCGGCCTACGCGGCGCGGTTGGCGGGACACGCGCCGGTATGGGAGCCCCTGCCGGTGCAGTACGCGGATTTCGCATTGTGGCAGCGGCAGGTGCTGGGGGCGGCGGATGATCCGGCTTCGTTGATGCACGCGCAGTTGGCGTTCTGGCGCTCGACGCTGGCCGACGCGCCGGATCGACTGGATCTGCCCGCCGACCGGGCCCGCCCGGCAGCGGCGTCGTTGGCGGGCGGTCGAGTGCCGGTGGAGATCGAGGCGAGGCTGCACGGTCGACTACTGGCGCTGGCACGATCGCGGGGAGCGTCGCTGTTCATGGTGGTACATGCCGCACTGGCTGTGACACTGGGGCGGTTGAGCGCCACCGATGACGTGGTCATCGGAACCCCGGTCGCGGGCCGGGGTGAACCGGGTCTGGATGCGCTGGTGGGCATGTTCGTGAACACGCTGGCGTTGCGGACTCCGGTAGACGGGGCAGAGTCATTCGCGGATCTGCTCAAACGGATTCGGGAGACGGACCTGCAGGCGTTCGAACATGCCGATGTGCCGTTCGAGCGGGTCGTGGAGGAACTGAATCCGCAGCGATCAACGGCGCAGCATCCCCTGTTCCAGGTCGCGCTGGCGTTCCAGAATCTGTCGACGGTCGAGGTCGTGCTGCCCGACGTCGCGGTGTCGCAGACGGATCTGGATACCGGAATCTGCCAGTTCGACCTGCAACTCGTACTTTCCGATTCGTATGCGAAAGCGGGTGTTACGCAAGGCATCTCGGGCATGATGATGTTCGCGCGGGATCTGTTCGACGAAGCAACGGTCGCGGGGTTCGTCCGGCGATTCACGCGGGTCCTGGAAGCGGTCGCCGATGATCCGTCGGTAGCGGTCGGGGATATCGACTGGTTGGACACCGGCGAACGCACGGAGTTGCTGTCGCGGGTGGGTTCGCACGCCGCGGCGTCACCGGTGCTGTTGCCGGAGGTGCTTGCCGCGGCGGTGCGGGACAACGGCGAGGGTGTGGCCGTGGTGTCGGGGGATACGGAGTTGTCGTACACCGAGCTCGACGAACGGTCGAATCGGCTGGCGCGGTTGCTGATCCACTTCGGGGCCGCACCGGAGAGTGCGGTCGTGGTGGTGCTCGAGCGATCGGTGGAATCCGTCATCGCGTGGTGGGCGGTGGTGAAATCGGGCGCGGTATACGTACCGGTGGATCCTGGCTATCCCGAGGCGCGGATCGAGCAGATGGTGTCGGATTCGGATGCGGCGCTGGGTGTGACGGTGTCGTCCGCGCGCGCCGCGTTGCCCGGTTCGGTGGACTGGATCGTGCTCGACGACACCGACGTAGCCGCGCGAATCGACGCGCTGGACGGGGGAACGGTCGAGCAAGGGGAGCGGCTACGGCCACTGCGGACCTCGAATGTGGCCTGGTTGGTCTTCACTTCCGGATCCACCGGAGTGCCGAAGGGTGTCGCTGTCACACATTCCGGCCTGGCCGATTACCTCACGGCGCAGCGCGCCGACCCCGAGCGCACGTCCCGGGTACTACATTTCGCGTCGCCCTCGTTCGACGCCTCCCTGCTGGAAATACTGCTGGCGGTCGGCTCCGGGTCGGCGCTGGTGGTGGCGCGGGCGGGGATGGTCGGCGGGAAAGAGCTGGCCGAACTCCTCCGCGAGCAGCGGGTCACGCACGCGTTCGTCACCCCGGCCGCACTGGCCTCGGTGGATCCGGCGGGGCTGGACGACCTGCGGGTAGTGATGTCCGGAGGTGAGCAGGTCCCGGCGGACCTGGTGAACCGATGGGCAGGCACCGACATCGCCGGAGTCAGGGAGTTCCGGGTGTTGTACGGACCGACCGAGACGACGGTGGTCGCCACGGCGACGCAACGGCTGCGACCGGGTGATCCGTCGACGATCGGCGCGCCGCTGCCGGGAATGCAAGCCTTGGTGCTGGATACCCGGATGCAGCCGGTGCCGGTAGGGGTGAGCGGAGAGTTGTATCTGGCCGGCCCGGCGCTCGCGCGCGGGTACCTGAACAGGGCGGGCACGACCGCGGCGCGGTTCGTGGCACACCCGTTCGCGGACCGGGGACGCCGGGTGTACCGCACCGGCGATGTGGTGCGGTGGAATGCCGGTGGCGCTTTGGAGTTCGTGGGACGTAACGATTTTCAGGTGAAGATCCGCGGTTTCCGGGTCGAGCTCGGGGAGATCGATGCGGTGCTCGGCGCGCGTGCCGATGTGGGGTTCGCGGTGACGGTGCCGCGTCGTGAGGGCGCCGCTCCGTTGATGTTGGTGTCCTACGTGGTGCCGGTAGCGCAGGCGAGTGTGTCGGGTGAGGAGTTGCGCGCGGCGCTGGCCGAGCTGCTGCCCTCGTATATGGTGCCCGCCGCGGTGATGGTCCTCGATGAGATCCCCCTGTCGCCGAACGGAAAACTCGACCGCAAGGCGCTGCCTGCCCCCGTCGTCGCGGCCAAGCAATTCCGCGCCCCGGCATCGCCGGTGGAGGAGATAGTGGCCGGTGTGTTCGCCGAGATGCTCGGCGTCAGCGGCGCCGTCGGCGCCGACGACGACTTCTTCGACCTGGGCGGCAACAGTCTGGTCGCCACCCGCGTGGCCGCGCGGATCGGCGCCGCGCTCGACACGAATATCCCGGTATCGATGATCTTCGAGGCGTCGACCGTCGAAAAATTGGCCGCGCGCGCCGAATCCCACACCGACACCACCCGGATGGCGTTGACCGCGCAGCCGCGCCCGCAGCGCATTCCATTGTCGTACGCGCAGCAGCGGATGTGGTTCCTGAACCGGTTCGAGCCCGACTCGCCCGCCTACAGCATCCCGATCGTCTTTCGCCTGTCCGGGCAGCTGGATATCGATGCGCTGCACGCGGCGATCGATGACGTCGTCACCCGTCACGAGGTACTCCGGACCGTGTATCCGCAGGTGGCGGGCGAGCCGGCGCAACTTGTTCTTCCCGCCGCCGAAGCGGTCACGCCGCTGGCCGTGACCCCGGTCGCCGAGCCGGAACTGGCAGAGTCGGTGTCGGCACTGGTAGCGGCACCGTTCGATGTGACGGTGGAGGTGCCGTTCCGGGTACGCCTGTTCGAACTCGGGCCCGAGGAGTGGGTTCTGGCCGTCGTGATGCACCACATCTGCGGCGACGGGTCGTCGCTCGGCCCACTCGCGCGGGACATGATGGTCGCGTACGCGGCCCGGCTGCACGACGAGGCGCCGGCCTGGTCACCGCTCACGGTGCAGTACGCGGATTACTCGATCTGGCAGCAGGCAGTGCTGGGAACCGAGGACGACCCCGAATCATTGCTGCGAGCGCAGATCGACTACTGGACGACGCAGTTGGCCGACCTGCCCGCGCTGCTGGAACTACCGATCGACCGGCCGCGTCCGCCCACGCAGTCCTATGCGGGCGCGAGCCTGCCGCTGACGGTCGGTGCCGATCTCCACGCGGGATTGCAGCGGATCGCGCGAGCGCACAATACGACGCTGTTCATGGTGTTCCACGCGGCACTGGCTGCCACGCTGGCTCGGCTGGCCGACACCGACGACATCGCGATCGGCACTCCCTACGCGGGCCGCGGCGAGCCCGAACTCGACGATCTGGTCGGCATGTTCGTCAACACCCTCGTGCTGCGGACACGGTTGAGCGCGGGGATGTCGTTCACACAGCTGCTCGAGCAGGCGCGGGGGACCGATCTGGCCGCGTTCGGGCACGCGGACGTGCCGTTCGAACGGCTGGTGCAGGAGCTGAACCCGGTGCGATCCCACGCCCACCACCCCTTGTTCCAGGTGCTGCTGGCGTTCCAGAATCTCGCTACGACCGACCTCGAGTTGCCAGGGCTGTCCATGTCGGCCCTCGAAGCCGATACCGGTACCTCACTGTTCGACCTGCAAGTCACGGTATCGGATACCTACGACAACACCGGCGCCCCAGCGGGCATGACCGGTGCGGTGACCTACGCGACCGATCTCTTCGACCAGGTCACTGTGACCACGTTCATCGATCGTCTGCTGCGGCTGCTCGACGCACTGGTGACAAACCCCGAGCAACCCGTCCACGACGTGGACCTGCTCGATGCCGCCGAACGGGAAACCGTTCTGGTGCGGTGGAACTCGACCGATCACGCGCTCGTTCCGAATGAGACACTCGCCTCGGCCTTCGCCCGCTCGGCGCAGGAGCACGCGGACCGTCCCGCGGTGATATTCGGTGACGAGTCGCTGACCTACGCGGCGTTCGCGTCGCGCGTATACCGGCTGGCACGATGGTTGATCTCCCGAGGGGTTGGTCCGGAGTCGTTGGTGGCGCTACCGATGCGGCGATCGTTGGACCAGGTCACCGCGATGTACGCGGTACACGCCGCGGGCGGCGGGTACGTACCGATCGATCCTGACCACCCGGCCGAGCGCATCGAGTACATGCTGGAGACCGCCGATGCGGCGGTCGTGCTGTCGTCCCTCGATGGTCTGGAGTTGTCCGGATTCGACGACGCCCCCGTCACCGACAAGGATCGGATCGCACCGTTGCGGCCGGACAACATCGCGTACGTGATGTTCACCTCCGGATCGACGGGACGGCCGAAAGGCGTAGCCGTACAGCATTATTCGGTGATGAACCAGTTGCGCTGGGTCAGTGGGACATACGCGCTGACACCGGCCGATGTGGTGTTGCAGAAGACCCCCGCCACGTTCGACGTTTCGGTGTGGGAAATCTTCGCGCCCCTCGCGGTGGGCGCCCGGCTGGTGATCGCCCGGCCCGACGGACATACCGATCCGGCCTATCTCGCCGAAACCATTGCCGCGCAGAAGATCACGATCACCTCGTTCGTTCCGTCGATGCTGGCGGTGTTCGCGGACGCCGCGCCGACAGATTCACTGGACTCATTGCGGGCGCTGCTCGTGGGCGGCGAGGCGTTCGGCGCGGAAGTGGCGGCCGCGGCGCGGGCGGTGCTGCCCGAGACCGACTTGCAGAATCTGTACGGCCCGACCGAGTTCACCCTGCACGCGACGGCGCATCAGGTGCGCGCGGCCGACAGCGGGAGCATGCCGATGGGCACACCGGTATGGAACGCGCGAGCATACGTACTCGACTCCCGGCTGCGACCGGTACCGCCGGGCGTGGCGGGTGAGCTGTACCTGGCTGGCGCCCAGATCGCGCGCGGTTACCACGCGCGTGCGGGCCTGACGGCGGAACGGTTCGTGCCCGACCCACACGCAGTCGGCCGTCGTATGTACCGCACCGGCGACTTGGCGCGCTGGCGGCGCACCGGTGAGCTGGAATACCTGGGCCGCACCGACTTCCAGGTGAAACTGCGCGGCCTACGCATCGAACTCGGGGAAATCGAGGCGGTGTTCGCCGAGCACCCCACCGTCGCGCGGGCGGTGGCCGCGGTGTCCACCACCAAGGCGGTGGACTACCTCGTCGGCTATGTCGTCCCCGCCGCGGGCGCCACGGTCGATACCGAAGAGGTGCTGGCGCACGCGGCCAGCAGACTGCCCGGATATATGGTGCCCACCACCGTGATGGTCCTCGATACGGTGCCCCTCACCGCATCGGGCAAGCTGGACCGCGCGCGACTGCCGGAGCCGGTACTCGCGGTAGGCGAGTTCAGGGAGCCCTCTTCATGGCTGGAAGAGGAGGTCGCCCGAGCCTTCGAGCATGTGCTCGGCGTGCAGCGGGTCGGGGCCGACGACGACTTCTACGCGTTGGGCGGTAACTCGCTGAGATCGGTGCAAGTGGTGAGCGAGTTGAAGAAGGAACTCGACTTCGAGATTCCGGTCCGCTGGATGTTGTCGGACCCGAGTCCTGCCGACCTCGCGAAGCGAATCGAATCCGGCATGCGCTCCGGTCACACCGCCGCGGACCCAACCGCCCTCGGACTCGACGTACTACTACCGATCCGACCCGGCGGTCAGCAACCACCTCTGTTCTGTATCCATCCCGCCTCCGGTCTGTCCTGGTGCTATCACACCCTCGACCAATACATATCCGCCGGTCAGCCGATCTACGGCCTCCAGGCGCCCCAGATCGGCGGCGAAAACCCGGGTCCGACGACGATCGCGGAAATCGCCGAACGCTACTTCGAGGAGATCCGAACGGTCCAGCCACACGGCCCGTACCACCTTCTCGGCTGGTCACTGGGAGGTTTGATCGCCCACGCCGTCGCCGCCGAGATGCGCGCCGCGGGGGAGCAGGTCGCGCTATTGGCGATGCTCGACTCCGAAGCCAGCGGTATCGACGCTTCGTCGATCTCCACCATCACGGCAGGGGAGTTGATAAGCAACCTCGGCCCGGTCATGGGAATCGATTTCGTCAGTCCCGATGCGACGGCGGAGCAAGCCGCCCAGCAGATCGCCGAGCACCTGGGCGGCGGCATCGAGATCGACGCCGCAACGATCGAACGCCTGACCGACGCCTACAACCTATCGATCCGGGCTGCCGGTGTCTGGCAACCCCCGGTCGTGGACAGCGACCTGCTGTACTTCACCGCGGCACATGACAGGCGGTCCGACGCCGAAGGACACCGAGGCTGGGCGCCATTCATCCGTGGGCGTATTTCGAACTTCCAGATCAACGCGACTCACCTGGCGATGACCGAGCCCGGGGCCGTCGCCCAGATCGCCCGGATTCTCAATGAACGACTCGGATGATCCGGAGAAAAATCTCTATCCGCCACTGTAGACATCCGTGATCGGTTGCTATATCTTCGTGTTCATCACAGATGAAGAAAGTCCCATAGGCCGGGTAGAGGATGAACTTCCCGGATGAGATGAAGTAACAGAACACCCCCTTCCGGGCGCGCAAGCTCAACGTTCGGAAGGGTGCAGGAAGTACGAAGTGGTGTCCGAACCGCCCTCGTTCAGGGTTGGGGGCACCGTGCCGGTCGGATCGATAGGAGGTGATCGACAGTCACGCCGCAGCAACCCTCGCGCCTTGTTCTTCCTGGGGCGCGAAAGCACGAAGCCGATCATCGGATACGGCTAGTGAAGTAAATCCCCTCGGGCCCCCGGCGCGGTACGCGCCGGGGGCCGATTCTCGTTTCCCGGACAGGTGTACATGGAACAAGCTCAGCCCGAACCGGCGGACAACCACACCGGCAACCTCGACGATGAGGACTACCCCTCCTACAGCATGGGAGCCGCCGCGCAAGCGCTCGGCGTCACCCAAGCCTTCCTGCGCGCTCTGGATACCGCGAAACTGCTGACCCCGCAGCGCTCCGACGGTGGGCATCGCCGCTACTCGCGCTACCAGCTGCGCGTCGCCGCCCGGGTCCGCGAACTCGTCGACCAGGGCATCGCCGTGGACGCGGCATGTCGCATCATCATCCTCGAAGACCAACTCGCCGAAGCTCAACGGATCAACACCGCACTACAACATGCCCAAGACCAGGTGCCGGACTCCGAGGCGGGCACCGGGAAACCCCCTGACGCTGTTTGATCCGGCGTAGGGTGGGTAGCACTCTCATCCCGGTCCGAGTCCGAGGTCTGGACACCGGAAGAGTGTCGTCGCGCGGGCCAGTCGGACTGGGGCAGTTGATCCAGCCGCGAGGAAGTTTCGATGACAGAGAATGCTTATTCCGATGCTGAGGTAGAAGCCGGTCCTGTGGTGTGGCCCGATCCCAGTCCGTTGAGCGAGTGGTGGGAAACAGTCATGGGGCTGTCCACCCGCGCGGTGAACGGCGGGCGGCGTCGAGACAATCACCGTCTCGCCGGTTGAGCCGTCCGTGGTCGGCTGAGGCTCGCGACGGCGCCGAGTGGTAGTTCCCGCCGAGAAGTAGTTCCCCTTCCCCCTTCCCCCTAGCCCCCTGGAACCAGGCCGCGGTGCCGTGTGGCGCGGTGGTGGTGCTGGTCGAGGGGGTGGGCCCGGTTGCCGGTCCGGACCCACCCCGTGAAGGAAGAGTGACGTGACTTCGGAAGGTCCGCGGTGGCGTTGGCGTCCTATCCCGTTGTGCCCCGTGTGGGGCGGTGCGCACGGAACTTCCCGCACGATGTTCTCCAATGCGCCTGACGTGGGATCGTGACAGCCTCGCCACCAGCGGAATTGGTTCCTGTTACTCGGATACGGGCATCACCTCACTTTTCTGGGGACGTGCGGTGCATATCGGTTGGCGCCAGCGGGGCGGAGGGCCGCGCTGGGTGGCCCTCCAGGCCGATGGGCGTCGTCCCCGCAACCGCTGGAAGTACTCCCGCAGCGCCGGATGCGCGCGCGCCCTGCTCGCCGTGACCGGGGCGCGCGGTGGGGCCGATAGGCGGGCTCGACGCAGGGCCAATTCAACCTCGGCGAACAACACCTCCAGGTCGGGGTCGAGGACGAGTAGTTCGGTATCGAGGGTGTCGAATGATCCTGCGCGGGTGTCGTTGATGGTCATGACCCTGCCTCCCGAGATGAGTTGCCGGGCCGGGGTGGTCAGGCGTCGATGGCCTGGCGCTGCTCGCGTTGGCTGTGTTCGATCTCGATCTTGCGTGGTTTGGCCTTCTCCGCGACCGGGATCGTCAAGCGCAGTACCCCGTCGGTGTAGTCGGCGCGGATATGGTCGGTGTCGAGGCCTTCGCCCAGGAACAGTTGGCGGCTGAAGATCCCGCGGGAACGTTCCGCCGCGATCATCGACCGGCCCGAGTCCAGCTCCGGGCGGGCGGCTCGCACCGTCACCACATTGCGTTCGATGTCGAGGTCGAGGGAATCGGGGTCGATACCGGGCAGGTCGAATTCGACCAGGAATTCCTCACCCTCGCGCCAGGCGTCCATCGGCATCACCGCCGGACGGGCCGCCGTGCCGAACACCTGCTGCGTGAGACGGTCCAGATCACGGAACGGATCGGTACGCATCAGCATGGTCGCCACCTCCAACACACTCCAATCTTTCGTTCGGGTCAGATAACCTGTGCCATCTGACATAGATTTGTTTTAGCACTTCAGGTGGGTGAGTGCAAGTAGTTAGAATAGAAAATCTGAGAAGCAGTTCGGAGGTAGCGCAACGGTGTCAGAAGAGCAACAACGGTCGCATCTGCCCGATCCCACGCGGGCGGTGTACGCGATCTCGGTGGCCGCCGACCTCGCCGGGATCGGGGTACAGACCCTGCGACTGTACGAACGGCACGGGCTGCTCACTCCCGCCCGCAGCGACGGCGGTACCCGCCGCTACAGCAGCGACGACCTCGCGCGCCTGCACCGCATCATCGCCCTGGCCGCCGCGGGAGTGAACCTGGCAGGCATCGGACGCATCCTGGACCTCGAAGACGCCAACGCCGACCTACACGCCGACAACGATCGCCTCCGCCGCGACACCGGCAATCCCCCGCCGCAGACCTGAACTGCCACCTCTGCCGGTTCGAGCGGCCGAGCGCGAACAGGCTGATCGGTAGCCGGCGCCGGGGTCCGATAACGGTGCTCGGCGGGGGTGGGGTCGGGTAGTTCCCCGACACGCAGACCGCGGCGGCGGGGTGGTCACGGTGTGGTGCCGAGATGGGCGGTGACGAGCGTGTCGAGCAGGTGGGGTAGTGGTGGCCACGGGAAGCTGGGCCGATCCTGTCGAAGGGTGATCAGACCGTGCATGGCTGCCCATATGCAGATTGCGGTGGCAGTGGGATCGTCACTGGGATCGTCGCTCGAATCGTCACTCGAATCGTCGCTGCGATCGACACCGCCGCAGTCGTTTACGGCCTCGACGAGGGATCGGAACACCGGCAGGCCGGGTAATTGCGCGTCGGTGGGTTCCCAGCCCGGTGTGCCCGCGGTCCCGAACAGCACTCGGTAGTGCCCCGGATTCCTCAGGCCGTATTCGCAATAGGCGTGGCAGATTTCGCGGAGGCGGGTCGGCGGGTCGGTGGCCGATGTGGCCGCGAGTTCGTTCGCGAGTTCGGCGAAGCGGACTTCGTAGACTGCGGTGAGCAGTGCGCGCCGGTCGGCGAAGTGCAGGTACAGGCTCTGGGGCGAGATCCCGGCCGCGCGGGCGACCGCCCGCAGCGACAGCGACTCCTGTCCGTCGGCTGTTTCCAGTAGGCGACTGGCCGCGGCGATGAGTTCATCGCGCAGTTTCCCCCCTTCTCCACGCTTGTTGCGATTCCGGCCTCCCGATCTGTTCGTCACCTTGACAGATTAACAAGACGGGTGTCTGCTGACAACTATCAGTAGACACCCGTCTTGTTAGGAAATCGTATGTCTGTCATCATGACTCGGATCGTGCACGCCAGTGTTGTTCTCGACTTCGGGGGAGCGCGAATCCTCACCGACCCCTGGTTGTCGGAGCGTCGCTTCTACCGTCACGGCGAACCGCGCTCGGTTGCCGCGGCGTCCCACCTGCCGGAGTTGGCGGGTGTGGTGATCAGTCACGGTCACTACGACCACTGCGATCTGGACGCGCTGGCCGGCTATCCGGACAAGTCGGTGCCGTTCGCCGTGGTGCGGGGGTTGGGCGCCAGGGTGCGGGCGGCGGGGTTCGCCGATGTCGTGGAATTGGATCCGTGGCAAAGCACCCATCTCGGACCGGTGGAGGTCACCGCGGCCCCGGCTGCCCACGGCGTTCGCGAGATCACCTTCGTCCTGCGTGGCGATGGGGCGGAAATCTTCTTCGGCGCCGACACCCTGCGTATCGCCGAACTGGACGAGATCGCCCGCCGGTTTCCGAAGCTCGATCTGGCCCTGCTGCCGACCAATGGCTTGCGCATCCGCCCCGCGCTCAACCGTCAAGTGGTGATGGACGCCGACCAAGCCGCCGAACTGACCCGGGTGTTGCGGCCACGTCTGGCGGTCCCGATCCACTACGCCTTCACCAGCGGCCCGCTCGGCGACCGCTTCATGACCAAAGCCGACCGCGATCCCGAGCACTTCCGTGCCGCGGCCGCCGTTCTGGCCCCGGACACCACCGTGCACATCCTGCCGACCGGCCAACCTCTCACGATTACCCCATAGTGTGCTGAATCGTCGATTCGTCGGTGAAGGATTCGAGGACGAGGTCGATTGCCCGCGAGTGGTGGATCGCCTCACGGTGCGTGTGATGCTCAGTGCGACACGCTGATTCGGTGCCAGAAACCCGGGTTGGTTGCCCGGAACTTCTCGATCGCTCCACGGTCGCGTCGAAGGCGCTGGTCGCATCGAGTGCGCACGCCTTGTAAGCGCGTCCAGCAACACTCACACGATGGGTTGCCGACTCGGCCCCGAGAGTTTCGAGCGGGCGCGGGTCGGCATCGATCACGCATACGGTCGCTTCCCGGCCCGCCGCACGCATATCGAACAGCCGCCCGCCCAGGTCGGCGGAATCGTTGGTCGAGGTGTCACAGATTTCCTTCGGTGTGTGCCACCGGTGCGCTGTGGCCCTGCTGCGGGTGCGCGCAGTCCGCTACGGCCCCACACCTTCTGGCGGCGGTGTTCGCCGGCGTGCCGACTGGTGAACCGCTGGACTGATCCTTGACAGCTGGCTGTGTGATCGAGAATACTCCAATCAATCAATCAACCGATTGATAAAAGATTGTGGCCTTCGGCACAGTGCGACCGCTCCTGGCCGCCGCGCACTCGAGGGATCAACCGTCACCCGCGTCGTTCGCCGCGCATGGGGAATCCTGTGCCGCGTCCCACGGGCATGGCGCCGCGATATCGGTGCCGCATCAGTCGAGGAAAGGGTGGATCAGTGACAACCGAAGCCGTACGGCCAACGCGACCCGGAGAATGGGTCGACACCGGAGTCGGTCTCGCCGATATTCCGGCAGACGCCTACAGGATGCGGATCCCGACCGACAGGTACACCTCCCCGGACATCCAGGCGCAGGAGCGCGAAAAGATCTGGATGCGGGTGTGGCAGGTCGCCGGACGAGTCGATGAGATCCCGGAGGTCGGCGACTGGAAGGAGTACAAGATCTTCGATCAATCCTTCGTCGTCATCCGCGGGAAGGATGGCCGGATCCGCGGATTCGTCAACGCGTGCAGACATCGCGGCAACGTGTTGTGCGTGGGCAGCGGTAACGCCAAGCGCGGCATACTGTGTCAGTATCACCTCTGGTCGTACGATCTCGACGGAAATCTGAAAGGCATTCTGCGGGAAGGCGCTCAAGGGGACTTCGGCAAAGACGGTCTCTCGCTGGTGCAGGTGTCGGTCGATTGCTTCGCTGGATTCATATTCTTGAACCCCGATCCCGATGCGGCGCCGTTGGCCGAATTCCTCGGCGATGGGCTACCGGAACTCTTGGCGCCATATCATCTCGACGAGATGGTGACGGTGCTCAATGTCCGCGAAAGTGTGAACTGTAATTGGAAGGTCGTCATGGACGCCTTCGAAGAGGGCTATCACATTTCCGGCATCCACCCCGAACTTCTCCGAGTTATCATGATCGATCCGGCCACCGTGCGGTATCGATTCTTCGACAATCACAGTGTTGCCGTCGCGCCCTTCGATGTGGCCAACGTCGATAAATTCAGCCCGGACGAGCAGGTCGAGGGTATCAGAGGGCTTCCCGAGACCTTTCCTTCGGTGGCAATGGTGTTGCCGCGTTTCGACGAGCTCGTCGCCGGCTATCGCGGTGACGACGGCACGCTGCTTTTCCCGGAAGGCGTCACCGCGCGCGTTCTGCTGCAGCAGGCCACGCGCGATACGTTGACCGGCATGGGCCTGGACGTCAGCGGGCTGACCGACGCGCAGATGAGTGACAATCACGGCTGGGTGCTCTTTCCGAATTTCTTCATGACCATCCGGGCGGGCGAGGCCACGACAATCATGGCCACACCGCACCCCGACGGCGATCCGAATAAGTGCATCTGGCATATCACCAGCTTCATGTGGCTGCCCGAGGAAAATCGCGATGTGTATCGGGCAAAACTGGTCGAGGTCGAGGAGCCCGGTAGTTTCAAGTACTTCCTGGCGCTGCAGCAGGATTACGAGCAGATGCCACGTCAGCAACGGGGCCTGCGCAGCGACCGGCTCGATCACATGGCCTTGGTCAGAGAAGAAATCGTCATCGCCCATTACCACTCGGTCGTCGACAGATATCTGGCAGCAGAGACGAACTCCTGAAATCACTATTTCCACCCTGCACGAGGACTAAAAAATGAATCTCGAAGAGCGCATCGCCCATCACACCCGGATGGCCGAGTCCTACCGGAACTCCTATTTGCGTCAAGGTGTCCAAGACGGCGAGACCTACGAAGCCTGGGCATTCGCCGAGGACGGCGTGTACGCGTCGCCGTACTTCACCGGCGACGAGGCATTCCCGCTCAGTGCTTTTCCGGAAGACACCGCGAAAGCCGCGACCATGGAGGCCAAGGCCTACTCGCTCACATTCCCGGACTGGAAGCCGTCGGACTTCAAGTACTGGGCGGGCGACACCGGCTTCGTGATGAAGACCAGGTGGGAGGGCCATACGAAAGACGGCACCGCCATGGGCTTCTACTCCTACAGCTTCGTGGAAACCAACGACGCCGGTGAGGTTCTTCGTTGGGAGACGCACGTCAACGACGAATACAGCCCCTTCCTCGATGTCGCGATCGGCACGCACGGCCCCTTCCACGGAACCGGGGAGTACCTCGACGCGCTCAACCGGTGCCTGAGCAAGGCCGGTGTGACCATGTGACGTTGCGGGTGGCGCTCGCGGGCGACGGGAGACGTCGGCGAGCGCGTCACCCCGGCGCAGTCCGACAAGTAAGGACTCGGCGCCGAGAGAAATCCGATAGCGATGACGGAGAACAGTTTTGGTATCGAACGAGATCAGCGACGTCGTCGACAGGCATGAGGGTCTGTCGCGCACAGTGCTGGAATACAGCCTGGTCATGAAGCGGTTGGTGGACAGCGCTAAGCAGCCCGGATTTTCCGCCGACAGTTGGGCTCCCTTGGCGGAGTTGATCGCCGTCGAGGAGTTCGACCGTGTCGGGCCTTTCAAAGAGGTGATGGATTGGAATGACTACGTTGCGTTCCTGACCAATTGGGCGAGGTCTTCCGATTGGGAAGGCTCCTTCAAACGGATCACCGAGCTGCCCGGCCTGGTCTTTCTCGAGCTCGAGGAACGTAGCACGGTGGGCGAATACAGCTCGGTAGTCAATTCGCTGTCGGTCTATGAGTTCGACAGCGCGGGCAAGATTCGGCACATCGACGTGTACCTGCAGATGGCGCTGCCGGAACCCGGCCTGCTCGAGGGCTATGACGGTGTCGAAATCTCCGAGTGAACGCGCGACCGAAGAGTCCGGGGCGAGCGCCGACCGGCCGGAAGGACCTACCATGACCGACGTCGACGCCGTCGACTTCTTCACCGACAACGCGGTCCTGCACGCCCCGTACGACTACCTCGCCGCGCTGCGCACCGAATGCCCGATACGGCGCGAGAAATATCACGACGTCATGATGGTCACCGGTTATGACGAGGCGCTGGCCATCTACAACGACACCGAAAGCTTCTCGTCCTGCCTATCGGTCACCGGCCCATTCCCCGGCTTTCCGGTACCGCTGGAAGGCGACGATGTTTCCGAACTGATCGCCGCGCATCGGGACCGGTTGCCGATGAGTGATCAGCTACCCACCTTGGATCCGCCGGTTCACGCCGATCACCGGGCACTGCTGTCGCGGATGATCACGCCCAAGCGCCTGAAAGAGAACGAAGAGTTCATGTGGCGCCTGGCCGACCGGCAATATGACATGGCCCTCACCGACGGTCATTGCGAATTCAATCAGGATTACGCCAACCCGTTCGCGATGCTGGTGATCGCCGATCTGCTCGGAGTTCCCGAATCGGACCATGAGGGTTTCCGAAATGCGCTGCTGGGGAACGTGATCGGCAGCAGCAACGGCGAGGGGCTGGAACACACTCCACTGGGCTACCTCTACGGCAAGTTCACCGAGTACATCAGCGAGCGTCGTCAGAGCCCGCGCGGCGACGTTCTCACCGGCGTCGCGACGGCCACGTTCCCCGATGGCAGCACGCCGGAGGTGATCGATGCGGTGTGCGTGGCGTCCAACCTGTTCGCCGCGGGACAGGAAACGACGGTTCGTTTACTCGGTACCGCCGTGATGCTCATCGCCGAGAACCCCGAGTTGCAGGCGAGACTGCGTGCGGACCGCACGCTGCTTCCCAATTTCATCGAGGAAACGCTGCGCTACGAAAGCCCGATCCGGGGCGATTTCCGGCTCTCGAAGGTGCCGGTCACCATCGGCGGAGTGGACATCCCGGCGGGAACCACCGTGATGCTGGTCAACGCGGCCCTCAACCGTGACCCACGCAGGTTCCCCGAGCCGGATGTCTTCGATAGCGAACGTCGCAATGCCCGTAGCCATGTCGCGTTCGGCCGCGGGCCGCACAGTTGCCCGGGCGCACCTTTGGCCAGGGCGGAGGCTCTCATCAGTCTGCAACGCCTGTTCGATCGCACGGCGGACATCTGGATCGACTCCGACCAGCACGGCCCGCCCGGCGAACGGCGATACCGGTACTTGCGGACGTTCATCCTGCGCGGGCTGACCTCACTGCACATTCGGTTCACTCCGGCCGACACCGGCAAGTGAAGACGCTGCTCCATCGTGGCAGACGGCATCAATCGATATCGATCAAGGAACCGACTTTCATGGCTTTCGAAGGAACTACCGCGATCGTCACCGGCGGGGCATCCGGGCTCGGACTGGCGATCGCCGAGGCCCTCGTCGCTCGCGGCACCAAAGTCGCCATCTTCGACATCCAGGCCGATCAGCTCGATACCGAGGTAACCCGACTACGTGAGCAGGGCGCCACAGTCGATGGTTACGTCGTGGACGTCTCCGACCGCGAACAGGTCGAATCCGCGATGGGCAAGGTCCGAGCCGAGTTCGGCCCGATCCTGATCCTGATCAACAACGCCGGTATCGAACAATTCGGAAAGTTCACACAACTCACCGATGACCTGTGGGACCGCGTCATGGCGATCAACCTGCGTGGGCCGTTCATCTGCACGCAGCTGGCGCTGCCCGATATGCAGGACGCCAAGTGGGGCCGGATCGTCAACATCTCGTCATCGAGCGCTCAGGGCGGGCAGTCGTACATGGCTGCCTATGTCGCCTCGAAGGCCGGGTTGATCGGGTTCACCAAGGCCTTGGCGCTCGAGCTGGGCCCGCGGGGAATAACCGTCAATACGATTCCACCCGGCATGGTGGTGACGCCGATGCTCGAAAAAGCTATCGCCGAAGGCAAATTCACCGACAGCCTCGAACACTTCGTCAGTATCACGCCTGTTCGGCGGGCCGGGCGTCCGGAGGACATCGCCAACGCGGCGGTGTTCTTGTGCCAGGACGAATCCTCATACATCACAGGCCAGATCATCGGTGTCAACGGAGGACGAAGAACATGACCGCTGAGCACGAAGGACCCCGGCTGGCGCCGCTGTCGGCAGCGCAATGGGGGGACGCGGAGTATGCCGCTTTCGGTGTGCTGCTCGGCATTCCCGGTGAGAAGGTTCCGCGCGCGGGCTCCGGCCACGAGTACGACCCACTGAAATTCGACATCGTCGGCCTGCTCGCACACCACCCGGAGTTGGCACGCGCCTTCTTGAGGTTCAACACCTACCTTCTGCGCCGAGGCGAGCTGCCATTGCGTCTGCGTGAGCTGGCCATTCTGCGCGTTGCCTGCACCCATCGCTCCGCCTACGAGTGGGGCCAGCACGTCAAGATCGCGGTCGGTGGCGGCGTATCGGAGGACGACATCACCCGCCTGGCGGCGGGCAACGACGGCTTCGAGGGCGACGACCGCTTGGTACTCGAGATCACCGACGAATTGCTTGTCGACGGTCACGCGACGTGGGAGATGTGGCAACGCCTGGTCGATGCCCTCGGCATGCATCAGGCGATGGAACTGATCTTCGTCGTCGGCACCTACGCCATGGCGGCGATGGCGTTCGTCACCTGGGGTCTTCCGCCGGCGCCGGGAGCCGCCCCGTTGCCGATACCGGCCGACATCAGCGGACAACAGCGCCGATAGCGCTGGCGGCCAACAGAACCAGGCCCCTGACCGGATGAGTCCGCGGAGTGCGGCAGGCATCCCCGCATCCGGTCGTCGAGCCGACAAGGAGGAATACGGTGAAAGCGCAGCGAATAGTCGTTGCCCTGATCGCGATCGCGCTGGTGGCAGCGGGTTGTGGTCGCGAGGGCGGCAGCACCGAGACCAGCGCGGGCGGCTCGTCGGGGCAGGCCGCCTCGGGCAACTTCGGAAACCTGACCGGTATCTGTCGGCCGGGTAATGCGAAAAGTGTCTCGGCGCAGGGGGTTACGGCGACCGAGATCGAAGTCGGCATGTTCTCCGATATCGGGTTCACCAAGAACCCGGATTACGTCGACGCCGCGAAGGTCTTCACCTCCTGGTGCAACGCCGCTGGCGGTATCAACGGCCGCAAGATCAGCGCGAACCTGCGCGACACCAACCTGATGGAGGTGCGCCAGCGGATGCTCGAGGCGTGCCGCGAGGATTTCTTCCTCGTGGGCGGTAGCGCGGCGCTGGATGGTCTCGGTGTGAAGGATCGGCTCTCGTGTCTGCTGCCGGAGTTTCCCGCGCAGGTGACACAGACGGCGAATACGGGGTCGGACCTGCAGTTGGGTGCGGGATCGTCGTTATCGGAAACCGTCAACCCGTATTCCGGTCTGTACGAATGGCTTACCGAAGAGGCCTACCCGGATTCGCTGGGTGCCATCGGGATGATCAACGGCGATTCGCCGTTGACGAAAGTGATGGGTGACAAGCTCACCGAGTCGTTCACGGCCTCGGGCGCGAAGGTCGTCTACAGCGATCTGTACCCCGCCGCGGGCGTCTCGGACTGGACCCCGTACGCGCAGGCGATCAAGTCCAATAATGTGAAGGGCCTGATCTTCCTCGGCGATTTCCGCTACCTGGCCAAACTCGAGGACATCCTCACCAGCATGAACTACAAGTTGGACTGGATCGACGCCAATGCCAACGCCTACAACCAGACCTTCCTCGACGGCGCGAAGAGTTCACTGGGAACCCAGAACAACGTCGCCGACCTCAACGGCACCGCTGCGCTGGACGCCGCGGCGACGACTCCCGCGATCCAGCAGTTGAAGGATCTGTTCGAGCAGTACGCGCCGAGCAGTCACATCACCTATCAGGTGCTGCGGGCCTTCCAGGCGTGGCTGCTGTTCGCCGAGTCGGCGACCAGCTGTGGTGACAACCTGACCAGGGCGTGCGTCTACAACGCCGCGCGGAAAGAGACGGCGTGGACCGGCGGTGGTTTGCAGGCGCCGGTCGACCTGTCGCGCCCGCTCGTCGAACAGACGCGCTGCTTCAACGTGCAGCAGGCCACCCCGGACGGGTGGAAGTCCGCCGATTTCAAGCCCAACAACGGCCAGTTCCGTTGCGGCTTCACCCCTTACAAGTACACCCAGGATTTCGGTAAGCCGCTGACGCTCGCCGACGTGGGCAAGAGCATGAGTGATCTGAAGTGACCGCCCCATCATGACGCACCACACAGCTCGCCTATAATTGATCAAGCACTTGATTTCGAGGGCGGATGGCCCCGAGTGGACCGCCGCCCTCGAAATCAACGCGGGACGAAGCAACAGGGTCGAAGCAATAGGGTCGAGGAATGGGGCGCATTGGTGATCAGTTCACCGTCTCTGGGCCGACCGGTCGGCGCCAATAGTGAAGAGACCCGCCAGCGCATCGTCGCGGCCACGATGCGCTGTGTGGCCGAGGTCGGTTACTCGCGCGCGACGATCAGAGAAATCGCCCGCATGGCCAATATGACGAGCGGCAGCCTCTATCACTACTTTCCCAACAAAGCCGAGCTCATGAAAGCTACGTTCCTCGAACTCGCGGACGTCGCCGTTCCGGGCCTGGTCGCTGCGGCGGCGAGGACAGAGGGCGTGTTGAACAAGCTGATGGCAGTGCTGGACGAGGGTGAGCGGCTTATGCGTGACTACCCCTACGCGGCGGCGTTCGACCGTGCGATCCGTGCCGAAAGCGCGCAACATCTGCACTTGGCCGAGAACAGCGAGACGATTTTCAACACATTGCGTGACCTGATCGTCGACATCGTGGAACAGGCTCGTCAGGAGGGAGCGCTGGGCGCGCAAGCCACCGTCGACGATGCGGCGGATGCGATCTACGTCCTGCTTCGAGGTCTCAACGAGCATGCCATCGCGACCCCCGAGAGCTACCACACCACCGTCCGGGCCTTGAAACTTCTGCTCAGCGGCACGCTGTTCGACTACGCCAAGTTGGCTCCCCCGGCTCCGGCCGTCGACGCGGCGAGCGCGTCGACCCTCCCGCGCTGAGCGTGAACGTGTTCGACCTCGTTTCGGCTGGAACCGGGCGATCCCTGTCCGGTATTCGGGGTGAACCTCGAGCCCTCCGGCAGTGGGGGGAAGCTCGGACATCATGACCTCCCGCCACGTGCCAGGAGCTCGCGGTGGCCCTTCAGTGTTCCGGCGGCGATGCCGGATATCACCGCGTGGTGCGAGCTCTCACCCGCAGAGCACCCCGCAATGACCTGGTTCGGCGGGGAAAAGGACGGCGGATCCGGTTGCCAGCAATATGAACAAGGCGTATGGGATCTGGTCGGCTGAGCCCGAACCCGGGCCGGGCTGCGGGATGGTGATCCCCACCGTGTCGGCACGCTCAGGCGTGTCGATGTGTGTCATCGGGTCGACGGGCAGCCCGGAATGGGGGCCGGCCTGCGCCGCACCGGATGCCGTCGAGAGGGTGATCGTCGCCAGCAGGGCGCAGGTCGTCAGCGTTCGCCGCACGTTCGTTTCCTATCGTCCGCCCCCACTTCCAGGGGCACTCATCTCATTGAATTAGTTGTGCCACAACTAATTTCAATGCCACGCTAAGTTTGGACGTGGCGGTCGACAAGCCCCGACTTCCCCTGGCTTTCTCACCGGGCTCGTTGAGGGGTGTACCTCGGATAGGCGCCGGATGGCCGTCGGCGAGCGCCGCCACCCGGGTGGCGGCGCTCGCGGAAGCCAACGCGCGCAACGCCTTCGGTGCGTCGCCGGTAAGGTTCGAGATCAGCCGGATCGGACGCCACACGGCCGAACACGCCGGGTTGGGCCCGTAACTGCTAGGCGAGTTCGAAACCGTGGTAATCGGCGATCGCGACGCCGTCGCCGATCTGCTTGTACACCCCGACTCCGCCGACGAAGGGCAGGAAGACCCTGCGCTTACCGGGAATGTTGGCGCCCATGTACCACGATGCCGCTTGCGGGAAGAGGGTCAGGTCGGCGGTGTCGGCGACGATGTCCACCCAGTTCTGTTCGGCGGCGGGGTCGGGCTCGACGCGGTTCAGTCCCTTGGCGCGCAGGTGTACGAGCAGATCGCTGATCCATTCGACGTGGTATTCGATGGAGGTCAGCATGTTCGACAGGACCGCGGGACTCTGGGGGCCGGTGATGGTGAACAGGTTGGGGAATCCGGCCGACATCAACCCCAGGTAGGTGCGGGGTCCGTCGGCCCATCTCCGGGCCAGGCTCTGTTCGCCGTTGCGGATGTCGATGGCGTTCAACGCACCGGTCATCGCGTCGAATCCGGTGGCGAGCACGATGACGTCGAATTCGCGTTCGGTGTCTCCGGTGCGGATGCCGCGCGGGGTGATCCGCGAGATCGGTTCCTCGAGCAGGTCGACGAGGGTGACGTTGTCCCGGTTGTAGACCTCGTAGTAGCCGGTGTCCACGCACATGCGTTTGGCGGCGATCGGATAGGACCGTGGTGTCAGTTTCTCCGCGAGCGCGGGATCTTTCACCTTCTCCCGGATGCGGGCGCGGACGTATTCGGCGGCGAGTTCGTTGGCCTGCGGGTCCTGGATCAGATCGTAGAAGCTCTGCTGGAAGCACAGCCCGCCGTGGTCCCAGCGCCGGTCGAGGTAGGCGGTCGCGGCGCGGGGTTCGAGGTCGGCGAAGAACGGGAGTTCCAGGTCCGCGCATTGTGCGCCGCCGATGGAGTTGCGGCTGACTTCACGGTATTCCGGATAGCGCTGCTTGACCTCGGCCAATGCTGGGCCGATCGGCCCGTTGTGCGCGGGGACCGCGTAGGGGGGTGTGCGCTGGAAGACGGTGAGATGCTCGACTTCCGGGGCGATGGCGGTAATCGTCTGCAGGCCCGACGAGCCCGTGCCGATGACGGCGACCCGTTTGCCGCGCAGGTCGACCTTCTCGGACGGCCAGTCCCACGTCCAGTACACCTCGCCGGTGAAGTCGGCGAGCCCGTCGAACCGCGGCTTCGCGGGCACGGACAGGCAGCCGGTCGCGGCGATCACGAATCGGGTGGTGACGCGTTCACCGGTCTCGGTGACGACGGTCCACTCGCCGGTGTCACGGTCGAAATCGAGTCCGGTGATCCGGGTGTCGAATCGGATATCGCGGCGCAGGTCGTGGCGGTCCGCGACGTGGCGGATGTAGGAGAGGATTTCGGGCTGGGCGGCGTAGCGCTCGGTCCAGTTCCACTCCTGCTCGAGCTCGGGGTCGAAGGAGTAGGAGTATTCGATGGACTCGATATCGCACCGGGCTCCTGGATAGCGGTTCCAATACCAGGTTCCGCCGACCTCGGGCCCGGCTTCGAACACCACTGTGTCGAAACCGAGTTCGCGTAGTGCGTGGAGTTGGTAGAGGCCGGCGAATCCGGCCCCGATGACGACGACGTCGTGATCGGCCACTGGTCACACCACCTTCTGATCGAGATCGGGGGAGTACTGCCCGATGAATGTGCGAATTTGGGCCGCCACCAGTTCGATTCCGGTGGTGTAGCCGGGGAGGATGTTCGCCATCTGGAAGTACCCGTGCATCTGCCCGGCCGCTTCCTCCAGCACCACCGGGACTCCGGCGGCGTCGAGAGCTCGGGCGTAGGCGACCCCTTCGTCGTGCAGCGGGTCGTACTCGGCGACATAGACCAGGGCAGGCGGCAATCCGGCGAGGTCGGGTGCGCGCAGCGGAGACGCGTCGGGGTGCAGTCGTGCGGCGGGATCGGGGAGGTAGTGGTTCCAGAACCAGATCATGGTGTCGCGACCGAGCAGCAACTGGTTCTGCGGATCGACGTAGGACGGGCGGTCGAAATCGGCATCGGTGACGGGGTAGACCAGCACCTGGTAGTCGATGCGGGGACCGCCGCGATCGCGGGCCCAGCGCGTCATCACCGCCGCGATGTTGCCGCCCGCACTGTCGCCGGCCACGATCAGCGGGGTGTCCGGTCCCGCGAGGTCGGCGGCCCACCGCAGGCCGAGCCAGCTGTCCTCTAGCGCGGTGGGAAAGCGATGCTCGGGAGCCTTGCGGTAGTTCACCAGCACCACCGTGGATTCGGTGAGGTTCACCAGGTGCCGGCCCAGGTGGTCGTACTGCAGGTCGATATCGCCGATCACCCAGCCGCCGCCGTGGAAGTAGACGATCACCGACCGTGGCGGGCCCTCGGGCTCGAGGACCCGGACGCGGAAGGATTGCCCGTCCGCGCCGGTGAGTTTGGTGTTGCGGACCGCGGCGACCTCCGGTCCGCGCCCGCTCAGCCCGGCGAAGATCGGTCCCGACATTCGCGCGATGGCGGGAGTGCTCTCGTGGATCGGTGGAGTGCGCGGTTCTGCCAGTTGCGCCAGCAGTGCCTGGGTGACGGGTTCCAGTGGCATCGGATCGTTCCTTGTCCGTCGGTGCTCTCAGTAGTCCGTGTCCGAGAAGCTGATGACGCCCCGCAGGTTCTTGCCGTCGGCCATGTCCTGGTAGCCCTGGTTGACGTCCTCGAGGCGATACCGGGCGCTGACGAGCTTCTCCAGTTCCAAATGGCCGCAGCGGTAGAGGTCGAGGAGTTTGGGGATCTGGGTGCGCGGCCCCACGCCGCCGAAGATCGCTCCCTGCACGCGCTTCTGCAACAGGGTCAGTTCGAACAGATTCATCTCGACAGCGGAGAGGGTGTGATCGCCCATGGCGGTCACGACCACCTGGCCGCCCTTGCTGGTCAGGCTCAGTGCCTGCTGGATGTATTCGCCCCTGATCTCGCCGACCGTGATGATCGTGACCTGAGCCATCAACCCCCAGGTCAGATCGGGCAGTTCCGCGACGGCCTCGTCGACAGAGGAGTAGACGTGGGTGGCCCCGAACTCGAGCGCCTTCTTGCGCTTGAACTCGACCGGATCGATCCCGACGATGTAGCGGGCGCCGGCGAACTTCGCGCCCTGCACGGCGTTGATGCCGACACCGCCGACCCCCATGACGACGACGGTGTCGCCGGGGCGCGTGTTGCCGATCTCGGTGGCCGACCCCCACCCGGTGGAGACGCCGCAGCCGAGCAGCGAGGCCACCTCCAGAGGCACGTCCTTCTCGATCTTGACAACCGAGGCCTGATTCACGGTCACGTATGGTGCGAACGTCCCGAGCAGACACATCTGGATCACCGGCCGCCCGGCCTCCTGCACCCGAAAGCCCTTGTCGGAGATCGCCTCGCCGGTCAGCAGTCCGGCGCCCTCGTCGCAGAGGTTCTGCAGACCCGAGGCACACGGCCGGCACGTCCCGCACGCCGGGATGAAGGCGAGCACCACATGATCGCCCTCCTCGAGGCCGCGGACACCCGGACCGACCTTGGTGACGACACCGGCGCCCTCGTGCCCGCCGAGCACCGGGAAGAACGGCACCGGACTCGAACCCGCCGACACATGCACATCGGAGTGGCACAGACCGGACGCGGTCAGCTTGACCTGCACCTCACCCGCCACCGGATCCCCGAGTTCGACCTCGGTGATCCGCCACGGCGCACCGACCTCGTCGACCACTGCTGCTTTGACCTTCACCCGAACCGCCTCCTGTAATGCCGACCACACGCAGCTTCGAATGTGGGCTACGTCTCACCGAAGGTAAGGCGGAGCGGGGCTTCGGAGACAGGACGTCCGGGGCCAGAACGCGACAGTTCAGGCCAACCGGGTCAGTGCGCGGGCCGAGGCGTCTCCGACAGGCCGGACATCTTCCACCGGCGGAGCGCGCGAGCCAGACTGGACCAGTCGTGGTAGCCGAGTCGCCGCGCCACCTCCTCCCGGGGAACGGCGCGCTCACGCAGCAGGTCATAGGCGAGACTGCGGCGCACCTCCTCCACCACCTCCCGGAAGCTCGTGCCTTCCTGGTGTAGATAGCGACGCAGAGTTCTCGGCGCGTAGTGCAGTTCGGCCGCCACGTCCTCGAGCGTGAGATCGAGGCACTGCCGCGTCAGCAGGAGCTCCCGGATCCGCGCGGTGACCCCGATGTAGCGCAGCCGTTCGGATCTGATGCGTTCGCACTGGTCCACCATCACCGACGCGGTATGACGGTTGGCCAGCGGCAGCGGAGTATCCAGGTAGCCGGTCTCGTAGACCAGCTCGGAAACAGGATGGCCGAAGGACACCGGCACCGCGAAGTACTCGCGCTGGATGGCATCCGGTTCCCGGGGTTCCGCGGAGGCGAACCGGACCTCGACCAGCCGAACGGCGTCCGGATCGGTGAAGAGTTCACGCTGTATCTGGATACTCGCCGCCATGTCCCGCTCCACGGCGAAATCGCGGATCGGCTCCGGCAGATAATCGGCGCTGTACGTGGAACGGAACCAGCCAGACCCGGTGACATGCGCCCGGATCTCGGACAGGGCGAATGACAGCGGCGCGTAGCGCAGGCCGTTGCTCACCATCTCGCGGACGGTCCCGGACGTGACGAGCAGATAGCCGAAATAGCCGTAGGTGGTCAGGTGGTATTGCCTGCCGATCTCGGTCCCGATACCGTGACGGCCCCCATGGTGACTCAGAATGTTCCGAATCACCGTGATCTCCTGGCGGGCCGTCATCAACTCGTGCGGGGAATCCAGTGACTCCGGGGCTATGTGGGAGCCGGACAGGACCGATTCGATGGTCGAGCCGTGCCGCACCGCCCACTCGCAGAGCAGCGAGACCCCGGCCATCGTGCGAGCATGATCCCAGGTCTCGCCGGTGAGGGCGAAGAGAACGCCCTCGTCCCCCGGCCCGGACGGGCCAACCGCCGTCACCTCCCCGGCGGGTGACGTCGTTGTCTTCATTCGAGCGAGTGTTACAAGAGCGCGGCGGTGCGTCAACGCCGAGTCGACCGGATGTGGAGTCGGCTACCTCGCGGTGAAGTGATCGGCTGGAACCCCCGAGGAACCGGTGAGGATATGAACGGGTCGGTGGAGACGTGGGGCGATTACGGCCGAGCCCGCTCGGTGCGGGGATGCATCGGCCTGGTCGCGATCGGCTCCCAGGCCGCCCTGTTCTCGGTGACCAACCCGCTCGCACGACATATCTCCCCGCCGAGCGGGTGTTCCTGCGCGGGGCGGCAGCCGACTCCGACGAAGATCCCGTCGACATGGTGCGGCGAGTACTGCGAGACATCACTTGGGACCCAGACGAAGACCTTGCCTGGGAAGTACGAGAACCCGTCATGCTTTTCGACTCGGCATGGGCGGGAGCAGAGATCGAGCCCGACAACCAACTCCTCATCGACCTGGATCCAGGGAGTTACCGAGTCCGGGCAGCGTCTCTTCGGGACTCGGATAACTGGATGATCCTTGTTCAGCTCCAGCCGATCATCGGCGAGCCCATCGACGACAGCGAGTCGGCCGAAACCCTCTGAGGTCACCAATCCAGCCGGGGGGAAGCCATCCTCTCCCGCAACGTTGGATCAACCGGCTCGAGCGTAACCGGGCGGTCCGTTCGCCGGTCGCTGCCGTCCTTCTCCCCACTGGGCCGAAGAGCGCCGGTGTCGTAGGTGCACAGCCCGTACCGGACATTGCTGTCCGAAGGACGGACCGGGCGGTCCGATCTGCGGTTCTTGAAACGAGTTCCTGCAACGGCGGTTGCGGCGGGATGACCGGCGCGATTATCGCTGATCGCTTCCGTCAGCAAACATCCGGGATACGGCACAATTGTCGTGAAATGGCAGACGCGCCACGAATTGGCGCAGGTCAGAAGGTGTATTCGCTGGTCGGGCTGCTGTGGTGATGGCCCTCGAGCACACTGCGCGAATATCTGTCACGAATGACGGAGATCTGTGCGCGAGAGGGGACTTGAACCCCTACGTCCGTGGACACCAGAACCTAAATCTGGCGCGTCTGCCAATTTCGCCACTCGCGCTTGATGGTACGACCGTCCAAACTCTACCGGCCTTGACCGCGATCGCGAAGCTCATGTGAGGAGTGTCGTACTCGCCGGTAACCCGACCTGGGACTATAACGGTTTAGTAACGCTCAACATGAGGAGCGCTCATGTTTCGTACGTGTTGGTAACCGGATGGACCAGGGAGTTCAAACATGAGGAGGGGTCATGTTTCTGGGCATTCTGGTACTTCCGTACTCGAATACTGATTGGTAAGCGCCACTCCCGGGGGGAAACGTGAGGATTTCCTCATGATTCTGTGGAATCCTCGCCCAGAACAGGCCTAGAGGTTGCGGAGTAGTGCGAACCGGAGGGAGCGACGCGCCGGACGGGGTGTGTCGCCAGGAGAAGGAAGTCGAAGCGTCTTGACGATCAACGAGAGCACCGAGACCGGGACCGGACCGAGCGCGAAGGCGACCCCCCAGCGAGACGGGGTGCGGGCGCCGCTGTTGGATCGCCTGCTGAACGGAGCGCCGTATGCGCTCGCGTTCGGGGGACAGGGGGCGCAGTGGCTCGGCGAGCTGGAAGAAATAGGGCGTGACAGCGCGCTGGAGCCGGAGTTGACCGCGCTGGTCAACGAGGCGGCCGTGCTGCTGGAACCTGTTGCGCGGCAACTGCTCGTGGTGCGGCCCGTCGGGTTCGACCCGATCGGGTGGATGCTCGAGAACGAGTTGGTCGACGCGGATCAGGGGGAGAACTCTGCCGCGCCGTCGGAGATCGAGTTGCGCGGCGCCGCGGTGTCGATGCCGGGTGTGCTGCTCGCTCAGCTCGCGGCCCTGCGGGCGCTGCGGTTGCAGGGGCTCGACCCGGCCGAGCACGCTCCGGTGGCGGTGGTCGGTCATTCGCAGGGACGGCTGGCCGCGGCGGCGGTGAAGGCCGGTGGTTCACGGGACGTCGAACTTTTGGCAATCGCGCAATTGATCGGCGCCGCAGCCGGTTTGGTGGCGCGGCGGCGCGGGCTCATGCCGGTGGGCGAACGCTCATCGATGGTCGCGGTGTCCAATGTGGATCCCGAGCGACTGCGCGAGGTGCTGGCCGAGGTGTCGGCCGGTGTCGACGCGAACGCGGCAGCGGTGATCTCGATCCGCAACGGTCGCAGGCGCGTGGTGCTGTCGGGAACCCCGGCCCACCTCGAGCGGGTCCGTCAGCGTTGCGCCGAGATCCACGACGAGCAGAGCGGGGCGCGCGACGCCAAGCAGTTCGGCGGCGCGGTCTTCGCTCCGGTCTTCGAGGATCTGCTGGTCGATGTCGCTTTCCATCACCCGGCGCTGGCCGACACGGTGGATGTGGTGACCGGCTGGGCCGGGCAGTGCGGGCTCGACCAGGAGCTGGCCGCGACGTTGGCCAAGGAGATCCTCGTCGACCCGGTCGACTGGGTCGGCATCGTGGACGAGGTCGTCGCCGCGGGCGCGCAGTGGATCCTTGATCTGGGTCCGGGTGATCTGCTGAGCCGGGTCACCAGTAGTTCGCTCAAGGGGACCGGAGTCGGCATGATCGCCGCGGCAACCCGTGTGGGACAGCGCGGTCTGCTGACCCCGGGGGCCGCGCCCGAGGTGGCCCAGCCGTGGTCGGCCTACGCGCCGCGCCCGGTGCGGCTGCCGAACGGGCGGATCGTGGTCGAGACCTCGTTCACCAAGTTGACCGGCCGCTCGCCGATCCTGCTCGCGGGTATGACGCCGACCACCGTCGACGCGAAAATCGTCGCTGCCGCGGCGAACGCGGGTCACTGGGCGGAACTGGCCGGTGGCGGCCAGGTGACCGAGCAGATCTTCGCCGACCGGGTCGCCGAGCTGAAGACGCTGCTGCATCCGGGGCGCGCGGTGCAGTTCAACTCGCTGTTCCTCGATCCGTACCTGTGGAAGCTCCAGCTGGGCGGCAAGCGCCTGGTCCAGAAGGCACGCAGCGCTGGCGCTCCGCTCGACGGCGTGATCGTCACCGCGGGCATCCCGGAATTGGAAGAAGCCGTCGCGCTGATCCAGGAGCTCACCGAGGTCGGCATCTCCCATGTCGCCTTCAAACCGGGAACGGTGGCGCAGATCCGCGCGGTGCTGCGGATCGCCGACGAGGTTCCCGATTACCCGGTCATCATGCATATCGAGGGCGGCAAGGCCGGCGGCCACCACTCCTGGGAGGACCTCGACGACCTGCTGCTGGAGACCTACGCCGAACTGCGCACCCGCGATAACGTCGTGATCTGCGTCGGCGGTGGCATCGGCACTCCCGAGCGCGCGACGGAGTACCTGACCGGCGCGTGGTCGACCACGCACGGCTACCCGGTGATGCCGCTCGACGGTGTCCTGGTCGGCACCGCCGCCATGGCGACGCTGGAGGCCACGACGGCCCCCGAGGTGAAGCGGCTGCTCGTCGAAACGCCCGGCACCCCGGATTGGGTCGGCGCGGGCACCGCGAACGGCGGAATGGCCTCGGGCCGTAGCCAATTGGGCGCCGACATCCACGAGATCGACAATGCCGCCTCGCGCACCGGCCGTCTGCTGGACGAGGTCGCGGGCGACGCCGACGCGGTCGCCGAGCGCCGCGAGGAGATCATCGCGGCGCTGAACTCCACCGCCAAGCCGTATTTCGGCGACGTCGCCACCATGACCTACCTGGAATGGCTGGAGCGCTACGTCGAACTGGCCGTCGGCCTTGATCGCCGCAAGGATTTCGACTGCGGCAGCGATATCGGCGACGCCATCCTCGACGCCACCCGCTCGGTGTGGCTCGACATCACTTGGCGTGACCGGTTCGCCGAAATGATCCGCCGCACCGAATCCCGGCTCAATCCGGCCGATCGCGGCGAGATCCCGACGCTGTTCGCCTCCGACGACGCGTTCGAAAGCCCCGTCGAGGCCATCTGCACGCTGAAGGAGCAGTACCCGGCGGCCGAGCGGACCCTGCTGCATCCGGCGGATGTGCCGTTCTTCGTCACGCTCTGCAAGATCCCCGGCAAGCCGGTGAATTTCGTTCCCGTCGTCGACGGCGATGTGCGTCGCTGGTGGCGCTCGGATTCGCTGTGGCAGGCCCACGATCCGCGCTACTCGGCCGACCAGGTGTGCGTCATCCCCGGCACCGTCTCGGTGGCTGGCATCACCCGCGTCGACGAGCCGGTCGGCGAACTGCTCGACCGCTTCGAGCAGGACACCGCGTATTCGCTGGTGCGTTCCGGCGTGGTTCCGGCCCCGGTCGACGCGCGCCGGGTGGCCGGTGTGACCAGCGGCCCGATCGATGCGGTGCTGGCCGCGCCCGATGTGGAGTGGTCCGGCCGTACCACCATCAACCCGGTACACCGCCTCGGCGATCTGGCCGAGTGGACCGTGGACGGCAAGGGCGCGGTGCATCCCCGCACCGGCGCGACGCTGGTGGAGACCACCGGCGACGACGCCGAGAACTCCTACGTCGAACTGACCGTTCCGCTGCTCGGCCGCGACGCCGTGCGGATCAGAATCACCGTCCCGGTGTCCTCCTACAACGGCGGCGCACCCGTCATCACCGAGGCCGACGCCGAAACCGCGATGTCCGCGCTGCTCGCGGTCGCGGCCGGTCAGTCGCTGCCGGAGGTGAAGGGCGGCATCGCGCATCTCAATGTCGCGTGGACCCCGGATCTGATCGCCGACCACGCGGGCGTCACCGGTTCCGGCCTGCCCGCTTCGCTGAGCACCCTCGGCCGTACGGTGCCCGATGTGCTGGTCGGCGCGTGCTGGCCCGCTGTCTTCGCGGTGCTCGGCGCCACCCGCACCGCCGATGGCGCGAGCGTCATCGAGGGCATGCTCGACCTGGTTCACCTCGATCACCAGATCGACCTGGACGGTGAACTGCCCGCCGACACCAGTGTTCTCGTGGTGCGCGCGCGGGCGGGCGAGACCGTCGACACCGATATGGGGCGCGTCGTCGAGGTCACGGTGAAGATCACCGGCATGCTGGACAAGCCGGAAACCGGACTGTCCATGCCGACCGTCGCCACCTTGACCGAACGTTTCGCCATCCGCGGTCGCAACGGCGCGGGTGAACTGTCCGATCCGCCGCGGGCGGCGGGTAGCGTCTCCGACGCCGCGACCGACACCCCGCGTCGTCGGCGTCGCGATGTCACCATGGTCGCCCCGCGCGCCATGCACGCCTTCGCCGCTGTTTCGGGTGACCACAACCCCATCCACACCAGCGATTCCGCCGCCAAACTGGCCGGGCTCGGCAGCCCGATCGTGCACGGCATGTGGCTCTCGGCCGCGGCCCAGCACGCGGTGTCGGCCGTCGATCCCGACAGTTCGGTGCCCGCGCGCACCGTGACCGCGTGGACCACCCGATTCCTCGGCATGGTTCGCCCCGGTGCGGAGATCGACGTGCGTGTCGAGCGCGTCGCGGTGGACGCGGGCAGCGAAATCATCGAGGTCTCCTGCCGCACCGGCGGTGATCTGGTGATGACCGCGACCGGTCGCACCACAGCGCCGAAGACGGTCTACGCCTTCCCCGGTCAGGGCATCCAGCGCAAGGGGATGGGTCTGGACGCCCGCACCCGCTCGAAGGCGGCCAAGGAGATCTGGGAGCGGGCCGACAAGCACACCCGCGACGCGCTCGGCTTCTCGATCCTGGCCGTGGTCCGCGACAACCCGACCTACCTCAAGGCGCGCGGCGTCGAGCATCGCCATCCCGACGGCGTGCTGCACCTGACCCAGTTCACCCAGGTCGCCATGGCCACCCTCGGTGTCGCCCAGGTCGCCGAACTGCGTGAGGCCGGCGCCTTCGTCGAAGGCGCGATGCTGGCCGGACATTCGGTCGGCGAGTACAACGCCCTTGCCGCGGTGGCCGGGGTGCTGCCGCTGGAGGCCGTCCTCGAGGTGGTGTTCCAGCGCGGTTCCGCCATGCACGAGCTGGTGCCCCGTGACGCTCAGGGCCGCAGCGACTACCGGATGGCCGCTATCCGGCCTTCGCAGATCGGTCTGCCGGACGACGAGGTCATCGACTTCGTCACGAGCGTCGGCGAGCAGGTCGGCGAATTCCTCGAGGTCGTGAACCTGAACCTGCGCGGTTCGCAGTACGCGATCGCGGGCACGGTCGCGGGCCTCGATGCCCTCGAGACCGAGATCGACCGCCGCCGCGCCGAATTCGGCGGCAAGCGGGCCTTCATCCTGGTCCCCGGCATCGACGTGCCGTTCCACTCGACCGTGCTGCGCAAGGGCGTTCCCGAGTTCCGGCACAAGCTGGAGCAGCTGCTTCCCGAGGATCTGCACCCGGAAATCCTGGTCGGACGCTACATCCCGAACCTGGTGCCGAGGCCGTTCTCGCTGGAGCGCGCCTTCGTCCAGGAGATCGTGGATCTGGTGCCGTCGGAGCCGCTGGCCGCCGTCCTCGCCGACTTCGACAGCTGGGCGGCGCGCCCGACCGAGCTGTGCCGCGTGGTGCTGATCGAACTGCTGGCCTGGCAGTTCGCCAGCCCGGTGCGCTGGATCGAAACCCAGGATCTGCTGTTCACCGATACCGCGCACGGTGGGCTCGGTGTGGAGCGGTTCGTGGAAATCGGCTTGGGTGCGACCCCGACCGTGGCGAATCTGGCGAGCCAGACCTTGAAGCTGCCGAGTTTCGCCACCGCCACCGTCGAGGTGCTCAATATCGAGCGCGAGGCGGGCATCGTCTACTCCACCGATACCGATCCGGCGCCGGTGGACGAGCCGGAGGAGACCGTCGAGGCCGCGCCGTCGACTGCGGCTCCGGTCGCCGCGGCACCCGCCGCCGCGGCCCCGGTCGCGAGTTCCGGTGGTCCCCGCCCGGATGACATCGCGTTCACCGCCGCCGACGCCACCCGCGTGCTCATCGCGCTGTGGACCAAGCTCCGGCTGGACCAGATCGGTCCGGTCGACACCATCGAGGGCCTGTGCGACGGCGTCTCCTCGCGGCGTAACCAGCTGCTCGTCGACCTCGGTTCCGAGCTTTCGCTCGGCGCCATCGACGGTGCGGCCGACGCCGATATGGGTGCGCTGTCCGCCACCGTCGAGCGGTTGGCCCGCACCTACAAGCCCTTCGGCTCGGTGCTGTCCGATTCGATCAGCGACCACCTGCGCAAGGTGTTCGGCCCGTCCGGTAAGCGGCCGGCGGCCATCGCCGAACGCGTGAAGAAGGTCTGGGAACTCGGCGACGGCTGGACCCACCACGTCACCGCCGAGGTATCCCTCGGCACCCGCGAGGGTGCGAGCGTGCGCGGCGGCGATCTCGGCGGACTGGTCGCCGGTGCGCTGGGCGACGGCGCCTCGGTCGACGCCGCGATCGATGCCGCGGTGCAGTCGGTGGCCGCTCGGCGCGGGGTCGCGGTTTCGCTGCCCGCCGCCGGTGGCGGCGGTGGCGGCACCGTCGACGCGGCGGCCCTGGGTGAGTTCACCGAGCAGATCACCGGACGCGATGGCGTGCTCGCCAAGGCGGCCAGGGTGATCCTGAACGAGCTCGGACTCGCCGAGCAGATCTCCGCCGTCGAATCGGCCGATGAGTCCTCGCTCGTCGATCTGGTCTCCGCCGAATTGGGTTCGGACTGGCCGCGTCTCGTCGCGCCTGCCTTCGACGCACGCAAGGCCGTGCTCATCGATGACCGCTGGGCCACCGCCCGCGAGGATCTGGTCCGGCTGTGGCTGGACGCCGATACCGAGGACGTGCCGATCGACGGTTTCATCGGAGCGGGCGAAGCCGTTGCCGCGCAGGCCGACTGGTGGCGTGCGCGGGCCAAGCACGAGGCCCGTTCGGTCCTGGCGGGCGTCTACGAGCGCATCGCCGAGGCGGCGGTGCAGACCGAGGAACCCGGCGTGTGGTCCTCCGACGTCGCGGTGATCACCGGTGCGAGCAAGGGTTCCATCGCCGCTGCGGCCACCGGCCGCCTGCTCGGCGGCGGGGCCACCGTGGTCGTCACCACCTCGAGCCTGAACGACGAGCGTCTCGCCTTCTACCGCAAGCTCTACCGCGAGAACGCCCGTCAGGGCGCCGCGCTGTGGGTCGTGCCCGCGAATATGGCCTCCTACCAGGACATCGACGCACTCGTCGACTGGGTCGGCGCCGAGCAGGTCGACAATGCGGGCGGGGCCAAGGTCAAGGTCAAGGACGCGATGACGCCCACCCTGCTGCTGCCGTTCGCGGCGCCGCGGGTCGCGGGCGATCTCTCCGACGCCGGCCCCCGCGCCGAAATCGAGATGAAGGTGCTGCTCTGGTCGGTCGAGCGGCTGATCGGCGGGCTGTCCGCGATCGGCGCCGACCACGATGTCGACGCGAAACTGCATGTGGTGCTGCCGGGTTCGCCGAACCGAGGCATGTTCGGCGGTGACGGCGCGTACGGCGAATCGAAGGCCGCGCTCGACGCCCTCGTGGCTCGTTCGCGGGTCGAGAAGTCGTGGTCGACGCGAGTGACATTGGTGCACGCGCTGATCGGCTGGGTGCGCGGCACCGGTCTGATGGGCCACAACGATCCCGTGGTCTCGGTGGTGGAGAAGGCGGGTGTGCACACCTGGTCCACCCTCGAGATGGCCGACGAGCTGCTCAAGTGGTGCACCTCGCGGGCCCGTCAGGTGACTGCCGCCGGACCCCAGCAGATCGACCTCACCGGTGGTCTCGCCCGGGTCAAGCTCAACCTCCCGGAACTCGCCAAGCAGGCCGCCGAGGAGGCAGCCGCCGAGGAAGTGGACGAGCCCGCCGAGACGACGATCCCGGCGCTGCCCGCCCCGCCGACCATGAGTTCGGCGCTTCCGGTTCCCGAATGGGGCGAGGTGACCGCCGATCTCGCCGATATGGTCGTGATCGTCGGCGCGGGTGAACTCGGCCCGTACGGATCCTCGCGCACTCGCTTCGAGGTCGAGGTCTCCGACGAGCTCTCCGCCGCCGGCGTGCTGGAACTCGCGTGGACCACCGGCCTCGTCACCTGGGAGCAGGATCCCAAACCGGGCTGGTACGACGTCGAATCCGGCGATTTCGTCCCGGAATCGGAACTGGCCGAGCGTTATCACGACGCGGTGGTCGCCCGGTGCGGCGTGCGCCGCTACGCCGACGACGGCTCCATGATCGATAACGCGGCACCGTTGATGACCTCGGTCTTCCTCGACCAGGACCTCTCGTTCACGGTGGGCGGCGAGGCCGAGGCCCGCGCCTTCCACAGCGCCGATCCTGAGCACACCGTCATCACACCGGTCGCCGATTCCGGCGATTGGACCGTGACGCGCAAGGCGGGCACCGAGATTCGCGTGCCGCGTAAGGCGAAGCTCTCGCGCACCGTCGGCGGCCAGATCCCCACCGGCTGGGATCCGACCGTCTGGGGTATCTCCGCCGATATGGCGTCCTCGGTGGACCGGGTCGCACTGTGGAATATCGCCTGCACGGTGGACGCGTTCGTCAGCTCCGGGTTCAGCCCGGCCGAGCTGATGAGCTGGGTGCATCCGAGCCTGGTCGCCAACACCCAGGGCACCGGCATGGGCGGCATGTCCTCGATGCGCTCGCTCTACGTCGACAATCTGCTCGGCGAACCGCGCCCGAACGACATCCTGCAGGAAGCGCTGCCGAACGTGGCGCTGGCGCACGTGGTGCAGTCCTACGTCGGCAGCTACGGCGCGATGGTGCATCCGGTCGCGGCCTGCGCGACGGCGGCGGTGTCGGTGGAGGAAGGTGTCGACAAGATCCGGCTCGGCAAGGCCGAGGTCGTGGTCGCGGGCGGTTTCGACGATCTCGGCATCGAGGGCATCGTCGGCTTCGGCGATATGTCGGCCACCGCGGATTCGGCGGCCATGAGCGCCAAGGGCATCAGCGACCGGTACTTCTCTCGCGCCAACGACCGTCGTCGCGGCGGCTTCGTGGAATCACAGGGTGGCGGAACGGTGCTGCTGGCTCGCGGTGACGTCGCACTCGAACTCGGCCTGCCCGTGCTCGGTGTGGTGGCCTACGCGCAGTCCTTCGCCGACGGCGTGCACACCTCCATCCCGGCGCCCGGCCTCGGCGCGCTCGGTGCGGGTCGCGGCGGGCGGGAATCCCGTTTCGCCGCCGAACTGCGCAAACTCGGTGTCGGCGCGGACGACATCGCGGTGATCTCCAAGCACGACACCTCCACCGCGGCCAACGATCCCAACGAATCCGAACTGCACGAGCGGCTGGCGACGGCCATCGGGCGCTCGGAAGGCGCTCCGCTGTTCGTCGTCTCGCAGAAGAGCCTGACCGGGCATGCGAAGGGCGGTGCTGCCGCCTTCCAGCTCATCGGCCTGTGCCAGGTGCTGGAACAGGGTGTGGTGCCACCGAACCGGAGCCTTGACTGCGTCGACGACAAGATGCAGGCCTACCCGCATCTGGTGTGGGCGCGCGAACCGCTGCGCTTCGGCGAGAAGTTCCCGCTGAAAGCGGGTCTGGTGACCTCACTCGGCTTCGGGCATGTCTCCGGGCTGCTCGCGGTGGTGCATCCTCAGGCGTTCGTCCAGGCGATCGAGCCGGGACGTCGCGAGGAGTACCAGCGACAGGCCGAGCGGCGTCAGCTCGCCGGACGCCAGCGTTTCGCCGAGGCCATGTGCGGCGGCACACCGCTGTACGAGCGGCCCGCCGATCGTCGCCTCGGTGGTGACGGCACGCCCGCCGCGAAGGTTCGTCAGCTGGAAGCGGATGTGCTGCTCTCGGCCGAGGCCCGCCTCGCCGCGGACGGCACATACCGGGCGAACGGCTTCGGTTGCAACACAGGACAACCCGCTGTCGACGGTTCGGCCCCCGTCGGGCCCGCCGCGTCGTAGGCTGCGCGTTTGTGACGATTCTCGGTATCGGTTTGGACTTGGTGACTATCTCCGAGTTCTCCGAACAGCTCGAACGTGCCGGAACGACCATGCTTCGGGAGAGTTTCACCGCCGGTGAACGGCGGTACTGCCAGAGCAAGGGCACCGATCCGGCGCGCAGTTTCGCGGCGCGCTGGGCGGCGAAGGAGGCGGTGCTCAAGGCGTGGGCATCGTCTCGGTTCGCCCGCAGTCCGCAGATCGGGGACAACCCGTATCCGCTGATCGAGGTGGTGAACGACGCCTGGGGCAGGCCAAGCATCAAATTGCACGGTCTCGCCGCCGAATTCCTGCCCAGGGTCAGGGTTCACCTGTCGCTGACGCATGACGGCGATACGGCGGCAGCCATGGTCGTCCTGGAAGATCCGGGCGAGCTGGCCGATCTGATCGAAGGGCGCAACGGCTGACACAGCTGTGGACTCGCAGGTAGGGACGGACCGGATGATCCGGTCCGTCCCTACCTCTTCTGCGCGCTGTCGTGCGTGAAAACGACGCGCCGACGGCCATCAGCGTTCGCTGGCGCCCCTGGATTCCTTCTCGGCCACCAGCAGATACGCGACCATCAGGCGTTTGAGTTCGGAGACCGCTTCGGCATTGCTCTGTTCGTCCTGGACGGAGAAATTCAGCATCGAGTAGACGACGTGCACGAGCACTTCCGCCATCATGGTGCGGCGGGGGCGCGGGGTTCGCGGGGTCAGTGGTCGCAGCATCTGCGAGACGACCTCGGCGAATTCCTTCTCGTGGATCGCGCCGGTGGCCCGGGTCGACGGTGTCGACTGCATGGCGAGCCAGACCTCGCGGCGGGACGGGTCGGTCATCCACAGATTGGCCAGATGGTCGACGAACTGGTTCATATGCCGTAACCAGTCCAGTGAGGGAACCTCGCCGTGGAAGTCGGCCAGTTCCTGGGAAACCGCAACCAGGTCTTGGCGATTCAGTTCGCAGACGATGACGTACTTGTTGGCGAAGAACTGGTACAGCGTGCCGATCGGCACCTCGGCCCGTGCGGCGACCTCTTCACAGGTGAACGATTCGAATCCGACCTCGACCAGCAATTCTCTGGATGCCTGCAGCAGTGCGTCGAACTTGCGCTTACTGCGTTCCTGGGTCGGTCGCCGCCGCGGCATCAGCTCCTGCGGGTCGTCCTGCAGCTCCAACGCGGGGTCCAGGTGCCGCTTTGCCCTGGCCTCCGTGTGTACATCCACCCACCCAGGCTAGCGGTACCGACAAGTACGCGACACGCGCACCAGGCCAGCGTGTTCGGTTCTGTCACATTTCATGACCCATCCGGAGCCGATGTAGTTCCGAACACATAACGAGCGGGCGTGAATTCGTACCGATGCTGTAAGGAGCTTCGCACCGTGCTTCGGCAGGGTGCGACCTGCGGCATCCCGCGTACGTGGGGCTGAACCTCGAATGGCCTCGACGGCTGTGAACGCCGTCGAGCTGGGCAAGAACGCGGACGGTCACCATCCGGAAGTCGTACAGGGAGGCATAGCTGTGGTAGCTCGAACAGAGGCAGCTCGAACTGTGGTCACACTCGGCGTCTCCACCGAACGTGGCGCTGTGCACGCGGTAGCGCTCGCCGATTCCGGCGAACGGCTGCCTGAACGCGTGCTGGCGCACCGGGTGGAGCGAACATTCGGTGACACCAAGGCGGACGTGGCGGCGGCGGTCGAGGCGGCGATGGACGAAGTCGCCGCCGAAATCGGTCCCGATCAGGAAATCGGCGGCGCCGCAGTGGTCTACCGCGATCCCGCCGAGCGCCGCGCCATCGTCACCCGGTTGGCCGCCGGTCCCTGGCAGTCGACCTCGCTGGTGTCGACGAAGTCGGCACACCTGAGCGTCGCCGCGATGATGACGTGGCTGAAGGAATTCGACCACCTGCTCATCTGCGAGGTCGTTCCAGGGCACCAGTCGTTCACCCTGGTCGATCGTGCCCGCAGCAGGGTGCTGGCCGCGACCAGCAGTACGGGCCGCGCCACCAGGGAAGCCCTCGGCGCGGCGGTTTCGGCGGCCTGGGATCAGCTCGAGGCGGCCGCGGTACGCGCGGATGCCGTCGTGCTGATCGGTTCCGGCGCGGAGGTGGCCGCGGTGCGCGCCGCGCTCGAGCGGTTCGGCGCGCCGGTGTTGCCGTGCGCGTTCGCCTCGTCCGCGCCCGCGGTCGGCGCCGCGCTGACCGTCTCGGGGGATACGGAGGACGTGACCGTCGCCGTGGAGCAGGGCCGCTACGGGCGAGGGACGGCGGCACTGTTCGCGGCGGCGAGCGTGCTGGCCGGTGGGGTGATGGCAGGCGGTATCTACACGCTGTACAACATCTCGAGTACCGATGTGTCGGCCGTGGCCTCCGACACGAGCGCCGCCGTCGATTCCCGGGGTCAGGCGGGCACCGGACCGGTGAACGGGTCCGGTGCGGCCGGCGGCTCCACGGCAGGGCCGCCGGTGCGGCCGGGATTCGACGTGGGCCGTGTGCCGGCCGCGGGAACGGATTCGTGGGCGGGCGAGCCCACGGTGATGACCACCGACACCGGTGGGCCCCGTTCGCGGGTGATGCCCCAGTTGTTGGGCAGTCACCCGCTGCCGGTGGACGAGTCCGAATCGTCCGCGCACGAATCGGAGACCACCGCCATGTCGCAGGTGCCCGGCACGGCGGCCCCCGACCCGGCGGCCAAGGTCGGACCGCCGAACGATTTCATGCTGTTCCCCGGTGAGGCCCCGCCGCCTCCCGCCTTCACCGCCGAATCCCAGCGGTGGTGGGATAACCACTTCCGCCTGCTGATGAGCTGGGCCGCTCAGCAATTCTGAGCGTGATTTCATCGGTGTCCGGTGCATTCAGTCGGTGGTGCGGCGCGTGAACAGTGTTGCGGCTGCGAGGTAACCGGCGACGGCGATCCCGGCGCACCACCCGACCGCCGTGACCGCGCTATCGCCGATCGGGGTGCCCATCAGCAACCCGCGCACGGTTTCGATCACCGGGGTGACGGGCTGGTTCTCGGCGAACCAGTGCAGCCAGGTCGGCATGGATTCGGGTGGGACGAACGCACTGCTCACATAGGGAATGAACATGAAGGTGACGGTGAAGCCGTTGGCCGCCTCCGGATTTCTCGCGAGCAGCCCGAGAGCGGCGGCGATCCAGGACAGCGCGAGGACGAACATCGCGATGACCCCGAGCGCGCCGAGCCAGCGCAGCGGATCGGTGGTCGGGCGGAAACCGAGCGCCACTGCCACAACGATCACCACGCTGGTGGTGATCATATTGCGGATCAGGCTTTCGGCGACGTGGCCCGTGAGTACCGCGGAGCGTGCGATATCCATGGTCCGGAACCGGTCGACGATGCCGTCTTTCATATCGGTCGAAATGCTCACGGCCGTGGTTCCCGCGCCGAATCCGGCGCACAGCAAGATGATTCCTGGCACCACGTAGTCGATATAGGGTCCGGGGCCGACGTCCATCGCGCCGCCGAAGACGTAGACGAACATCAGCAGGATCATCACGGGAAGCGCGATGCTCACGATCATGGTGTCGGGGCTGCGAAGGGTGTGACGCAAGTTGCGGTCCAGCATGGTGCCGGAATCCTGGGTGGCGCGCAGGGTGCGCTGGGCGGCGGAGAAGGTCGGCATCGGTTCGTCTCGTTCGGTGGGAGCCGGTCAGGCGACCGGCGCGGGGTGGGTGGGGTGCCCGGTCAGCGCGAAGAACACATCATCGAGATCCGGAATGTGGACGGTGAGCTGTTCGACGGTGATGTCGAGCTCCTCGAACCGATCGAGCAGCCTTTTCACGTCGCCCGCGTTGCCGTCGGAGGGCACCTGCAGCGTCAATTGGTCCTGATCGGCGGTTCCCGCCCGGTCCGCGACGGCGCGGACGGCAGCGGACCATTGCCCCTGATCGCCGAAACGCAGCTGAATGTGGCCGCCGGGCGCACGCCGTTTGAGTTCCTCCGGGGTGCCTTCGGCGACGATCGCACCGTGGTCGAGCAGGGCGACGCGGTCGGCCAATTGGTCTGCCTCTTCGAGGTATTGGGTGGTGAGGAAGACGGTGACGCCGTCGGCGGTGAGTCGTTGGATCACCTGCCACAGTTCGCGGCGGCTGCGTGGGTCCAAGCCGGTGGTCGGCTCGTCCAGGAAGATCAGGTCGGGGCCGCCCATGAGACTCATCGCGAGATCGAGACGGCGGCGCAGGCCGCCCGAATAGGTCGCGGCGCGACGGTCGGCGACGTCGGTCAGGTCGAATCGGTCCAGTAGTCCGGCGGTGCGTTCGGCGATCCGCGCCCGGTCCAGATGGAGCAGTCTGCCGGTGAGTCGAAGGTTCTCGGCGCCGGTCAGCACATTGTCGACGGCCGAATACTGTCCCGTGACACCGATGCGGCGGCGCACGGCGGCGGGCTCGTGAATCAGATCGTGGCCGAGAACCCGGACGTCACCGCTGTCGGGTCGGCTGAGGGTGGCGAGGATGCGGACCAGTGTGGTCTTTCCCGATCCGTTCGGGCCGAGTAGGGCGAAGACAGTCCCCACGTCGACGGACAGGTCGATGCCGGCAAGGACGAGGTGATCGCCGAAAGCTTTGGTGAGGCGCCGCGTGGTGAGCGCGGGGTGGGATCGGGGTGCCATGGCTCTCCTGGAAAACTGTTTATGTAATAAACATAGTTTATAGAATAAACAGTTACCGGGCGCAAGTGGTGGACCAGAGGGCGGACAGGCGCGCGGGACGGACCAGAATGGGCTCGGCGTCGAATCCCGCGGCGCGCCGAGGCCCGCACGACGGAGAGGAGCCGGAAGTCGATGGCGGCATCCGACGAAGCGGCGATACCGAAGTCCATCGCACTGTTGTGGGGGCTGGACGCACCGGGCGGTCGGGGACCGAAGCGCGGTCTGACGCTGGACCAGATCCTCGATGCCGCCGTCGAGGTGGCCGACGCCGAGGGCTATCCGGCGTTGTCCATGAATCGAGTCGCCAAGCAACTCGGCTTCACGGCGATGTCGCTGTACCGCTATGTGGACAGCAAGCAGACGCTCATCGACCTGCTACTGGACCGGGTGGTAGGAACGCCGCCGGTGATCGCCGCGGGCACACCGTGGCGCGAGGGGCTCCGGCAGTGGTCGATGGCGGAATGCGCCGCGATCGAACGGCATCCGTGGTGGCTCGACATCCCGCTCATCGGCCCGCCGATGGGACCGAACAATATGGCCTGGCTGGAGGCCGGATTGGGGATCTTGGCCGCCACCGAGGTGCCGGTGCCGATGCGCATGCGGATGGTGATGAACCTGTCGTTCTACGTGATGGGCAGAATGCGCATAGCCCGCGGTCTGTCGATCGAGGATGCGAACGACGTCGACTACGCCGAGGTATCGCAGCGGCTACTCGATCCGCAGCTCTACCCCAACGTGGTCGCGGCCCTGTCGCCGGATAGCTTCGGCGACGACATCGATTGGAACAGAGCCGACTTCGAATTCGGTCTGGACCGGATTTTGGACGGCTACGAGAGTTTCGTGCGCGGACTGCGGTGAGCGGGCCGTCCGGTCGGTCAGACCGACAGATCGCGGCGCAGTTTGGCGACGTGACCGGTGGCGCGCACGTTGTACTGGGCGACCTCTATGCGGCCCTGTTCGTCCACCAGAAAGGTGGACCGGATGACGCCGGTGACGGTTTTGCCGTACATGGTCTTCTCGCCGAACGCGCCCCACGCGGTGAGCACGCTCTTGTCCGGATCGGACAGCAGCGGGAAGGTGAGTTGTTCCGCGTCGCGGAATTTCGCCAGTTTGGCAGGCTTATCGGGTGAGATTCCGAGCACATCGATGCCGGCGTGGTTGAGTTCGGACAGATTGTCGCGGAAATCGCAGGCCTGTTTGGTGCAGCCCGGCGTGCTCGCGGCGGGGTAGAAGTACACGATCACCTTGCGGCCGCGATAGTCGGCGAGTGAGACCTCTGCGCCGTCGGCGTCGGACAGCGTGAACGCGGGGGCGGTATCGCCCGCGGAGAGTCGTTGGTTGTCGGTCACGTCCTGCACGGTAACCGAACATGCCGACACGAGGCAGGCGGATACACTCGTCCGCGAGCCCTGGTGACTCGCGGACGGCCTGCACTTCGCGCCTGGTCCGCGCCCGGCGGCGCCGAAATCGACAGGAGGACATTGACGTGGCTAGGGATACCGACCGGATCGAGCGTGATATCGAGGAGGCGCGCACTCGGCTCGCGAGCACGCTCGACGAGATCGCGGTTCGCGCCGATCCGCAGCGGATCGCCGACGACACCAAACACCTGGTATTGGCGAAGTTGAACGAGCCGAAGGTGAAGTACAGCCTGATCGGGGCCGGTGCCGTGGTCGTCGGCCTGGTTCTGCTCAAGATCTTCCGCTGACTCGACGCGCACGAAAAACACCCGGTGTGGCCAGCAGGCCGCACCGGGTGTTTCGTCTTCGAGGTGATCAGACGGTCGGGCAGGCGAATCCGTCGCCGTCTGGGTCCAGATGCGGCCCGTAGCCCGGTTCTCCGCGGAACAGGGGTGCGCGACCGGCCGCCCTGGCATCATCGCAATTGTTGAAGGCGCCTGCGGCGGAACCGGTCTGCGACAGACCGGCCGAACCGGTCGCGGCCGAGCCGGTATCTATGGCGGATGAACCCGTCCCTGCCGAACCGGTGGGTGCGGCCATGGCGGCCGGAGCCGCGAGGAGGGTCAGGCCCGCGGCGGCGGCGCTGACGGTAAGCCGGCGAACGTTCATGTATTCCTCTGTGTCTGGTGTGGTGGATGTTGCGTCGATCGGGCTACGCCGCATCCACCTTCGTGACGCTCCGGCCGGTTGTCAACCGCGCGGCCGAGGAACTAGGGCATTAGGGGCAGGCGCACACCGCGGTTATTCGCCGATTCGCGTGCCGCGACTGTGCTCCGCTGGAATGTTGCCCATTCGTCCCGATTGGTAATCCTCCATCGCCTGGATGATTTCGGCGCGGGTATTCATCACGAACGGCCCGTACTGGACAACCGGCTCACGCAGCGGTTGTCCGCCGAGTAGCAGCACCTCGAAATCTCCGGTCACGGTGTTTTGCTCGGAATCAGCTGACACCGTGATCGCCGACCCGGGACCGAAGACCGCGAGCTGCCCTTCGGCGAATGGACGGCGCTCGGCGCCAACTGTTCCGCGACCGGATAAAACGTATGCCATTGCTGTAAATTGTTGCGGCCATGGCATTTCCAATTGTCCGCCGGGACTGATCGAGGCGTGTGCGTAGGCGATCGGCGTGTATGTCGAACCGGGGCCGCTGAATCCGCCGATCTCACCCGCGATGACGCGCACGAGCGCGCCGCCGTCGTGGGAACTGACCAGTGTCAGCTTCGAGGCGTCCAGATCCTGGTAACGCGGCGGCGTCATCTTCAGCACCCGCGGCAGATTCACCCAGAGTTGGATGCCGTGGAACCAGCCGCCGCTGACGACCAGTTCCTCCGGCGGCACCTCGTCGTGCAGAATGCCCGAACCCGCGGTCATCCACTGGGTGTCACCCTCGCTGATGGTGCCGCCACCGCCGTTGGAGTCGTGGTGGACCATGGTGCCGTCCAGCATGTAGGTGACGGTTTCGAAGCCGCGATGCGGATGCCATGGCGCGCCTTTGGCCTCGTGCGGTTCGTAGGCCACCGGGCCCATCTGGTCGAGCAGGATGAACGGATCGGCCGAACGCAGGTCCACGCTCGGGAACGGCCTGCGCACCTGGAATCCCGCGCCCTCCAATTGTTTGTGCGCGGTGACCAGTTTCTCGACCCGGCGTTCGCGTGCGTCCCGGTCCGGCCGCTGCAGACGCGGCAGGATCATGATGTCGTCGACGGTGATGGCGGGCATGTGGCACCTCCTGGGGGCTATTGGTATCCATGTCAACTAAATGAGGACTAGGATCATTCCCGTGGTGCGGTGGCTGAACGATGACGAGCAGAAGACCTGGCAGGCCTATGTGCGGCTGCGTCAGCGGATGGACGCCGCCCTGGCGGCGGGACTGGCGCGTGACGGCCTGTCCTTCGCTGATTACGAACTCCTCGTCGCTCTCTCGGCCGCACCCGATGACGCCATGCGCGCCAAGGAATTGGCCGCCGAGGTGTGCTGGGAGAAGAGCAGGCTGTCGAAACACTTGGCGCGCATGGCATCTCGCGGACTCGTCGAGCGCACGCCCGCGGCGGATGATGCCAGGGGCATCCTGGTGCGTCTGACACCGCAGGGGCGCGCCGCCATCGAACGGGCAGCCCCGAATCATGTCGATCTGGTGCGCACACTGTTCATCGAGCCGATGACGAATCGCGAGGCCGAGGCGCTGCGCTCGCTGGCGGATCGGGTGGTGCCGGTGGCCGAGCGGTCGGCCCCGCTGGACCAGCCGAGTCGCTGACTATTCGGACATCCAGGGTCTGACCGGCGGTTTGACCCACAGGATCTTCTCCTCGACATATGCCCGTTCTCCGGCGGGGTGACCGGGATTGCGCTGCGACCACGCCTGTTTCTCGTCCAGCAGCCGGGCGGCGGCCGTCCAGGTCTCGTCGGTGCTCGGCGGATTGGTATCCGCCGCCCGCGCCAGTTTGCGCCGGGTGGCGCCGGACATGTCGAGCAGTTCGGCCCCGCTGATATCGCGGTCCCAGAGGTAGGCGGCCAAACGGCGTGCCTTCTCGGCGCGGCGGCTGACCGACGCGTCGGTATGCGCGTAATCGGCCACGTCGAGCATCGTACGCCGGTAGCCCCCGGCTCGATCGGTGTCGATCGAGCCGGGGGCTACTCGGGAATGCGTGCGACTCAGTACGCCGAGTTGACGTTGTCCATCGAGCCGTAGCGGTGGGCGGCGTAATTGCAGGCCGCCACGATGTTCGCGACCGGGTTCCACACGTCGAACGGGGTGCCTTCGACGTGGTAGGCCGCGAAGGTGGGGTCGATCACTTGGAGCAGACCCTTGGACGGGATGCCCATGGCGGCGTTGGAATCCCACAGGTTGATCGCCCGGGGATTGCCGGTCGACTCGCGCATGATGTTGCGGTGGATGCCCTCGTAGGTGCCGGGGATGCCGTTGGCGGCCATGATGTCGAGAGCCTGGTGGATCCAGCCGTCGAGGTTGTCCTCGTAGACCGGCGGCGCGGGTGCCGGCATCGGCGCGGGCGCCGGTTCCGGGGCGGGTGCCGGCATCGGCGCGGGTACCGCTGCCGCGGCCTCCTGCACGGTGGCGGCCTGCTCGGCGGGGACCTGCCCGGCGGGGACCTGCCCGGCGGGGACCTGCCCGGCGGCGGGCTGTTCGTCGGCGACGACGGCAATGCGCGCGGCGACGCTGTCGTCAGCCACAGAAACCGCTGACGAGGCCGCGACGGCCACGATGCCCGCCGCGGCGACGGCGAAGGTGAAACCCTCGCGAAGCGTGGTGCGGCGGATACGAGAGAAGCGACTGTCAGGCATTACGAGGTTCCTTCTTCGGGGACAGGACCGATTCGGCCGCCACGAGGCAGTGCGAATCCAAGGCGAGCGCCGTACCGGCCGCTCACCGTTCGAGCAGATGTGCTGTTATGGGATTCGGTTGTGGGGACGCTCCGGTCCCCGGGCCGGGCGCCGATCACATGTCGGCATCGGTGCGCGCTCGGCGCATTCCCGGCCCGCGCTGTGCGCGAGGCTTCACACTCGAGGTGAAGCGAGGTCGAAGTTCGGGGAGCTGAATTTCGCGGTTGCCCCGCTCCGATAGGAGTCCCTGTGGACTTTCTCGGTCGTTTCCGAATGCGGGTAACGAAATCTCGGTCTAACCAAACTTCAGGTCGTTTCGTGACCTGATTGCAGAATGGTCACGACACATGAACGCAGGATGAACGAAAAGTGAATGAGAGGCGCTAGCGATCTTGGGAGGCCCAGGACGGCGCCGAAATCCTAGCCGTACGCAGGGGATTTGCCCCTAAACATCATGTGCTGTAGGTCACAGAAGTTTTCGGTCGGTAAGCCAGGAATTTGCCTGCGACGACCTCGCGCCGTGTCCGAAATGTGACCGATGGCGAGAGAAGGTCACGATGGCGTGACGATGGGAGCGGGTTCTGGTCGGCTATCGAGCCGCGGTGATGTCGCCGTGATCTGCGCGACATTTTCTGGGTTGCCGGCCGCTACATAGCCGCGCGTCAGAGATCGGACGGGTGTGGGGGGATCCGGGTTCCATGGCCCCGGTGTGAATATCCGAGGTCGACTCGGGGGCGTGATCGCGCGACGGTGATCAGATCGTCCGGTCGGTTCGTGTGGTAGATCACAGACATGGCACGGTAGCCGCGCTGTCTCCACGATCGAGGGTCGTCACCGTAAGCTACAGATCCCGCTTGCAGTTCGATCGCCCCGTGGTTCTCCTCGTCAGCGTAATCGCTGGTAGGGAGAAGATTTATGGTGCGCCATCAGGGACTCGAACCCCGAACCCGCTGATTAAGAGTCAGCTGCTCTGCCAATTGAGCTAATGGCGCCTGCCCCGTGTTCCGGTGCGGGACAAACATTAACAGGCGGAGGTGGCAGAAGTGAAATCGCCAGTTGAGCGGGGTGATGTCGCCCGATGGGGCGGTGTTAACACTGGGCGGTCCGCGACGTATCAATCCGGTGGACCGGGTCGCGGCGCTGCGATCTTCACATTGGATCGGTCTCGCAGTGCTGGCAGAATGGCTACGTGGTCTCGACCGATCCCGCCTGCGCGGTGAGTTGAGCGCAGCAATCGGTTGGATCCGAAGCCATCGGCGTGCTCTACAGGGGCGCCGGGACTTGAAACGGGGTTGAATATGAGCGTTGGTCGAGGTCGGCATCGTTGGTCGATGCGGAAACTAGCTGGACCGGTGGCCGTCCTCGCGGTGCTCGCACTCGGGGCGACGGCGTGTGCGTCGTCGTCGGGTACTGCCGGTGACGTGGTGGCGATCGATCGCAATCCGATCACCGAGTTGATCAAACCGAAACTGATGTCCCCGGTCAAGGACGGCGATGTCGGCGTCTCGCCGGGCGTCCCGATGACATTCAAGGTCGATGACGGGCAGTTCACGAATGTGAAATTGGTGAACGCGCAGGATGATCCGGTGAGCGGCAGGCTGGCCGCCGACGGTCGTTCCTGGGAGACCACCGAGGTTCTCGGCTACGGCAAGTCCTACACGTTGACCGCCGACGCGATCGGTCTTGGCGGCGGCAATTCCACCGCGCTGCGTTTCACCACCAGTTCCCCGAACAATCAGACCCATCCCTATCTGATTCCGGGCGAGGGCGAGGTGGTCGGCATCGGTCAGCCGGTGGCGGTGCAGTTCGACGAGAACATTCCGGACCGTCGGGCGGCCCAGGACGCGATCAAGATCACTACCGAGCCGCCGGTCGAGGGCGCGTTCTATTGGGTGAACAATCGCGAGGTGCGGTGGCGGCCCGAACATTTCTGGGCCCCGGGTACCAAGGTCACCATCGACGTCAACGTCTACGGCAAGAATCTCGGCAACGGCCTCTACGGCCAGGACAATCTGCACTCCTACTTCACGGTCGGCGACGCGATGATCTTCACCGCGGACGACAACACCAAACAAGTGGTCGTCGAGCAGAACGGTCAGGTGATCCGCACCATGGATACCTCCATGGGTAAGGACAGCACGCCGACCGACAACGGGGTCTACATCGTGGCCGACAAGCACGAGAAGATCATCATGGACTCCTCGACCTACGGTGTCGCGGTGAACTCGCCCGCCGGGTACAAGACGCCGGTGGACTTCGCGACCCGGCTCTCCTACAGCGGCATCTTCTTCCATTCGGCCCCCTGGTCGGTGGGTGCGCAGGGCAACACCAACACCAGCCACGGCTGCCTGAATCTCAGCCCGGCGAATGCGCAGTGGGTGTTCCAGAACGCCAAGCGCGGGGACATCACCATCGTCAAGAACACCGTCGGCGGCACGCTGTCGGGAACCGACGGCCTCGGTGACTGGAATATTCCGTGGGCAGAATGGAAAGAGGGCAACGCGGACGTCCGCTGATCGGCGACCACAGCGAAAAGGCTCCCCGCATCGCGGGGAGCCTTTCTCGTTTCGGGAACTCAGGGGATATTCGGTCCCGCGGTGCCGGGGCAGGTGAGGTTGGCGTTGATCGCGCTGCCGATCGCGGCGCACAGCAGCGGCCCGCCGAAGAGCAGGCTCTCCAGCCCGGTAGCCGATCCCGAGTTACCGGAGCCGGTGGTGGTGGCCCCGCCCGAGGAGCCGCTGGACGACCCCGTGGTCGCCGTGCCCGCCGAACCGGAATCGATGATGGGCTGAACGGCCGCCGTGGCGGTGGTGCCGGTGAGCAGGGTGGCCCCGACGAAGGCTGCGATAACCGCGGAACGCATCACGAACTGTTGTCTTTCTTGTCGACCCGATGTCCGATGCCTGCGCCTCGGTGAGGGAAGTCTACGGACCTTGCCGGGATATGTACCACAATCTGGAGGAATTACGTTTCACAGTACAGTTTTCCGCTGTCGGGGGCGTGTCTAGAGGGGTGAGAACAGGTACAGGTGGTGTGGTATGGCGTCCGACCCATTCGATGAGCTGCCCCACGCGGAAACAGCTTCCGCGCCGGGACCATTCGCTGCTGACCGAGGCGGAGTGCTCGGCGGGCGTGGTCCGCACGAGGTATCTACTACCGGATCGATGATGCGCTGAGGGGCGAGAAGTCGCCTCGTGAGAACGAGTGAGGGCCGGGTCAGGATTCGCATCCTGACCCGGCCCTCTCGGGGTGAGTGACGGGACTCGAACCCGCGACAGCCAGGATCACAACCTGGTGCTCTACCAACTGAACTACACTCACCATCGCCGGTGAATCACCGGCGCGCTCGATACTAGCGTGTAACCCCCTCGACTCCCTAATCGGTGTCCGGCGAGCCGCTCTACTGCGGCGATCCGGGAGCAGGGTCGTCGCTGAGCTCGTCCACGATGGCCGCGATCTCCGTGGTGGAGGGGCCGGGCGCGGCGACGAACGCGGTGCGCCGGTAGTACTCCAGTTCGCGGATGGACTCCTTGATATCGGCCAACGCGCGGTGGGTCAGCCCCTTCTCCGGCTGCCCGAAGTAGATGCGCGGATACCAGCGCCTGCACAGCTCCTTGATGGAACTCACATCGATCATGCGGTAGTGCAGGTGAGCGTCGAGTGCGGGCATATCCCTGGAGATGAAGCCGCGGTCGGTGGCGATCGAATTACCCGCCAACGGAACGGTTCCCGCGGTCGGCGCGAACTGGCGGATGTAGTCGAGCACCTGCTGCTCGGCCTCGGCGAGGGTGACGGCCGAGCGGCGCACCTCGTCGGTGAGGCCGGAGCGCGCGTGCATATCGGCGACCACCGCGGGCATGGCGGCCAGCGCCTCGTCGTCGGCGTGGATGACGATATCCACGCCGTCACCGAGAATATTGAGGTCACTGTCGGTCACGAGCGCGGCCACCTCGATCAGCTTGTCGCTGTCGAGGCGCAGCCCCGTCATCTCGCAATCCATCCACACCACTAGTTTGTCGGACACCCGGGCAACCTTACTGTGCTCGATTCGCCGGGTGCCGGAGGTCGGCGCAGGCGTCACCGGGTGGGGGTCCCGGTGAATGTGATCAGCGGGGATAGGCTTTCGGCAGAGTTCGGCACAGGCGTTTTCGGTGCGACAGCACACCCCGCCTCGACGGGGGTCAGACCCGAACGGAGGATGTGCGATGAACGACGTATCGCGGAGTGATTCACCGGAAGGCGACCGGGAAACAAGTGCGCCGAGCCCCCGGGAGAAGGCGGCAGCCGCCCGCAAGGCTGCCGAGGACCCCGCGCGGATCGCGGCCGAGGCGCAGGCGGTCGCCGAGGCCGCCGATAGGTCGGTCGCCCGGGAGATCGCCGCCGGTTACGCGTTCGAGGGGGCCGCGCTGGAACTCGGCGCCGTCGTGGTCGACGGGCAGGTCGATCCGGGCGCGCCGGTGCGGATCCCGATGCGCACCATGAACCGGCACGGACTGGTCACGGGCGCGACCGGCACCGGTAAGACGAAGACGTTGCAGGGCATCGCCGAACAGCTCTCGCGCGCGGGGGTTCCCGTGGTGCTGGCCGATATCAAGGGCGATCTGTCGGGTCTGGCCGTGCCGGGCGAGGCGGACGAGAAGATCACCGCGCGCGCCGCGGAGACCGGGGTTCGGGAGTGGACGCCGAGCGGGTTCCCTGTCGAATTCGTCTCGCTCGGCACCGGCGGCATCGGGGTACCGATCCGCGCCACCATCACCGCGTTCGGGCCGGTGCTGCTCAGTAAGGTGCTCGGGCTCAACGACACTCAGGAATCGACCCTCGGCCTGATCTTCCACTGGGCGGACAAGCAGGGACTGGCGCTGCTGGATCTGAAGGACCTGCGGGCGGTCATCACCCACCTCACCAGTCCCGAGGGTAAGGCCGATCTGCGGGGGATCGGCGGTGTGTCCGCCGCCACCGCGGGGGTGATTCTGCGTGCGCTGGTGAATCTGGAGGCCGACGGCGGCGAGACCTTCTTCGGTGAGCCGGAACTGGATCCGGCCGATCTGTTGCGCACCGAGGGCGGGCAGGGCGTCATCACGCTGTTCGAACTGGGTGCGCAGGCCGCGCGGCCGGTGATGTTCTCCACCTTCCTCATGTGGGTGCTTGCCGATCTGTTCCAGACCTTGCCCGAGGTCGGCGATATCGAGAAGCCCGAACTGGTCTTCATCTTCGACGAGGCGCACCTTCTCTTCTCGGACGCGTCCAAGGCATTTCTCGAGCAGGTGGAACAGACCGTCAAACTGATCCGCTCCAAGGGCGTCGGGGTGTTCTTCTGCACGCAACTGCCCACCGATATCCCGAATCCTGTGCTCTCCCAATTGGGCGCGCGAATACAGCACGCCCTGCGCGCTTTCACGCCGGACGATCAGAAAGCGCTGTCGAGAACCGTGCGTACCTATCCGAATACCAGCGTCTACGACTTGGAGAAGGCGTTGACCTCGCTCGGCACCGGTGAGGCGATCGTGACGGTACTCTCCGAACGGGGCGCGCCGACTCCGGTGGCATGGACCAGGATTTCCCCGCCCCGCTCGCTGATGGACACCATCGGCGAGGAGGCGATCAGATCCAGGGCGCTGGCGAGCGCGTTGGCGGCGAAGTACGGTGCGACCGTGGACAGGGAGTCGGCCCACGAAATCCTTACCGCCAAAATCGAGGCGGCGACCAGGAACGATCCGCAGGCCGCGCCCGCTCCCGGCCGTTCCGCGCGGCCGGACGAGCGGGATTCGGCGGCCGAGCGCATCATGAAGAACCCCGCGGTGAAGAGTTTCCTGCGTTCCGCGGCGACGGCCGCTGGCCGGGAGATCAGTCGCAGTCTGTTCGGTACCCGCCGTCGCTGACGACCCGTCGTGCCGTCTCCGGCGTGGGGCGGCTACCCCGTTTCGAGTACCCGGATACTGGATACGCCGGCCTCGGCCACGGATAGATTCGGCAGTGGTGTTCGGGCCATGCGACGAAGGGATTCACGGTGCCTACCGCATATTTCGGGACGAAGGACGAGCCTGGTTTCGAGTTGGAACAGAGTGCGGTTCTGATCGTGGTCAGGACACACAGCGGTCGGGGGATTCGGCGCAAATCCGGGTCGGTCCGTACTCCGCTGGGCGCGGAACTCGAGGACGCCCGTCTGGTGGTGAGCTACCCGGAGGCCGGTGTCGAGGTGTATCGGCTGCCTGCGGGTTCACCGTCGGTCCAGGAACGCAAGCGGGTGCTGGCCGCGGCGCCCGAGGTACGTTTCGCCGGGCATGTGCTTGTCGATCCCGGCACCGAGGAACCGGTGCTGTACACCGAGAACATCTTCGTGAAATTCGCCGATGACGCGGATCCACAGAACTGCCGCGCCGTGCTGGGCGATGCGGGTCTGCGGGTCAAGGAACAGGTGGGTTATGCGGCGAACGCGTTCTTCGCGGCCACACCGGAGAACACGGGCCAGCGGGTTTTCGATATCGCGAACGCGCTGCTCGCCCGCGAGGATGTGCGGTACTGCCACCCCGAGTTGATTCGGCGGCGCTCGCGCAAGGCGGTTTTCGCCCAGCAGTGGCATCTGAAGCCGACCACCATCGGCGGGGTATCGATCGACGCACACGCGAATGTGGAAGCGGCCCACGCGGTTACCCGCGGCGCCGGTGTGACTGTCGCCGTCATCGATGACGGGGTGGATATCGACCATCCCGAATTCGCGGGCACCGCGAAAGTGGTCGCGCCGCGTGACGTGACGGTGGGGACCGGCGATCCGCGGCCGAAAGACACCTTCGGCACGGGTCCGGACGCCGGAGACAACCACGGCACCGCCTGCGCGGGCGTGGCCTGTGCGAACGGCGCCGTCGGCGCGTCCGGGGTCGCTCCGGAGGCGAAACTGATGCCGATCCGTCTCGCCTCTGGGCTCGGGGCACAGGCGGAGGCAGGGGCTTTCCAGTGGGCGGCCGATCACGGCGCCGACGTCATATCGTGTAGCTGGGGGCCCGCCGACGGCGCGTGGTTCCAGCCGAGTGATCCCGCGCACAACCAGGTGGTGGCGCTGCCCGCGAGCACCCGGTTGGCGATGGAGTACGCCGTCACCACCGGTCGCGGCGGTAGGGGTTGCGTCATCCTGTTCGCCGCGGGCAACGGCAACGAATCGGTCGATAACGACGGCTACGCGAGCTTCTCGAAGGTGATCGCCGTCGCGGCCTGCAACGACACCGGAAAGCGCAGTGTCTACAGTGATTTCGGTAAAGCCGTGTGGTGCGCGTTCCCGAGCAGCGATTTCGGGTACGCGCCGTTCGGCCACCCGCAGGCGTTGACCCCCGGCATCTGGACCGTCGATCGGCACGGGCGCGACGGCTACAACTCCGGCAGCGTCGCGGACGGGGACGCGGCAGGCGATTTCACGAACAGTTTCGGCGGCACCTCGAGCGCCTGCCCCGGCGCGGCGGGTGTCGTGGCGCTCATGCTGTCGGTGCAGCCGAATCTGACTTGGGACAAGGTCAAAGATCTGCTGCGTGGTTCCTGCGACAAGATCGACCCGCAGGGCGGGGCATACGGCCCCGACGGGCGCAGCGACAAATACGGCTTCGGCAGGCTCGACGCACTCGCCGCGGTGCGGGTGGCCCGAGCGGCCGGACAGGTCGTGCCGGTCGCCTGATTCGTGATTCACCGCGGGCGGCGGAGTCAGTGGTCCATATCGCGCGCAGCGGGTCGTGGGGCGATCAGTTGCCGAGTTTCTTGTAGAGAGCTCCCGCGATCGGCGCGGAAAGGGCCCGCGGCGCGAATTGGCCCGCGACGCTCATTCCCTTGCCGAGCAGACCGGGGACGACCCGCATCTTGTTGCGGGCAAGGGCATCGATGGACAGCTTCGCGGTGTATTCCGCGGAGACCCAGATGAATTCGGGCACTTTGTTATCGGAGACGAAAGCCTCGGTCTGCTCCGGATTGTCGGTGCGCACCGGCCCCGGCGCGAGCAGTGTGACGTGCACTCCGCTGCCGCGCAGTTCGCCGCGCAGCGATTCGGAGAAGCTGTTGGCGAAGGCTTTGCTGGCCGCGTAGGTCGTGTTGTTCGGAATCGGCATATTCCCCGCCGCAGAACCGGTGATCAGGATGCCGCCGCCACCGCGTTCGAGCATCCCTGGCAGTACGGCCAGGGTGAGATCGTGCACGGCCACCGCGTTGAGTTCCATCACCGAACGCTCGAAATCGAGATCGAGGTCGGCGACCGCGCCGAAGGTCGCCACGCCCGCGTTATTGCACAGGATGGCGATATCGCGGGCAGCGAGTTCCTCGGCCAACGGCCCGCGCTGCGCGCGGTCGGAGAGATCGACCGCGCGCACCTCGGCGGTGATCCCGTGCGCCGAGGTGAGCCGCTGCGCCAGCTTCTCGAGCAGGTCACCGCGCCGGGCGACGAGGATCAGCGAATATCCGCGCGCCGCGAGCTCGGTGGCGAGGGCGGTACCGATACCGGACGACGCGCCGGTGACGACCGCGCGATTCTCGGAGGAAGGGGAAGGCAGGCTCACGCTGCGAGCCTAGGCGATGCGGCGCGGCGCCCGTGTGCGAGGCGCGTTGTCCGTGGCGGGCCGCTGAGCGTGGAGGCGACCTGCTCCCCGCACCGGGCGCGCCTACCGCACTGCCTACAAACGCGCCGCCAGGCGGGTGCCCTGGTCGATAGCGCGCTTGGCGTCGAGTTCGGCCGCGAGTTCCGCGCCGCCGATCAGGTGGATGGCGACGCCCGCGGCGCGCAGCGGCTGCTCCAGTTCGCGGACCGATTCCTGGCCCGCGCAGATGATCACATTGTCGACCGGGATCAGCTGCGGGCGGGAACGTTTCTCGCCGAAGCTGATGTGCAGGCCGCTGTCATCGATGCGCTCGTAGTTGACGCCGCCGAGGTGTTCGACACCCTTGGCCTTCAGCGCCGCCCGGTGCACCCAGCCCGAGGTCTTGCCGAGATCCTTGCCGAATGGCGTCGACTTGCGTTGCAGCAGTATCACTTCGCGTGCGGCGGGGGCGGGTTCGGGGGTCCTCAGCTGGCCGCGGACCTGTTCGTCCTCGGAGGTGACGCCCCATTCCTCCTTCCATTCGTCCAGCTTCAGCGTCGGATGTCCTTCGACGGTGAGGAATTCGCTCACGTCGTAGCCGATACCGCCCGCGCCGATGACCGCGACCCGTTTACCCACCGGTCGGTCTTGGCGCACCAATTCGGCGTAGGACAGCACCATCGGGTGGTCGATTCCGGGGATATTCGGAATGCGCGGCTGCACGCCGGTGGCGAGCACGACCTCGTCGTATCGACCGGCGATGAGTTCGTCGGCGCTCACGCGGTTGTCGAGATGTACTGTCACACCGGTGATCTCGAGCATTCGCCGGTAGTACCGGATCGATTCGGCGAATTCCTCCTTGCCGGGGATGCGGCGGGCGATATCGAATTGGCCGCCGATCTTGTCGTCGGCTTCGAAGAGATCGACGCGATGGCCACGCTCGGCTAGGGCGACCGCCGCCGAGAGTCCGGCAGGGCCTGCGCCGACGACGGCGATGCGCTTGGTGCGCCGCGTCGGCAGCAGCGTGAGCTCGGTTTCGCGCCCGGCGCGCGGATTGAGCAGACAGGAGACGGTCTTGTGTTGGAACGCGTGATCCAGGCACGCCTGGTTGCAGGCGATACAGGTGTTGATCTCGTCGACGCGGTTCTCGGCGGCCTTGTTCACCCAATCCGGATCGGTGAGGAACGGCCGGGCCAGCGAGACCAGCTCGGCATCGCCCCTGGTCAGGATTTCCTCGGCGATTTCGGGCATATTGATGCGATTGGAGGCGCAGACCGGGATGGCGACCCGCTGGGTGATCTTGGCGGTGAATTCCACGAAGGCCGCGCGCGGCACCGAGGTCACGATGGTCGGCACCCTGGCCTCGTGCCAGCCGATATCGGTGTTGAGGATATTCGCGCCCGCGGCTTCGAGTTCCTGTGCCAGCGCGACGATTTCGTCGAAGGTCTGGCCCTCTTCCACCAGTTCCGCCATGGACAGCCGGAAGACGATGATGAAATCCGGGCCGACCGCGGCGCGGGTGCGGCGCACGATCTCCACGGCGAGACGACGCCGGTTCTCCGGCGAACCACCCCATTGATCGGTGCGCTTGTTCGTGCGCGGCGCGAGGAATTGGTTGATGAAATAACCTTCACCGCCCATGATCTCGCAGCCGTCGTATCCGGCGAATTTCGCCAGTGCCGCGCACCGGGCGTAATCGTCGATGGTCCGCTCGACGCCCGTGGCGGAGAGTGCGCGCGGCCGGAACGGATTGATCGGCGCTTTGATCGAGGAGGCGGAGACGCTGCCGGGCATATAGGAGTAGCGCCCCGCGTGCAGGATCTGGATGGCGATCTTGCCGCCCGCGTCGTGGACGGCCTTGGTGATGGCGCGGTGCCGGTATGCCTCGGTCTTATTGGTCAGCTTGGCGCCGAAGGGCAGCAGCCAGCCGGTGCGATTGGGCGCGTACCCGCCGGTGATGATCAGGCCGACACCGCCTTTCGCGCGTTCGGCGAAATAGGCCGCCAATTTGTTGGTGTCCCAGGCGCGGTCCTCGAGGCCGGTGTGCATGGAACCCATCACCACGCGATTGCGCAGCGTGGTGAAACCGAGGTCGAGCGGCTCGAACAGGTGGGGGAAGGAAGTCATCGCTCTCTTTGTCCATCAATCCTGGTGCGGGGCTGACGCACGCGGTCGTAGGGCTTGCAGAACTTCGTCGCACCATTCGACGAATCCGGATTCCACGCGGATACCACCGCGCAGGACCAGGTATTGGTGCAGGGCGGTGCCGGAGAGCTGATCCGGCGCGGGGAAGTCGTTCTTCTCGATGAGCAGATACACCTGGAGTCGCTGGGCGTGCTGGTCGCGATGCCGGTTGACCTCGGTGCGTAGGGCGGCGATATCGCCGTGCGCGGCGGCGCGGATCTTGACGCCGAGTTCGCTGCGCGGCATATCGGTATCGGTGGGTTCGGCGATCCAGCGCGCCAATTCGAGGCGGCCTGCCTCGTTGACCGAATAGACCTTCTTATCGGGTTTTCCCTCCTGGGCGACCGTCACGCTGTCGAGCCAGCCGGATTCCTCCATGCGCTTGAGGACCCGATAGATCTGCTGGTGGGTGGCATTCCAGAAGAACCCGATCGATTTGTCGAAGCGGCGCGCCAACTCGTAGCCCGAGCCGGCGCGCTCGGTCAGCGATACCAGCAACGCGTGCTCGAGGGCCATGTCGGACAGGTTAGCCGTAACACTCGGTACTATGCAATTAGGTGCATAGCTGGGGGTGGCCCTCGGGTCTTGCCCCGTGCGGGGCGGCGATCCCCGTTAGGCTGCGCGGCATGACCGAGGTGAACGCCGAGGCGACCATTGGGCAGGCCGCCGGGCGTGGACAGATCGTGGCGTGGGGGTTGTGGGACTGGGGATCGTCGGCATTCCAGGCCGTCATCCTGACATTCGTCTTCTCGGTGTATCTCACCGATAAAGTCGGCGACGATCTGCCGGGCGGGATCAACGCCAGCTCCTGGCTGGGCTGGGCCATCGCCACCGCGGGAGTGATCGTCGCGCTCACCGCGCCGATCAGCGGGCAGTACTTCGACGCCTCCGCGCGACGTAAACGCGCGCTCGCCGTGCTGACCGCGCTGACGATCCTGGCGATGACCGGGCTGTTCTTCGTGCACGACGACTACAACGACCTGTGGCTGGGCCTGGCGCTGCTCGCCTTCGGTTCGACGGTCTTCGAATTGGCGGGTGTGCCGTACAACGCCATGCTGCGTCAGGTCTCCACCCCGGCCACCGTCGGCCGGGTATCCGGATTCGGCTGGGCCATGGGCTATTTCGGCGGCATATTCCTGCTGCTGATCTGCTACTTCGGGTTCATCGCCGGCGCCGGCGACAACCGCGGACTCCTCGGGATACCCACCGATGACGGACTGAATATCCGTCTCGTCGCCATTCTCGCGGCGGTCTGGTTCGCCGCCTTCGCGCTTCCGGTCCTGCTGTCGGTTCCCGAGATACCCCGTACCGGAGCCGATCCCGGCGCGGCGAGCGCTGGATTCCTCGGGTCCTATCGCGTGCTGTGGCGGGATCTGCGCGAGTTGTGGGCAGCGGATCGGCGCACGGTCGGATTCCTGTTGGCCAGTGCGGTTTTCCGTGACGGGCTGGCGGGCGTGTTCACCTTCGGCGCGGTGCTCGCGGTGCGGGTGTACGGCATCGCCGACTCCGATGTGCTGCTGTTCGGTATCGCGGCGAATGTCGTCGCGGCGCTCGGCGCGGTCGTCGCGGGTCGATTCGACGACCGGGTCGGGCCCAAGGCGGTGATCGTGGTGTCGTTGGTATCGATGCTGATCTGGGGCGTCGTCCTGCTCTTCGTCTCGGGTCCGGTGCTGTTCTGGGTATTCGGATTGCTGCTCACCGTCGCGGTCGGCCCGGCGCAGGCGTCGGCCCGGTCTTTCCTTGCCCGGCTCGCGCCGCCGGGACGTGAGGGGCAGCTGTTCGGTCTCTACACCACCACGGGCCGCGCCGCGTCGTTCCTCGCCCCCGCGCTGTTCGGTTTCTTCGTGTGGGTCTTCGACGCGGAGCGGGCGGGCATCGTCGGGCTGCTGATCGTGCTCGCCGTCGGGTTGGCCGTTCTCATCCCCGTGCGCGGACCCGACACCAGCTTCGATCCCGAGGTGTGAGATACCGCACTCCGGCGGCCCGCGCTCCTGGCGGCCCGGAGCGCGCTATCGCTGTTTCGGCGACCACGCCCCCATGCCGAGGGCGATCAGGCGGACCTGCTGGACCGTCCGATCGATGATCGGCTGGGCGTCGCGGGGGGTAGCGGAGATATAGGCGGCGATGCCGTCGGTCACGGTGGAGACCAGCAGGTCGGCGGCGATCTCCAGGTCGCGGGGGCTCCACTCGTCGAGTGCGCGCACGCGCGAGAGGTCGGCGACCAGTTCGCGCACGATCAGCTGCAATTCCGTGGCGATGGCCCGGCGCAATACCGCCGACCCGCCGTGACGTTCCCTGGTGAGGAATCCGAACAGGTCGCGTTTGGGCCCGACCTGATCGAAGACGAACCGCACCGTATCGGTCAGGCCCGCGTCGGGATTGCGGCGGACTTCGCGAAGGGCGAGTCGCAATGCGGTCACGCCCTCGTCGACCAGGGTCGCGCCGAGATCTTCCAGGGATTCGAAATGCCGGTAGAAGGCCGTCGGCACGATACCGGCCGATCGGGCGATCTCGCGGAGGCTGAGCGCGGCGAATCCGCGGTCGGAGGCGAGGGCGAGGGTGCCCTCCAGCAGGGCCTGCCGGGTGCGCTCCTTGCGCTCATTTCTGGTCGCTGCCTGCTCAGTCATCACGGTGAGCATACATCCGTTCACCATGCGTCCACTCCGAGGATGTTGTTCGGGTCACACAACTTGCCGGTTGACACCTGCCCCTGTTCATCAGTCACACTAGTTGAGTGTACAGGCGTGCACTGAAACATGAGCGCACGCCCCAGCCCGACAAGAGGTACGGAGAACCGAATGGTGGATCTCATCGATCTGGTGCAGACCCTGACCACGCCGCACCCGCTCGATCGCTATCTCGAATTGGTCCGTCCGACGCTGACCGCACGGCAGATGCGGGCCGAGATCACCCATGTCCGTCGCTCGACCCCCGGGTCGGTGACGCTGACGCTGCGTCCGACCCGGCATTGGCGCGGTCACGCCGCGGGTCAGTTCGTCCGGATCGGTGTGGTGATCGACGGTGTCCGCCACACCCGGTGCTACTCGCCGGTGAATCCGGAGGGCAGGCGCGGGCGCTACATCCAGTTGACCGTCAAGGCCCACCGGGGCGGGCTGGTGTCGCAATATCTGCACCACAACGCCGCCCCCGGCATGGTGGTCGATCTGGCCCCGGCCGACGGCACGTTCGCCCTCCCCGACATCCGGCCGGAGCGAATCCTGCTGGTCAGTGGCGGCAGCGGCATCACGCCGGTGCTGTCCATGATGCAGACGCTGGCGGCGGAGGGATATCCGGGCGAACTGGTATTCCTGCACTACGCGAAATCGCCCGTCCTCGTCCCGCACCGCGCCGAACTGGACGCGATCGCGCGGGCGCACGCGAACTTCCGCATCGAACTGCGCTATCCGGGCAGGCGCGCGACCGACCCCGTCGGCTCGGCGGCCGAGGGCGCATGTGTAGAAATCAGCGGCGGAGGGTATTTCGACTACGACGAGCTGGTGCGGGTAGCGCCCTGGTTCGCCGACGCGCAGACCTTCGTCTGCGGACCGAAGCCGCTGATGGACGCGGCCCGCGAGATCTTCGCGGCCGAGCGGTTGTCCGACCGGCTGCACACCGAGGAGTTCACGCTCTCGCTCGCACCGGTCGATACCGAGACAGCGCACGGCACCGTGAACTTCTCCGCCAGCGGCGTCGCCGCCGACAACACCGGCGCCAGCCTGCTGGAGCAGGCCGAGGGCGCCGGGCTCAGCCCGGAGTACGGCTGCCGGATGGGTATCTGCTTCTCCTGCACGGCGGTTCGCCGCACCGGTTGCACCCGCAACCTGCGGACCGGCGAAACGAACAGTGACCCGGACCAGCCCATCCAGTTGTGCATCAACGCCCCCGTGGGCGACGTCGAGATCGACATCTGACAATCAATCGACAGGGGACCGAACCGATGACAATTCTTACCGAAACCAAGGACGGACCGCTGGTCCTGAGCCCGGACCAGATCGAAGAGCTGGGTAAGGCGCTCGACGAACTGCGTGCGCGCGTCGTCGCCGACCTCGGCGAACGCGACCGCGAGTACATCTACTCGATCATCAAAGCGCAGCGCGGTTTCGAGATCGCGGGCCGTGGCCTGATGTATCTCGGCTTCTTGCCGCCGGTCTGGCTGGCGGCGGTCGCGGCGCTGAGTGTGTCGAAGATCCTGGACAATATGGAGATCGGCCACAACGTCATGCACGGCCAGTACGACTGGATGCGTGAGCCCGATCTGAATTCCCGCGAGTTCGAGTGGGATACGGTCTGCCCGGCCGACCAGTGGAGGCATTCGCACAACTACATGCACCACACCTTCACCAATATCCACGGCAAGGACCGCGATATCGGCTACGGCATCTTGCGGATCGATGAGGCCCAGGAGTGGAATCTGCTGCGGCTCGGCAATCCGATCTACGCGTTCGCGCTGATGATGCTGTTCGAGTGGGGTGTGATGGCTCACGACCTCGAGGTCGAGAACGTCGTGCGCGGCAAGCGATCAGGGGATGAGGTCAAACGACTGCTGAAGGCGCAGTGGCGCAAGGCCGGCCGACAGGTCCTCAAGGATTACGTGATCTTCCCCGCGCTGTCGGGCCCGCTGTTCCTGAGCACGCTGGCGGGTAATGTCACCGCGAATCTGGTGCGCAACGTCTGGGCATATTCGATCATCTTCTGCGGGCATTTCCCCGCGGGCGTACAGACGTTCACCGAGGAGGAGACCGCCGAGGAGACCCGTGGCGAGTGGTATGTCCGGCAGATGCTCGGCTCGGCCAATATCTCCGGCAGCAGGCTGTTCCACATCATGTCCGGCAATCTGTCGCATCAGATCGAACACCACCTCTTCCCCGACCTGCCCGCCAACCGTTACCCGGAGATCGCTCCTGAGGTCCGCGAACTGTGCGCGAAGTACGGCCTGCCCTACAACACCGGGCCATTCGGTAAGCAGATCGGATCGGTGTGGTCGAAGATTTGTAAGCTCGCGTTGCCGCCCGCATTGTTCCGATCCCGTTTCGCCGAGTTGCTGCCCGCTGCGCTCAGGATGGACCCGACTCCCGGTGTTATCGTGATGCGTCAGCGGAAGGCGACCGAAGTGGGCGTGTGAATGATCGGGAAATTCGAGAGCAACAAGGATTTGATTCAGGAATTAACGTCCTCCGGAGCCCGCCATGTCGGCAATATCGCCGGCATCATCACGGGGACCGTCGTCGGGGTGACCCGGGAGATCGGCGAATGGATCACCGACGCGATCGAGATGAACGAGGCCGCTGCCGCAGCGCGCAAGGACGCGGAGGCAGGCCGGGGCGTCGGGCTCGCTGAGCCCGACGACGCTCCCGGCGCCGATGACGCCGTCGGTGCTGAGACCGCGCCGAAGACGACCGCGTTCGTCGAGGCCGAGGTCGTGGAGCCGGAGTTGATAGAACCGGAACTCGACGACCCACGGTGAGCGGTGCCGCGGTGGCCGATCACCAGACCGGCAGTCGCCGTCGGTGTTCGGCCACATCGGTGATCAGATCCTGATAGCCGTCGGCCAATTCGGCCAGCCGGGTCCACTCCAGGTGGGCGGCGCCGTCCATCCGGAGCGGACGCGGCGCTTCGATCGACGCCTTCGGCCCGACAGCCTGTTGCGCCACAATCCATTTCGCGGCCATTCTGTCGATCACCGCGCCGAGCGTCTCGGTATGCAACGACGCTCCGGCGCGGTGCGCGACATTGGTCGCGACCCACCGGTCGATCCGTTCGATGAGTTCGGCCCGACGCCGGTCGATATCGTCCACCTGCTGGGCGCATGCGGCGACCCGTCCACTCGACGCGCCGGGCCTTCGCGCTGTCTGGATCGCGCGCTGTCTGTCCCCATGGCATTCGGCCAGTTCGCCCGCCGCTTCCAGCACCCGGTGCTCACGCAGTCGCGGGTCGCCGGGTTCGCGGAATACGCGCAGCAGTGCCGAGCGCGGCGGCAGTTCGCCTGCGACGATCCGGTGCGCGTGGTATTCGGTAGCCATGCTCAGCCCCCATGGTGACGATCCGATCGTGGATACGCCAGGGCCGAGGGGGATTTCGGGGAGGGGCAACCCCTCGGCTCCGGCGTAGCCCCGAGCCCGGCCGCCCTCACACAGTTCACCGCCACGGCGAAGTAACCGGGAAATCCGCGACGATGCGATGACAAGGCGACCCGAAGTATCGGGACTCTTTCAGGAAAGCGCGATGGCTGTCGATGACGCAACCGTATGCCGTCACAATCTTCGAGTCGGCGGAAATCGTTATGGTCCGTTACGTTTCGGACACGTCGATGTGTTGCCGCGGCGAATCGGAATCGAATCGAATCGTAATTGATGAGCCTCGGTATCGAATATCGCGGGACGGCCCCGGTGAGCGTATGGGCGGCAATCACGACGGCAAGGCGGCTGCGGACCCGCTCGCGATCGGCTAGCCTCGGTATTCGTGCCCGCCTACGTGTCCTCGCCCGAGCTGACATTCGGCTTCCTGTTCGCGCTGGAAGACCCGGAGCGAATCGCGGAGGTCGTGCGCAAGCTCATCGAACGGAAGACGGTGTCGGTCTTCCGGCTGGCGCGCCTGTCCGATGACGACGGCCCGCCCGAGCGGTATGTGGTGAACTGGGCGACGATTCCGCAGATTTCCATCACCACCGTTGTTCCGGACGAGGAAGAGTTCCGGGCCAATCGGGTGATGCTGGTCAACGCGTTCCTGAGCGAGAGCGGCGAGGTGAGTCTGTATTCCGCGACCGGTCGGACTCCCGATTGACCTCTCGCGCGGTGCACACCCGTGCGCTCAGCGTGTTCTGGTGGGAGTGCGCGTCGGTGTACTCGCGCGCGGAGTGGTCGTCCTCGGCGTCGTCGTGCGGGACACGGGGCGGGTGGCGCAGGCGGTGCCGTCCTCTTTGCCGTCGAGTTTGTCCAGGGCCGCCGAATATCCGCTGTCGCCGCGTTTCAACGGGGCCCGGCCTGCGGCCCAGGCTTGCTCGCAGTCCTGGAATTGACGCGCCGTCGTGGTCGCGGTGGCGACCGGGCCGTGTGCGGTCGAGTGCCGATTCTTCTTGCTCTTACCGCATCCGCTCATGGTCAGCACGAGTACGACGACCAGTGCGACACCGAGGGCGAGTACGGCAGGACGGGACGTGCGCGTCATGGATTTACCCCCGGGACAACAGCTTCTGATATCGACCGGTCAGTATCGCGGTGACGGTGCGGCAGCGCAACCGGGGTGCGCGTGCCATTCGGGGTGCCCGTGACATCGAAGCGCTGGACCGAGTCGCCGACGAGAGTGAGTGTCGGGCGCTCCGATTCGTTGGCGTGTCGGTATCGGAACGTGGTCGGGACATTCCTCCGATAAGGGACAATTCGACTGTTGGCCTACGGTGTGCCGCCGCATCGAAGCCCGGAAGGAGCGTCGATCATGGAAATGGAACTCGAGAAGCCGGTCAGTTCCGCGAGTCCGGTTCGCGTCAGAGGTGATCTGGATCCCGCGCTGTCGCGATGGATGTGGCTGGTCAAATGGATCTTGGCCATTCCGCACTATATTGTGCTGTTCTTCCTGCATATCGGATGGTTCGTCGTCACGGTGATCGCGTTCTTCGCGATCCTGTTCACCGGGAAGTATCCACGCGGGCTCTTCGATTACTCGATCGGTGTGCTCAGGTGGGGCTGGCGGGTCGGCTTCTACGCGTGGTCGCCGCTGGGTACGGATAGATACCCGCCGTTCAGCCTGGCGTCGGACGCGAACTATCCCGCGGATCTGGAGGTCGACTACCCCGAGCGGCTGCATCGCGGATTGGTGCTGGTCAAGTGGTGGTTGCTGGCTATTCCGCACTACCTGGTCATCATGGTTTTCGTCGGCGGGTCCAACAGCGTCTCCGACGACTATGCCGTTTCCTGGCCGTCCCTGCTGGGTGTTCTCGCGTTGATCGCCGTCATCGGCCTGCTGTTCACCGGCGTATATCCCAAGGGGCTGTTCGACTTCTCGGTGGGCGCCAACCGATGGATGCTGCGAGTGGCGGTCTATGCCGCCCTGCTGCGCGACGAATACCCGCCGTTCCGGCTCGACCAGGGGCCGCGTGAACCCTGACTCGACCTGGTAGCGAAGATTCGGCCCCAATCCGCCCGTCGACTCGATCAACGGGCGGATTCGTATATCCGCCGGACGATGTCCTCGATCTCGGGTTCCTCGATGGACAGGTCGCGCACCTGGGCCCTGTCGGATACCGCGGCGAGTAATCGGGCCGCGGTTGTCGTCTCGGCGTCGAAGGCCAATCGCTGGCGCATTCCTTCGCCTTCGCTGGTGAGCAATTCCGCGGCACACGGCAAGTCGACCAGATCGGGTGTCGGCTCGGCCAGATCGACCACGAGCACTCGGCGCGCCCCGACCGTCGCGCCGAGTCCGGGCAGTGACCCGTCGTAGACCAGGCTGCCGTGGTCGACGACGAGCACGCGGTCGCAGAGCCGCTCGATATCGCCCATATCGTGGGTGGTGAGCAGCAGCGTCGTGCCACGGTCGGCCCGTTCCGCGCGCAGGAATTCGCGCAGCCGCTGTTTGGACAGCACATCGAGGCCGATGGTCGGCTCGTCCAGGATCACCAGTTCGGGGGAGTGCAGCAGTGCCGCGGCGACTTCGGCGCGCATCCGCTGCCCGAGGGAGAGTTGGCGCACCGGGGTGTCGAGCGTTTCGGCCATTTCCAGCTGTTCGACCAGTTCGTAGGTGCGCTTGCGGGTGATGTCGGGGTCGAGCCGGTGGATGGCGGCCAGGATCGAAAAGGATTCGCGCAGGGGCAGATCCCACCACAGTTGGGAGCGTTGCCCGAAGACGACGCCGATCCGCGAGGCGAGTCTGCGACGCTGACGCACCGGTTCCAGGCCGCAGGTGCGCACCGTGCCTGCCGTCGGAACGAGAATGCCGGTCAGCATCTTGATGGTGGTGGATTTGCCCGCGCCGTTCGCTCCGATGTAGCCCACCGCGGCGCCGCGCTCGATCCGGAAGGTCATGCTGTCGACGGCGGTGAGAGTGTCACGTGTGCGGCGCCACCTGCGGCCGTTTCGGCGATAGAGTGTGAATTCCCTTGTGAGATTTTCGATATCGATGATGGTGTCCGATAAGTCGCTGGCCGCCACGCTCACCCGCCGCCTCCCTGGTAGTGCCGAGTGCCGATTCGCCACAGGCAGAGCGCGAGTAGCCAAACCCATATCGCCGCGACCGGGGTCAACCAGGCAAGCCAGGAGGGCAGCAGTGGTGGTCCGGGTAGCCGGAGCAGGGCGATGGTGGGTAGGTACGCCGTGAACGAGACCGGGATCGCGAACCCGAACAGGATTTTCAGCGGTGCTGGAAAGACCGAGGCGGGCTGCATCGCGGCGAAGGACCCGCCGTAGGTGAAGCTGTTCGTGAGTTCCGCGCCGTCGATCAGGAAGAATTGCAGTCCGGCCGCGCAAACGAAGATCCCGCCGAAGATCAGGATTCCCCCGATCACGGTGATGGCGAGCATGGCGAATGCGGCAGGCCCCCAAAGGATATCGTTGCGAACGAGACCGATGACGAGCACCGCGATCGCGACGGCGGCGCGCGCGAGACGGCGCAACGAGATATCGCTGGTGATGAGTTGCGCCAGCAGCGGCTGCGGGCGCAGGTGGAAGGCGTCGAGGGTGCCGAGCCGGATCAGCGTCGGCAGGGAATCGAGGTGGCCGACCGTGACCTGCGCCAGCGCGAACGCGGTGTTGCTCAGCCCGAACAGCAGCAGCGCGCCGTCGAGGTCGAGGCCGCCGAGCACCTTCACCGTGTGAAAAATGACCCAGACCTCGGCGAATTCGATCAGGCCGATCAGGAAGGCGCTGAAAACCTCACTGGCGAAGGACAATCTATAGGCCTGCTGGGCGCGAATGCGCGAGCGCAGCACGGCGATGTAGGGGGTGAAGCGGGTACCGGCCGGCGCGGTCAGCAGCGGGAGCTCAGCCACCCTGCACCTCCAGCCTGCGGCGGCCCGCCGCCAGTAGCACCCGACCGATGATGCCGATCAGCACCACCCAAACCACCTGCGTGGCAACGACCGCGATCGCCTCCGAACCGAGGACGCGACCGGAGAGGATATCGATCGGCGCCTGCAGGATCGACGGGAACGGGGTGGCGTGCGCGAGCGCGCGCAGCCATTCCGGGAACATGTGGACCGGCACGAACAACCCGGCCAGAAACGTGCCGCAAATCTGGTATAGCACCCGGATGCCACGGGTCTCCACCACCCAGAAACCGATCAGGCCAACAGCGAATAACGACAGGAACGACAGGGCGACCGCGCATAACACCGAGATCGCGCCGAGCAGATACGGCCCGGGTGTGCGCGGCATCGCGAGTCCGAAGGTGAGGTAACCGAAGACGACGCTTGGTATGCCGCGGGGGATCAGCGTGCAGGCCGCGCGGCCGAGATCGGAAGCCAGATAGGCGAGTTGCACGTCGACCGGGCGCAGGAAATCGACCGCGATATCGCCGTTCTTCACCCGGTCCACCAATTCCAGTGGCGGACCCATGAACTGCGTCGCGCCGAGCAGGGCCTGCGACAGCCAGACGTAGGCGCCGATGGAACCCTCGTCGTAACCGCCGAAATCGCCCGCGGCACGCACGGCCGCCAACATCACCGCGGCGCGGACCAGCCCGAACACGCAGTTGGTGAACAGGCCGGCGAACATCGCCAACTTGTATTGGGACTGGCGGCGGAATCCCGCGACGGCGAGATGTCGGTACACCCGCGCCGTTCGCCGCGCGCGCATGGCAACGGCCAGCCATTCCACCCCCTCCGCACCGCCGCGCACAAGGAGTCAACTTTAGTTCGACGGTGTGGGCATACGCGAGGATTCCACGCCTCTTTTCGGAAACTGCTACATACCTGACGCGTCAGTGTTAGAAACACAATCGCTTCAGATTGGTGTTCGCACCGCCGCGTGTAGGCAGAACCGCTCGTCCCGACAGGAAGGATCGCCGATGACTGTCGCCGAGATGACCGTTTTCGAAACACTCGAATCGAACGTTCGCGGCTACTGTCGATCCTGGCCGACGGTCTTCGCCACCGCGAGCGGTAGCTGGTTGCGTGACGAGCAGGGCCGCGAGTACCTGGACTTCTTCGCGGGCGCGGGTTCGTTGAACTACGGGCACAACAACCCGATCCTGAAACGAGCGCTGCTCGAATACATCGCGGGCGACGGCATCACCCACGGGCTCGATATGTCGACGATCGCCAAACGTTCGCTGCTCGAGGCGCTGCGCGACCTCGTCCTCGTACCGCGCCAATTGGACTACAAGGTCCAATTCCCCGGACCGACGGGAGCCAACGCGGTGGAGGCGGCGCTGAAATTGGCGCGCAAGATCACCGGCCGCCAGACCATCCTCAACTTCACCAACGCCTTCCACGGCATGTCCCTCGGCGCGCTCTCGGTGACCGGCAACGCCGCCAAACGGGCCGGGGCGGGGGTGCCGCTGGTCCACGCGACGCCGATGCCATACGACGGCTACCTCGGCGGCGACGCCGAGCTGCGGTGGATGCGCCGCGCCATCGACGATTCCTCTTCCGGCCTGGACAAACCCGCTGCGGTGATCGTCGAAACGGTCCAGGGTGAAGGCGGAGTGAACGTCGCGCGCGCCTCCTGGCTGCGCCAACTCGCCGAACTGTGCTCCGCCCGCGGCATTCTGCTGATCGTCGACGATATCCAGATGGGCTGCGGGCGGACCGGTCCGTTCTTCTCCTTCGAGATCGCGGGTATCACCCCGGATATCGTCACGTTGTCCAAGTCGATCGGTGGCTACGGGCTGCCTATGGCGCTCGTGCTGTTCCGGCCGGAACTCGACCAGTGGACCCCCGGGGAGCACAACGGAACCTTCCGAGGCAATAACGCCGCCTTCGTCACCGCGCGCGTCGCCCTGGAACAGTACTGGTCCGACGGGGCGCTGGAATCCACGACGACGATCAAGGGCGAGCGGGTACGCGCCGCGCTGGCGGAGCTGGCGAGTGCGCACAGCGGGCTGTCCACCCGGGGGCGCGGACTGGTGCACGGTCTCGTCTTCGAGGACGCGTCGCGGGCCGCGAAGGTGTGCAGGCTGGCCTTCGAACGCGGACTGCTGGTGGAAACCTCCGGTTCCGAGGACGAGGTCATCAAACTGCTTCCCCCGCTGACCATTTCCGATGACGAGATCGAACACGGATTGTCCGTGCTCGCGGGGGCGGTCGGCGCAATCTACGCGGGATGAGCCTACGGCGGGGCCGCACCGAGGCGGTTCGGGCCGACGGCCCGTCGCGCGCAGGATCGGCACCTCGGCCCCGGCGGCGCCGTGTCGCCGTACCCTGAATTCCATGTCGGAGCTCACCGAACCGGAGATCGCGCGGCTGCTCGCGCTGGTCGACGGCCACCGGGTCGCGGTGCTGACCGGCGCCGGGGTCTCGACCGACAGCGGGATTCCCGATTACCGCGGTCCCGCCTCGCCGCCGCGCACGCCGATGACCTATCAGCAGTTCGTCGGCGATCCGGTTTTCCGGCAGCGGTACTGGGCCCGCAATCACCTCGGCTGGCGGCATATGGACGCCGCTCGCCCGAATCCGGGGCATCGGGCGCTGGCCCGACTGGAACGACTGGGTGTGGTGACTGGTCTCATCACCCAGAACGTCGACCTGCTGCACACCAAGGCGGGACACCGCCGGGTTCTCGACCTGCACGGCAGCTATGCCCGCGTGCGCTGCCTCGGCTGCGAGGCCCTGATGTCCCGGATGTCACTCGCCGACAGACTGGAGGCCGCGAACCCTGGATTCGGCGCGCGCATGTCCGTCACGGGTGTCGAGGTGGCACCCGACGCCGACGCGATCGTCGCCGATACCGCCGATTTCCGGATGGTCGACTGTGAACGCTGCGGCGGCATGCTCAAACCCGACATCGTCTACTTCGGCGAGAATGTCCCGCGTGACCGGGTCGCCGCCGCATTCGCCCTCGTCGACGCCGCCGACCTGCTGCTGGTGGCGGGTTCCTCCCTCACCGTGATGTCGGGTCTTCGCTTCGCTCGTCACGCCGCCAAGCAGGGCAAACCGGTGGTCATCCTCAACCGCGGGAATACGCGAGCCGACGATCTGGCGACGCTCGCTCTCGACGCGAGTTGTTCCGCCACGCTCTGCGTCCTCGCCGATCACTTCGGCGCGGCGGCACTGCGCACCGCGATGTAGACGCGGTTCGGCGAGCGTGGAGCCCAAGGGCAATGCTCACTCCGGTCCGAGCAACGCGTCGGCGGCGGCGGTGCCGAGCCATTGCTGGTATTTGTCCCAGCCCCATCCGCGACGATTGGTCAGTCGGTCGGCGAGTTCGGGCGCGGTGAGCGCCCACAGCGTATCGGCGGCCTCCTCCGGATCGAGACCGTCGCGAAGGCCGAAACGTTGTGCCAGGTGGCGGACGGCATTTCCGGTGCCGATGGCGCGTTCGTTCTCGATGGTGTCGGTGAAGGCGCGCAGTTCGGCGTCGCCGGTCGCGGCCTGGGCCAGCGCCATCGACACGAGCGGCAGCGCGCGCTCGGCGAGTAGCCGCGAGATCGCGGTATAGCGGGCGAGGCATTCGCGGCCGGATTCGGCCTCGATCATGGCGACGAACATCGGCCGCTGCGCCATCGGGATCGGTTCGTCGTCCCCGGCGAGCATGGTGTCGTAGACGGCCTTGAGCAGCGCTGCCTTGCCGCCGACCACGTTGTAGATGGTCTGCACGCTGACTCCGGCGGACGCCGCGACGCCGGTCAGCGTGGTGCCGAGGTAGCCGTGTTCGAGGAATTCCGCGCGGGCCGCGTCGAGGACCCTGCCTCGGGTCAGCTCGGTCTGTTTGGTGCGCAATTCCGTGGCGTAGCGACGTTTCTCGGCCACCCGTACTCCTCGTGAAAATTGTCGTTGACAGTTCGATGGAATGATGTTCAAACTAATTGTATCCAGTTCCAATCCGAAGACGGAGACTCGTATGACCCACACCGACCTGGACATCAAGAATCTCGCGATCCGCAGCATGCGGATCATGGCAGACGGTTCGCTCGCGGATTTCGAGGCGATCGTGCACCCGCGCGCCCACAACAGGGAGGGCGTCTCGGAGCCGCCCGCCTGCCGCGCGGCCGGACCGGCCGCGTTCTACGCCACCGCGCTCTGGCTGCGCGGAGCCTATTCCGATCTGCGCTGGGAGATCCACGAGGTGATCGCCGAGGGTGATCTGGTCGTCGTGCACGCCACCATGTCGGGGCGGCAGACCGGGACCTTCGTCGCCTATGACGCCGACGGCGGTGTCGCACAGGCGTTCCCGGCCACGGGCAAATCCTTCGCGACCACACAGACGCACTGGCTGCGACTGGCCGATGGCATGGTCGTCGAACACTGGGCCAACCGCGACGACCTCGGCACCGCGACCCAACTCGGCTGGGCCCCACCGTCACCGGCGTATCTGTTCCGCATGCGCCGCGCAACCGGCAAGGCGCGCCGCGACGCCGCGCGGAGTTGAGGCGATAGGAGATTGCGCGACCAGGCCGAACACGGCCGGAGTGGGGGGATCGGGAGCGCGATAGGCGTGTGCGCGGGTACGCTCGCTGTGTCGAATCATGCCGCGACATCGAACTATTGGTTTCTGATTATCGGTTTCTGATTATCGGTTTCGGTGAAGGGGGAACAGTGGACGCGCTGAAGCTCGACCCGGCGGCGGTGGCCGCCTACACCACGACCGCGGAGAGTGTGTCGCAACAGCTGGCGTCAGCCGCGGCTGTCGCGGCCGAGGCCGTGCACACGGAGCGGCTGGCCGCCGACCTCGGACTGGTCGGCGCCCAGTTCGCGGCGCGGTTCACCGAAGCCGTCGCGCAGCATTCGCAGGCGTTGTCGACCGCGGGCCAGCTGGTAGCGGCCTACGGCCAGGTACTGCGCTCCTACAGCGAGGCCGCGCAGGACGTCGACTCCGAGACCGCGGGCGGGTTGGCCAGGACCGGGGAGGAATTGGCATGAGGCGACTACGCAGACGCGCTTCCGACACCGACGCGGGTTCGCTGAAAACCCTCGATCCCACCGTCGATCCACCGCTCGTGGCCGCGCTGGTCGAGCCGATCCTGAAACTGCGATCCTCGCTCGGCACCGGCGTCGGCACCCCGGACCAGGCCATCACCGGTGCGCTGTCGGCGGCCTCGACGCGGGCCGCCGATACCGAGCGTCCGCATCGCGAAGGTCTGTACGCGCTGGAATCCACCTGGACCTCCAACGCGGCGGATCTGGCGGTGCCGTCGCTGCGAACGACCCAGACCGAACTCGGCGAGATCTCCGATCGTGGACCGGCCTACCTCGAGGTGCTCTCCGACGCGCAGACCACCACATCGCGCGGCGCGGCGAAGGTCGACGAGATCATCGCCGATTTCCGCAGGGACGCCCGTCGGATCCTCGGCGTCGCCACCGCATCCCCGGATACCGACGCGGTGATCGAGCGGGGCGCGCAGGCGCTGCGCGACGCCATCGACACCGTGCAGTCCACCCGTTCGGAGATGGACGACCACACCCGGCGGCTGGACGCGATGGGACCGCTCACCGTTTCCTCACCCTCCGGTATCGGCGAGAACCGGACCGGCTACCAGACCCCCGATCAGACCCCCGATCAGACCCTCGGCACGAATCAATACGTGCCGGGTACCGCGACGCAGACCGCGAACGGGCAGCCGATGGATCCGGTACTCGCGGCGCAGTTGCAGGTGCAGCAGCAGTTGATCTCGGCCGGTGTCCAGTTGGGCACCGCCGGTATCAGCGCGGGCGTCGATATCGGCACCCACCTCATCGACAAGATCGTCGAGGTCGGCACGCACGCGATGGATACCGTCGCCGCCTCCGTGGACAAGGTGATCGACAAGGCGATTCCCGAGCTCATCCATCCGGGCAGCACCACCGGTGACAACAACGGCACGGGTGGCCCGACCGGCTCCAAACCCGGTGGCGGGCAATTCGATTTCGGCGGAACGGGACCGGCGGCCACGCCGAACAACAACCGCAGCACGCTGCTGCCATCCGGCCGGGACGAACCTTCGACGGCGGACGATCCGAAACCGACACCGCTGTCGCAGGCGCCCTTCGGGGGAACTGGACCGCAGCCCAACGGATCGTCGCGGCCCTCGGCGCCCGAACCCGCGCAGCAACACGGACCCACCGGCGGTATCGCGATGCCGCCACAGGCCGGCGCCAACGATCAGGAGCACAAACCGAAGGACGGCCAACTCGGCGTGACTGTCCCCGCTGTCGCGCTCGACCTCGATCCGGTGACGGTACCGGCCGCCGTCATCGGCGATTTCGGCGATGACTTCGTCTGATTCCGAAGGTTCCGGCCCCGGTCGGGACAACCCTTTCGACACCGGCTTGCCCATGCTGCGCCAGCCGGTGAAGAAACAACCCAAACGGCGACGGTCGCCAGTGCGCACCGGTCCGGCTCGTCCGGCGGACGTACCCGACTATCCGGTGGATCCGCCGGTGGAACCACCGCTGCCGGATCCGGGCCCGCTGCCCGATCGCACCCAGCGCTCCGGGGATTGGGAGCAGTGGCTCGAGCCCGCGCCCGTGCGGCAACCGGCGGCGGACCCGGTCACCCAGCCTCGGGTCCGCGTACGCACCGAGGACCCCGAATCGCAGGAGCGTGACGAGCCGGAGATTCGCGTGCCGTCGATCGTCGATCGAACCGGCGGTAATCCCGGTGTCGCCCTGCGTCATCCACGCCGCACCACCGAAGAGCAGGGTGGCGGCGGTCGACTGCTCGGCGCGCTGATCGCGGTCGGCATAGTCGTCGCACTGGTGGCCGTGGTCCTCATCGCCTTCAACGGTTCGGATAAGCAGAAGCGTCCCGCGGCGGCCGAGACCAGCCGGGGTCCCACGTCGTCCACCGCCGCCGTCACCAGGACCACCCCGGCGGGCGAACCCGCCGTCATCGCGACCCCCGGATGCGAACAGCGGCGCACCCCCGACATCGTCTCCGGCACCGATCCCGGCGGTACCACCGATGGTCCCTCGGCGATACTCGCCTTCGAACGCGCCTATTACGTCCAGCGTTCCGGCTATGCCGCGCGCGCCGTGGTCGCCGACAATTCGCCCGTTCCCGCCGCCGAACAGATCCAGCGCGGAATCAACCAGGTTCCCGTCGGCACCCTCTACTGCGTGGAGATCACCCGCGCCGAGAGCGAGGAGGGCCAGGCCCGCTGGAGGGTCCGCCTCACCCAGCAGGTTCCGGGGGAACAGCCGAGCACCTTCACCCAACTGATCACCACCCGCACCTCGGCTAATCGCACGCTGATCACCGCCATCGCGCCCGGCTGAATCGCAGGTCGGCCGGTCGGCTACTCGGGAACGGGGGCGGCCTGTCGCCGCCGCGCCAACCGATCCAGCAACCACCGCGTGATGGGTTCGACCACCCTGGCCGCGATCGGCCCGAGAATCGCCATCAGCAGGACGTAGGTGGTCGCCAGCGCGGCGAATTCGGCGGGCAGCGCGCCCGCGGTGACGGCGAGACCCGCGATGACGATGGAGAACTCGCCACGAGCGACGAGCGCGGTGCCCGCGCGGGCCCGGCCGAGTGGGCTCGCGCCCGAGCGTTGGGCCGCCCACCAGCCGGTTCCGATCTTGGTCACCATCGTGACGACGGCGAGCAGTACCGCCCAGCCCAGCACCGGCGGAATGCTGGCGGGATCGGTGCTGAGCCCGAACAGCACGAAGAACATCGCGGCGAACAGGTCGCGCAGCGGTTCGAGGATTTTCGTCGCACTGTGCGCGGTCGAATCGGAGATCGCGATACCGAGCAGGAACGCGCCGACGGCGGCCGAAACCTGCACCGCCGATGCCAGTCCAGCCACGAGCAGTGCCGCACCGAACAGTTTGAGCAGGAAGATCTCGCGGTCGTCGCTGGCGACCACTGCCGAGACATACTTGCCGAAGCGCAGGGCGACCACGAGCACGACGGTCACCGCCACCAGCGCGATACCGAGGGTGGTGAGGCCGGCGACGAATCCGACACCCGCCAGCACCGCCGTGAGCGCGGGCAGATAGGCGGCCATCGCGAGATCCTCGAAAACCAGGATGGACAGGATCACCGGCGTTTCGCGGTTGCCGAGCCTGCCGAGATCGTTGAGAACCTTCGCGACGATGCCCGACGACGAGATATAGGTGACGCCCGCGAGGGCGATCGCGCCGGTGAATCCGAGTCCGAGCATCAAGGCGACGATGACGCCGGGCGTGGCGTTCAACGCGATATCGAGCAGACCGGCCGGCCACGATCTTCGCATCCCCGTGACCAATTCGGCCGCGGTGTATTCCAGTCCGAGGAGCAGCAGCAGCAGGACGACGCCGATTTCACTGGCGAGATGGATGAATTCGTCGACCTCGTGTAATTCGATCAGACCGCCCGTGCCGAAGACGAGTCCGCCGATGAGATAGAGCGGGATCGGTGACAGCCCTATTCTCGCCGCGACGCGGCCGAGCACACCGAGGCCGAAGAACACCGCGCCCAATTGAATCAATGCCAGCGCGGTTCCGTCCACTACCATCGGCTCAGCCGTCTGCGAGTAGTCCGGCGGCGGCGTCGAGGCCCGCGGCGGTTCCGACGGCGATCAGCAGATCGCCCGCGGTGAAGACGAATTCGGGCCCGGGTGAAGGGTGTACTTGACCGGCGCGCATCACCGCGACGATGGAGACACGTGTCCTCGTCCGCATTTCGGTCTCGCCGAGGGTGCGCCCGTCGTACGGCGAACCGGCCAGGACCGGAAGCGTCCTGGTGTTCACACCCTCGATGTCACGGTGTTCCTCGCGCAGTTGGGCAACCAGTTGCGGCGCGCCGAGCAGGTTGGCGAGCACCCTCGCCTCATTTCCCGACAGCGGGATCTGCACCGTCTTGTCCGGATCCGCTTCCGTGGTGAAGATCAGATCTACGGTGCCGTCCCTGCGGTCGACCACCCCGACCCGGCGACGCTCGCCCTTCAATGAGAATTCTTTACGCACGCCGATTCCCGGCAGCGGTGTCACCTCTACGTTCACCCCACGCCCTAACGCTTAACTCCACATTACTATTACTTTACCTTACGTTCTTCCTCTCCTCCGGTGCGGCGTCCGTGCGGGAACACGCCGACACCTCGCCCCCGTCGGTAAGGTGGAATTCTATCGATGCGGATAGGGGAGTTGATGCTGGAAATCGCGCACCTGTTTCGCCGGTTCGGGGAGCACGTGGCGGTGAACGACGTGTCGTTCGATGTGGTTCCGGGGGCCCTCACCGGATTCGTCGGCGGCAACGGCGCGGGCAAGACCACTACCATGCGGATGATCATGGGAGTCCTGGCCACCCACGGGGGTGAAGTCCGGTGGCGGGGACGCCCGGTGACGGTCGCCGATCGCCGATCGTTCGGATACATGCCCGAAGAACGCGGTCTCTATCCGAAGCAGGCGGTCATCGACCAGTTGGTGTACCTGGCCCGGTTACGCGGCGTTCGCACCGCCGATGCCGGGCGACGAGCAGGCGAGCTGTTGCGGCGATTCGATCTCGCCGAGCGCGGTAAGGACAAGCTCGAATCGCTGTCCCTCGGGAATCAGCAGCGTGTGCAGATCGCGGCGGCCGTCATCGCGGAGCCCGCCGTACTGATCCTCGACGAACCCTTCTCCGGTCTGGATCCGGGGGCCGTCGATTCCATGGCCGCGCTGCTGCGGGAATACGCGGTGCGGGGCGTTCCCGTGCTGTTCTCGTCGCACCAGCTCGACCTGGTGGAGCGACTATGCGATCAGCTGGTGATTCTCTCGGCGGGCCGGGTGGTCGGCCGGGGTTCGGTGGCGGATCTGCGCGCGGGCGGTCGAACCAGGTACCGGCTGGTGCTCGGCGGTGACACCGGCTGGCTCGGGGGTTTCGCGGGGGTGCGGGTGCTCGAGGCGAACGGTGCGGCCGCGCTCGTGGAGTTGGCCGGGGCGAGTACCGACGATTTGCTCACCGAGGCACTGGCCCGCGGTTCGGTGCGCGAATTGGCCGAGGTGCACCAGTCCGTCTCGGATATCTACCGGGAGGTGACGGCATGAGAAGTCGGGAATCCGCGCCTCGCGGCGTGTGGCGCATCGTGGCCGCGCGTGAGATCGCGGTGAAACTGCGCGATCGGAATTTCCTGGTCTCCACGCTCATCACGATCGCGGCGATCGTCGCGGCACTGGTGATCAGCGCCGTCGTCACCGGTCGTCCCGCGACGATCGAGGTCGCGGTGGTCGGCGCGGACGCCGAGCAGGTGCTGCGGACCGCCGATACCCTCGCCGACGATGCGGACAAGAACGTCACCTTCGCCGCGCGAGCGGTGGCCGATGTCGCGGCGGCCGAACAGCGGGTGCGCGACGACGAGGCCGATGTCGGTCTTGTGCCCTCGGATTCGGGTTGGCGACTCCTCGGCAAAGCCGCCGAGGACGACAATGCCGCGACCTATCTCGGCGCCGCCGCCCGGCAGATCGCGCTACAGCGCAATGCCGCTGCCGCCGGTGTCTCACTCGAACAACTCGGTCGTGGTGGCGGGGTGACCTACGAACTGCTGGACAAGGGGGCGGTGGACCCAGCCCTGGCGCGGATCGTGGCGTTCGTGTTCGCGTTCCTGTTCTATATGGCGTCGTTCTTGTTCGGCATGTCCATCGCGCAGAGCGTCATCGAGGAGAAGCAGAATCGCATCGTGGAGATCCTCGCCAGTGCGATTCCCTTGCGGCAGTTGCTGATCGGCAAGGTCGCCGGAAATGCCGTGATGGCGTTCGGGCAGCTCACGCTGTTCGTCGGCGCGGGACTCATCGGATTGGCTGTCACCGGCAGAGGTGACCAGGTCGGTCAGATCGGCGGCGCGGCAGGCTGGTTCATCATCTTCTTCGTCGTCGGATTCCTGGCGCTGGCAGGCATGTGGGCCGTGGCCGGATCGCTGGCGACGCGCAGCGAGGACTTGCAGTCCACCGCTACCCCGATGTCGATTCTGATCATGATCGTGCTGTTCGCGGGCCTATTCCTCACCGGCGCAGGGCGGGTCGCGGCTTCCTACGTCCCCGTCGTCTCCATCGTCGCCATGCCGAGTCGGCTGGCCGAGGGCACCGCAGCCTGGTGGGAGCCCGTGCTCGCGTTGGCGCTGATGGCGGTGGCGGCGTACGGCATCGTTGTCGTGGCGGAGAAGATCTATCGCCGCGCGCTCATGCAGACCCAGGGGCGGCTGACGATCAGACAGGCGCTCGCCGTGCAGGATTGATGCCGATCGAGATCGCGTGGGAATCAGCCGGTGGTGGTGATACCGGTCGAAATCTTGATGACGACCTTGTCGTCGGTGACCTCCTGCACCGTGACATCGAGTCCCTGGGCGGGCTGCGTCTCCCCGACGGGAATGAGAACCTGCTGTCCGGCGATCTTCAGGGTGACCGTATTGCCGTTCACGGCAACGAGTTCCGCGTCGACACCGAGCACGCTGGCCCTGGCGTCCACGCCCCGGGTGAAGATGACTGTACATCCGCTGACGTGGCAGTCGGCGCTGCTCCCCGGCCCCTCGACGGTGCACGCACCGACTCCGGACACGGTGAGCAGGGCGAACAGGGAGAAGGCGAGCAGCCGTCGAAAACGCACGTGGACCAGTGTAGATCGCGGTTATTCATCGGGAAATGACCGTGGCGGAGCGGGACGGGTGACCTGCCGCCGGTCCGATCACCACAGGCGTCGCGCGAATCCGATTTCGATCACCGGCTTCTCGGCCGGATCCAGCCACCGCATGATGTCGCGGAGTTCGGCGGCTCCGATCGCCACGCATCCCTGTGTCGGGGTTCCATCGGTGACGTGCAGAAAGAACGCCGAGCCGAGACCGGGGATCACCGGGTTCCTGTTGTAGTCCAGCACCACGGCGTAGTCGTAGACGGGTCCCATCGCACCGAGATTCTCGCCGATGTCTTCGTCGAAAGGGCAGGTGCCGACCGGGCAGCGGGCGTGCCTGTTGTATTCCGGCGAGCGCGCGTCGGAAACCCACCAATCCGATCCGTCGACGTGCCGGTAGGGCAGTGCGGTACCGGGATCGGGTGCGATACCGAAGGCTTCGGTGAGCGCCCAGATGCCGACGGGCGTGCGCGGGACATTATCGGCGGTCAGGCCGATACCCTTGCTGCCGACGAATGCCCGGATCGGGCCGATCATCGCCTGCCATCCGGCCTGGCCTCGTTGCCACGCGGTGAGGGTCGCCGTCGTCGCGCCGGGATTGTCGGAGACTACGGTGATGACCTGGCCCGCCCCGCCGAAATACGGCAGTGGCAGACCGGTCGGCGCGCTGTCCCGAGCGCCCACCGTGGTCACGGCGACGGCCGCGATGGTCAGCAGTGTGAATTTCGACAACTGGCAACTCCCCGCGTCGGGTGGATATGCCGATGGCCAGGTGATAGCTGAACACACGCGGGTGGTCGGTGCGGGGAGGTCGGTCCCCTCGGCGATCCGCACCGCGCCGACCGCGGAGTCGAGGTGAAGGAGCGCGCTACGCGGTATCGCCGGAGGCCTTTCGCCGCCCGGCATCCCACAGTCGCGCCAGCGGCCTGCGGTGATGCGGACGCGCGCGGGTCGCCCAGCGGGGGTTCTCCTCGTCACGCCGGTACGCCGCGACCTGCCCCGCCACGGTGAACCGCAACCGACTCGCCTCGCCGAGCACCTCGCCGTCGGCGGCCACGGACTCCGGTGAGTCCAGGTGCACGATCAACTCGCGCACCTGTTTCTCGCTGTAGACCTTGCTGCGGCCGATCGCCGCGAGCATGAGCGCGAGCACCGCCCTTGTCCGTGAAAATCTCAGATCGGCGCGCAGCCAGCGCACGTCGAGTAGTCCGTCGTCGAGCTGGGAACGAAAGGCGGGAATCGCGCCGTGCGGGTGATACGCGCCGTTACCGAAGAAGACGAACCAGACGTCGTGCCACTGGTCGTTCAGCCGCACCCGGATGGGCTCGGACCGGTGCAGCGTCACCACCAGCGCGGCGGTGAAAGCAGGCCATTTGCCCCATCGGTGCTGCCACTGTTCGCGCCGCCGCACCAGATCCGGATACGCGCCGAGGCTGGCGGTATTGATCCAGTGATACGTGCGAGGTCCGTCCTCGGTCTCGAGTTCCACACCCGCGACGTCGACGGCGACAGCCTCGCCGGCACCCGTCGCGTCGATGACTTCGAGCAGGTCGTAGACGCCGAGGTCGCGGGCGAAATGGTTCAGCGTGCCGGTCGGGACGACCACGAGCGGCAATCCGTTGCGGAGCGCGACGGTGGCCGCGGCGGAGATGGTGCCGTCACCACCCGCCGCGCCGACCGCGAGCGCCCCGTCGGATTGCGCGGTCAGCGCCTCCTCCAATTGTTCGACGCAATCGCGGCCCGGCTCGGTGCGCAGCACGGTCGCCGCGGGCAAGGCGGCGGCGACATCGTCGGTCGGATCGTAGCCGGGCGCACCGGATATCGGATTGACCAGCAGCACAAGACCTTTGCCGTCGGCAAGTACCGGTGCCTCGCGCACGATACGGGCCTGCGCCTCATCGGATTCACGCACCGGCCACCAGCGCCGTGTCGCCAGAGCCACCGCGCTGCCGACAGCGGCGCCGACGGCGACATCGGAGCTCCAGTGCACCCCCGTGTGGATCCGCGAATACGCGACGGTGGCGGCCAGGGGGGCGATCGCGAGTGCGGTGCGCGGGCTCTCCAGCGCCACCGCGGTCGCGAAGGCAGCGGCGGCGGCACTGTGCCCGGAAGGGAACGACGACGAGGTGGGAGCATCGATCAGCCGCCGTGGGTGCGGCAGCAGTTCGGCCGCGGGCCTGCGGCGGGCGACGAGCGATTTCAGCACGACGTTGACGACGAAGCTCGCGCCGCCGATGGAGACCATGCCGCGCAGCGCGGCCCTGCGCGTCGCCCCCTGCCTGGTGGCGAGCGCCGCCGCGACGCCCGTCCACAGCAGGCTGTGATTCGCCGACCGGGTCAAGCGCAGCAGGCCGCGGTCCACGGCGGAGACCGGGATCTCGGCCACGGCCCGGCTCACAGCCCTGTCGAAACGACCTACCCTGTGGAATTTCCGGCCAAGCCATACGCTCACTCGATCGACATTACCCAGCGCGCCCATCGGTATTCGCCCGGCGACCGGAGTCACGGTGCGGCGACGTCGCGCGCTCACCACCATTGGGTGAGCGCACCGAGTTGTCTGCCGAGTTCGGGGGCCAGAGAGCGGGAGTAGCTGGCGGTGAGGTGATGTTCGTCGCGGTAGATGAGGATATTGCCCTCGACCACCTGGCAACGGTCCGGTCGGCATATCGCGTCGGACAGATCGAAGGGGAAGACATTGGGATAGGCCGACGCCGATTGGTCGGCCGGATTCCGCGGATCGAGCGCGGCGGTGCGCTCGATACCGCAACTGAACGCCGTCCCGCGATGGGCAAGACAGTCGACCGCGCGGTACATGATGCCGTCGCGGCGCAGCCGAGGGGTGTCCCGAATGGCAAGCACCCGCAGCCCGCGATCCGACAGCGCCGACCACACGTCGAGGAATTCGGGGGGAACCTCGTCACCGTCGGCGTGCATGCGGTAGCGGGTGCCGGTGGTGAAAACCCACTCCGGGCGGGTCTCGGCGAGGCGGTCCAGTACTTCCTCGGTCCACGCACGGCATTCCGGGAACGGGAATTCGGCGTAGGACGGTTGATCCGACAGCGTGAGCGGACAGCCCTCCTTCAAGTACGTCACCACCCGGAAACCATGTTCGTGGCCGAGCATTTCGATGGCGGGCAGCCAATGTTCGGAATGTGAGCCGCCGACCACCGCGATGGCGCGCGCGGCGTCGGGATCGCCGTACGTGCACATCCGGACTTCGCGATTCGGGGTGATACAGCCGTCGTAGGTCGGGGCAGGCGCGTCGGCCGCGGCTTCGAAGACGGTGGGGCGCATGGTCGCAGCCTTCTGCTGCACGGTATCGCTGAGCAGGGTGGCCGCGCCGGGATACTCGACGGCGTCGAGCGCCTGCGGCGGATGGGCGGGATTGGCCCGCAACAGCAACTGCCAGCCGATGGCCCCCACGAAGACGGCGGCGCCCGTCACGACGACGGCAGCGGCTACCGCACGCCGCGCCCCCGGCGAGTTCTCCATGTCCGCCACGGCGGGTGTGCGCGACCGCAGCGGCGATTCCACCAGTCGCTGGGTGAGCACGGCAAGGATCAGCGAGCAGGCGAGTATCAACAGTCCACCGCCCGGTCCCGGTGTCGCCCTGTTGTTCTCGACGAGATAGAAGATGAGCAACGGCCAGTGCCACAGATACAGCGAGTAGGCGATGGCGCCGAGTTCGACACAGGCGCGGCTCGCGAGCAGCCGGTTGGGCCATGGCTGTTCGCCGGGGGGCAGACCGGCCCCAGCCAGGATCAGCGCGATCGCCGCCGACACCGGGAACAGTGCCGCGGGACCGGGGAACAGATCGGCGCCGTCGATCAGCAGTCCGCAGGACAGCACCGCGGCCATACCGATCGCCGCCGACATGACGCGAATCGGGGCGGAGAGCCGAATCCACGGCACGGCCACCGCCACCGCGGCCCCGGCGAGCAATTCCCAGGCGCGGGCGCCGGAATCGTAGTAGTTCCAGGCCTGGTGACGTCCCGACCCCTGGGCCGCGTACCAGAACGACAGCGCGCCGAGCGCCGTGATCAGGATCAGCAGATTCGCCCTGCGCGGGTTCGGCCGCATTCCTCGGCTCAGCCACGCCCACACCCCGACCAGCAGCAGCATGGCGAGGTAGAACTGGCCCTGAATCGCCATGGACCACAGGTGCTGTAGCGGGCTCACCGACGGGTCGGCCGCCGCGTAACTCAGTTCGGCCTGCGCCAGGTACCAATTCTGGTAGTAGAGCGCCGAAGCAAGGGTTTGCGCGGAGATATCACCCCACTGGGTGTAGGGCCGCGCGAATACGGTGCCGACGATGACGGTCGCGAGGACGACAACCAGCGCGGGCAGTAGCCTGCGTGCCGTCCGGCGCAGCGTCTGCCACACCTCGACCCGGTCGGTGGTCTCGACCCGGCGCAGCACCATGCCGGTGAAGAAGAAGCCGGACAGCACGAGGAAGATGTCGACGCCGCCGGAGACCCGGCCCATCCAGATGTGGAACCCAACCACCAGGGCGATCGCGAGGCCGCGAAGCCCGTCCAGATCGTGCCGGTGGGTCGCGTCGGACTGCCGCGTCACCGTCGAACCCGATATCAGTGCGAACACCCAAGACTCCCCGCCGTGACCGCCCGACCCGCGTTTCGAGCCGGGTTTGCCGACTTTCCGAAGAACCACGAAAACGATGCCGCATCGAGCACACATCAGGCAAACCAGAGATGTATCGCGAGCGTACGCGAGGTTGCCGACAGTCGATGGGTCACCCTCTCCGGGTGATGTACCCCACCGTTTCCGGATCGAACATGGAGGCGGAACCGGTGACGACGGGAGCGGATATGGCCGACACGACGAAACGTTCGATACTGTCTCGAATCTCGCCGACCCAATGGCTGGCCCTGGTATTGACCGTGCTGGCTGTCTTCTTCGTCGTGGAGAACCGCAACCAGGTGTCGATCGAATTCCTGCTCATCGACATCACCGCCCCGATGTGGCTGATCCTGCTGGTGATGTTCGTCATCGGCTGGGGAGTCGGACGACTGAGTTACCGCCGCCGTTCCGCGTAACCGCGCTCACACCGAGGTGTCGACGCCGCCGGCTCTCGCCTCGGCGGGCATCCAGCCGGGACCGCGCAACAGGTGGCCCGCCCGGTGCCGCCACGTGCGCGCGGCGCGCAGGTCACGCCAGATGGCCGTGAATTCGTGGGTGGCCACGCGCAACGGATTGAAGGTGTCGATATTTTTCGTGAGGCCGTAGCGGACGGCCTCGGCTTCGGGCCGGAAGGTGCCGAAGATCCGGTCCCAGATGATGAGTATGCCGCCGTAGTTCCTGTCGAGGTAGTGCTCGTTGGACGCGTGATGAACGCGATGGTGCGAAGGCGTGTCGAAAACGAATTCGACAGGACGCCACAGGGTTCCGACGCGTTCGGTGTGAATGAAGAATTGATACAGCAGGCTGATGGACTGTTGCAGCACAATCATCCACGGGGGAAATCCGAGCAGGGCCAGCGGGAGCCAATAGGGCAGGGCGCTGAACGGCGTCCACGATTGACGCAATGCGGTCGAGAGGTTGTAGAACTCGCTGCTGTGATGCACGACGTGGCTGGCCCAGAGCATCCGGACCGTGTGGTGGGTGCGGTGATACCAGTAGTAGACGAAATCTTCGGCGAAGAAGAGCGCGACCCAGGTCAGCGGGTTATTCGTCGGCAGGTGCAGCGGCGACGCCAGATACACCGCGGCGTACGCCGCGATCACCACGAGTTTCCAGCCGAGGTTGATCACCACACTCCCCAACCCCATCAACACGCTGGTGCGCGCGTCGCGGAACTGGTAACCGAGTTGCTCGTCGTCGGGCCGGAGCCGGAACGATATCGCCTCGAGTGCGAGGCACAGCACGAAGACCGGTATGGCGTGGGCGATCAGGTCGAACATGGTTAGGCACTCGGTTCTTCCTGGGCGTCGACCAGACCGCTCAGCAGCGTGTACGCGAGCTCGTAGGCCGTATCGCCCTCGCGCGCGGCGATATGTTCGGCCAGTCGCCGGTGGGCTTCGGGATCGACGTATTCCTTGTTGAGACCGAGGTCGGCGATCCGCTCCATACCGATGCCGAAATACCCCGCGACCAGTGTGTTCAGCCCGAGCCGATAGGCCAGGTTGCCCGATCCGTCGAGGATCGCGACCCAGAACGCGATATCTCCCGCGACCACCGCGTCGAATTCCTCGGTCGAGTCGGGGTACGCGTCGGCCGCCGCCCGCACCGCCGCGAGTTGGACGTCATCGGCGCGTTGCGCGCACAACCGGGCCGCGTCCGCGGCGATCGATCGGCGCATCACCGCGATATCGCGCAGAATCCGCTGAGCGGGGACCGCCCCCGAACGGGCGAGCGAGGACAGGATGTCCAGCCCGGCGTTGGTGCGCCAGTCCATCACTCGCGTCTTGCCGCCCTGTGCGACCCGGACCAACCCGCTCTGCTGCAGCCGTTTGACCGCCTCGCGGACCGCGTGCCGGTTCACGTGGAAACTCTCGGCCAGCTCGCGTTCGCCTGGCAGCGCGTCCTCGGGTGCGATGCGCCCGGCCAGGATCGCGTCGACCAGCTGGCCGAAGACGACATCCGATACGGCGGTGCGGGAGACCGCGGTGAATTCCACCCGATCAGTGTGCGACCCTCAGGTCGATTGGTCAACTGGTTGGACCAGTCATTTCATAAGGCTGTGCGTCGAGCTGGGAGAACGTCATGGTGTGACGGTCGGGTGGGCGATCTTGACGTCCGAGTCGACGTTTGAGTGTTGCGATAAGTGGGTAACCACCCCGTGACCCGCGTCTGGCGAATCACGGGGTGTAGTGCGCCCCCGGCAGGAATCGAACCTGCGACCTAGGGATTAGAAGGCCCTTGCTCTATCCAACTGAGCTACGGAGGCAGTGGGTCAACTGTGGTCGACATCGACCGTGCTGTCCAGCACGGAAAGTATAGCGACCGTCCAGCTGACTAAGTTCTCGGTGTCAGCAACGTTTCAGCCACCTCGGTCGCACGGAAGGACGAGCCGACCGCGCCGGTCGACTCCGAGATCAGATTATCCGGCCGAGCCCGAACGGGCCACGCCATATTCTTCCAACTACGCTCAGTCGTATGTCGTTGCCGCAGGATCCGCCCGTCGAAACCGATGTCTCGGATGTCGGCCGGTCGAGTGCGGCGGGCAATTTCGCGGTACTGATGGTCTTCGCCGGTGCTGTCGCCGCCGTGGTCGCGGCGCTGGTGGTCGGACTGTCGGCGGCGCGGGCGTTGACGCTGCTCGGTATTCCGGATCCGGGGCCGTTGACCACCTACGGGTTGCCAGCGGTTCGGGCGCTCGCGGATCTGTGTGCGGCGCTGACAGTCGGTTCGCTGCTGTTCGCGGCATTCCTGACACCTCCGCAGGCGGATGGCCTGCTCGATGTCGGTGGCTACCGGGCGGTGCGTCGCGCGTCGCGTTTCGCCCTGCTGTGGGCCTGCTGCGCGGCGCTGCTCGTGCCGTTGACGGTGTCGGACACGACCGGACAGCCGGTCGGCCAGGTGTGGCGGCCCGAACAGTTGTGGCGAGCCATCGAACAGGTGGCGATGGCCGAGGCGTGGCGCACGACGGTGGTATTCGCGCTGATCGTTGCTGTCGGCTGTCGGCTGGCCTTGCGCTGGGGGTGGACGCCGGTGCTGTTCGGCGGCGCCATCGTGACGATGATGCCGCTGGCGCTGACCGGGCATTCGTCTTCTGGCGGTGCGCACGATCTGGCGACCAACAGCCTGATCCTGCACCTGGTCTCCGCTTCCGTGTGGGTCGGCGGACTGTTCGCGGTCCTCGCTCACGCGATGCGTGGCGGTGCGCATACCGATATCGCGGCGCGCCGGTTCTCGCTGACGGCGACCATCGCCTTCGTCGTGATCGGGATCAGCGGTGTGATCAATTCCTGGGTCAGGGTGCCGCTGGACGAACTGTTCACCACCACCTACGGCAGGCTGGTGCTCGCGAAGGCCGCGGCGCTGATCGTGCTGGGCGTGTTCGGCTATCTGCAACGCCGCGCGTCCTTGCCCGCGCTCGTCGCCGACCCGCGTGATCGCGCCGCGCTGATCCGTTTCGGCGGGGTCGAGGTAGTGATCTTCGCCGCGACCATGGGCCTGGCCGTCGGACTCGGCCGAACTCCACCGCCACCGCCGACGACCGTGCCGACCCCGGCCGAGGTGGAACTGGGCTATAGCCTGGCCGGACCGCCGACGGCGACCCGACTGCTGTTCGACTGGCGCTTCGACCTGATCTTCGGCACGTTGGCGGTCGTGCTCGCGGTGGTGTATCTGCTCGGGGTGCGGCGGCTGTGGGCGCGCGGTGACGCGTGGCCGCTCGGTCGTACGATCGCGTGGCTGTCGGGTTGCGTCGTGCTGTTGTTCGCGACTTCCTCCGGTGTCGGCCGGTATTCACCCGCGGTCTTCAGCATCCACATGGGCCAGCACATGGCGCTGTCGATGCTCGCGCCGATTCTGTTCGCCCTCGGCGGCGCGGTGACGTTGGCGCTGCGCGCTCTGCCACCCGCCGGGCGCGGCGGGGCGCCCGGTCCGCGCGAGTGGGTCCTCGCCGCGGTGCACAATCCGTACTCGCGATTCCTGACCATTCCGATCGTGGCCGCGGTGATCTTCGTCGCCGGGTTCTACGCCCTGTACATGGGCGGCATCTACGATTCGTTCGTGGATTCGCACGCCGCGCATCTGCTGATGAATCTGCATTTCCTGCTCAGCGGGTACCTGTTCTACTGGGTGGTGATCGGGATTGATCCGAAACCGCGCGAGGTGGAACCGCTCACCAAACTCGCGATGGTTTTCGGCTCGCTGCCCTTCCACGCGTTCTTCGGTATCGCGCTGATGAGCATGACCACGGTGATGGGCGGCTGGTTCTTCGGAAGTCTCGGGCTCGGCTGGAATGTCGATCTGCTCGACGATCAGCGCACCGGCGGCAGTTTCGCTTGGGCCAGCGGCGAGGTGCCACTGGTCGTGGTGATGCTCGCGCTGCTCATCCAGTGGTCGCGCGGTGACGCCAAACTGGCCAAGCGCATAGATCGCGCCGCGGATCGCGACCACGACGCCGAACTGGCCGCCTACAACGCCATGTACGCGGAGCTGGCGAAACGGGATCGCGAGGTGCGCAAGTGAATTGCGGATACCCGGTCGTGGAAGAAACCCGGTGCGAGTGAGGCGAGCGGAACGCGTCACAGTCGTGCACGATGGACCTGGACGCTCGGGTGCGCCGGTCGATCGTGAGTGAGCACAATGTGGCAGTGAGTGAACCAGGCATCGGCGCGGGCCGCCGCGATTCGGGTGTCCCTGCGCCCGGACGCCCGATTCGCCGGAGCGGATGCGGTATTCGCCGCGAGAAGCTTTCGTGAGCGGGCGGGTGCACAGGGTGAACGAACGCGGCGTGGCCGGGTCCGGCGTGGACGAATCGGGTAGGGCACACCGGGTGGATCGGTCGGACGTGCGCGCGGCGCGCAAGAGACTGGCGGGGCGGATCCGCAAGACGCCGGTATTCCACACCTCCGTCGCCGGACCGAACGGGCCGGTGCCGGTGACACTGAAACTCGAATACCTCCAGCACGGCGGAACTTTCAAGGTGCGCGGCAGTCTCAACGCGCTCCTGGAATCGCCGGCCGCGGCCGAGGAAGTGGTGATCGCCTCCGACGGCGATGCCGGAATCGCGGCGGCCGTCGCGACGGCGCAGCTCGGCAAGGCGTGCACGGTAGTCGTGCCGGAATCCGCGCCGCATACCAAGGTGGCGGCGATGTGGTCGCACGGCGCGGAAGTGGTGTGGCACGGCACAACCTATGCCGAGGCCTGCTGTCACGCCGATGATCTCGCGACCGAGCGCGGGGCCCTGCTGTTGCGCGTCGACGACCTGGCGGCGGTCGTCGCGGGCGCCGGGGTTGTCGGATTGGAACTCGAAGACCAGGTGCGCGGGCGTCCGCCGGTGCTGATCTCGGTCGGCGGCGGCGGACTCGTCGCCGGTGTGGCGTCGGTACTGGGGCGCAGACAACAGGTGATCGGCGTCGAACCGGTCGGCTATCCGGTCTTGCACACCGCGCTCGAAGCCGACAACGCGATCGGGCCGTGTGCGCCCGATGCCTCGCCGGCGCACCGCATCGGCGCGGTCGCCCTCGGGATCGCCCGGCACTATGACATCCGCTCGCTGCTTGTCACCGACGACGCCGTCGCCGCGGCCAGGGAATACCTGTGGCGCGAATTCCGCATTGTCGTCGAGTCGACCGGCGCGACCGCGCTCGCCGCGGTGCACAGCGGTGTGTATGTGCCGGTGCCCGGCGAACGTCCCGTTGTGGTCCTCTGCAGCGCCGATACCGAGCTCCCCAGGCGCTGACCCTGGGTATTCCGGCCCATGAGTCCGTGCCGCATAACAGGTCTATATCTCGTTGCGCGTGAGATCGCAGAATGATCGCTGGTTGATTGCTGGCGCGTACATTGTCGCTCGGTGACATAACGCGAGCCGTGTGTTCGGCGGGCCGGGGCGGGTGCCGTCGAATCGCGCGGACGAGCGGTGAGGCCCATGATCCGAGGGAGATGCGCTGATGTCCGAGATAACGGATGACACCCTGCACGCGCTGGTCGGCACGCTGGATCTGGCACGGAAGGTGCGGTTGCTGACAGGTGCCGATATCTGGTCGACTGTCAACGAACCCGCTCTCGGACTGCGGTCCATGACGCTGTCGGACCGACCTTCGGGGGTGCGGGGGCCCGCGTGGGACGAGCGTGATCCCGCGTTGCATCTGCCGTCGGCGACCGCGCTCGCGGCGACGTGGGATCTCGATCTTGCCCGCGCCTACGGTGCGACGTCGGCGGCCGAGGCGCGACGCAAAGGTGTCGACGTGGTGCTCGGGCCGACCATCAATGTGCAGCGCAGTCCGCTCGGCGACAGACATTTCGAGGCATTCTCGGAGGACCCGCTGCTGACCGGCAGGCTGGCGGCCGCCTATGTGCGCGCGGTGCAGGAACACGGGATCGGGGCGACGCCGAAACATTACGTGGCCAACGATGTCGAGGCCGACCGCTACACCGCCGACGTCGAGGTTGACGACCGCACCCTGCGCGAGCTGTACCTCGCGCCGTTCGAAGCGGCCGTCAGAGCCGGGGCGTGGCTGGTGATGTCGGCCTACAACGCGGTCAACGGCGTGACGATGACAGAGAATCGGCTGCTGACAGCGCCGTTGCGCACCGAATGGGGTTTCGACGGCGTGGTGGTGTCGGACTGGACCGCCGTTCGCAGCACCGAGGCCGCGGCGAATGCCGATCAGGACCTGGTGATGCCGGGTCCGGAGGGGCCCTGGGGCGCGAAACTCGTCGAGGCGGTGCGCGCGGGAACCGTGCCGGAGGCAGCCGTCGATGCGAAGGTACTGCGACTACTCCGCCTGGCGGCGCGTGTCGGCGCGCTGGATGTCGCGGACCGCGGCACGCCGATCGCGCGCGACGGCGCGGTCCGCAGCCGCGTCTCCCACACGCCGGATACGGGGTTGCGGGTGGCGCGGGAGGTGGCGGCGGCGGGGATGGTCCTGGTCCGCAACGACGGTGAATTGCCGTGGCCGAGTGCCGGTCCCGGTTCCATCGCGGTGATCGGCGAGCCCGCGTTGTGGCCGCGCACGCAGGGCGGTGGTAGCGCGACCGTGATGCCGGAGGATGTGATCAGCCCCGTCGACGGGTTGCGGGCCGCGCTGCCGGGCGTGACGATCACCGCGCATCCGGGGGTGCCGATGCAGACCGGACTCCATCCGTCGCCGTTGTCCGCGAGGATCGATCCGGAGACCGGCGAACCGGGGCTACGCGCCCGATTCCTCGCCGCCGACGACAGCGAATTGCTGAGCGAACATCGCCGCGCCGGTCAGTGCGAGAGCGGTGCGAGTGATCCGGCGACCGCGATCGATGCGGCGGTGCGGCTGGCACGCGACAGTGATGTCGCGGTGGTCGTGGTCGGTACCGGCGCGCAGGCCGAGAGCGAGGGTTTCGTCCGCACCACCCTCGCACTGCCCGGCGCACAGGACGATCTGGTGCGCGCGGTGGCCGCCGCGAATCCGCGCACGATCGTTGTGGTGAATTCCGGCGGTCCGGTCCTGCTGCCGTGGCGTGACGAGGTCGCCGCCGTGCTACTCGCCTGGTTCGGCGGGCAGCAACTCGGTCACGCGCTCGCCGACGTCCTGCTCGGCCACCGGGAGCCGGGCGGCAGACTGCCGACGACCTGGCCCGCGGCCGAATCGGACGTGCCGGTGCTGTCCACCGCCCCGGTGAACGGCGTGCTGCGCTATGACGAAGGTATTCATATCGGCTATCGCGCCTGGTTGAAGGGGGATGTGCGGCCCGCCTACCCGTTCGGGCACGGACTCGGGTACACGACCTGGGCGCTGACCGACCTCACCGTCGCGCCCCCGAGCGTGAACGGGTCGGTCGATATCGAGGTCACCGTGCACAACACCGGTGCCAGGGCGGGTAAGCAAGTCGTTCAGGTCTACCTGTCGCGCGAGGATTCGGCCGTCGACCGCCCGGTGCGCTGGCTGGCGGGTTTCACCCCCGTCGAGGCCGAAGCCGGTCGATCGATCCGGATCCGGATCCCCCTGTCGCCCCGCGCCTTCGCGCACTGGGATGGGGTGTGGCATATCGAACCGGGTGTCTTCACCGTGCACGTGGGCACCAGCGTGACGGATCTTCCGTTGACGGCGGATACGTCGGCGCTCGCGGCCGTCTGAGTCGAAGCGGAGCTTGTCCACAATCTGGAAAGTTGTCCACATTCCCCGGATCGCGCCGCCGCGAGAGCCGACGGTCGACCACGCTGAGGACGCCCCCGGAAAGGGGGAGGAAGTACCGGGGGCAGTTGGGTCCCGGTCCGGAGACGAAGGGCGTAATCATGTACGAAGCGATGGCTACCGTGATCGGTACCGTGGTCACCCACCCGGCCAAACGTGATCTGAACACGGGGGAGCAGGTACTGACCTTCCGGCTGGCGAGTAATTCGCGCCGTTTCGACCAGGCCACCGGGTCCTGGGTCGACAACGGAACCCTTTTTCTCACGGTCAGCTGCTGGCGGCGGTTGGTGCCAGGTGTGGAGGCATCGATCCGGCGCGGCGACCCGGTCGTCGTCTACGGGCAACTGCGCTCACACGAGTACCGGACGCGCGACGGCGTGGAGCGCCGCGATCTCGAGATGCGGGCCAGCGCGGTCGGCCCCGATCTGAACCGGTGCACCGCGCGTATCGCTCCTCGATCCGACTCCGGGACCGGGTCGGTAGCCGAGGGCGTGATACGGAATACTTGTCACGGATCGAGCGCTGAACAGGATGCACGCGTTGGCCAGGGACTGGGGGAGACCGCAGCGACCGTGCCTTCCGCATCTACCCAGAGCGCTGAACCGGAGCCGGTCGACGCCTGACCTTTCGCGTGGCACAACCGCGTGTGAGCAGGGCTGATCCGATCCGGAGGCACTCCGGCGCCCGGACCGAATCGACCACGGCGCGGTGGGTGGCGCTGCTTGATTCCACCGTTCCCCAGACCGATAGGCTTGTGTATATGGCTGAGTTCATTTACCAGATGAAGAAGGTTCGTAAGGCGCACGGCGACAAAGTCGTGCTCGACGATGTCACCTTGAACTTCCTTCCCGGCGCCAAGATCGGTGTCGTCGGCCCGAACGGCGCCGGTAAATCCAGCGTGCTGAAGATCATGGCCGGACTGGATCAGCCGAATAACGGTGAGGCGTTCCTCGCGCCGGGCGCCACCGTCGGCATCCTGCAGCAGGAGCCGCCGTTGAACGAGGAGAAGACGGTTCGCGGCAATGTCGAGGAGGGCCTCGGCGAGATCAAGGTGAAGCTGGACCGCTTCAACGAAATCGCCGAATTGATGGCCACCGACTACTCCGACGAGCTCATGGATGAGATGGGCAAGCTCCAGGAGGATCTCGACCATGCCGACGCGTGGGATATCGATTCCCAGCTCGAGCAGGCGATGGATGCCCTGCGCTGCCCGCCGCCGGACGAGCCGGTCACCAAGCTCTCCGGTGGTGAGCGTCGTCGTGTCGCCCTGTGCAAGCTGCTACTGAGCAAGCCCGATCTGCTCCTGCTCGACGAACCGACCAACCACCTCGACGCCGAGTCGGTGAACTGGCTCGAACAGCATCTCGCCCAGTACCAGGGCGCGGTTCTCGCGGTCACCCACGATCGCTACTTCCTGGACAACGTCGCGCAGTGGATTCTCGAACTCGACCGCGGCCGCGCCTTCCCGTATGAGGGCAACTACTCCACCTACCTGGAGAAGAAGGCCGAACGCCTCGAAGTGCAGGGCAAGAAGGACCAGAAGCTGCAGAAGCGGCTCAAGGAAGAACTCGCCTGGGTGCGCTCGGGCGCCAAGGCCCGCCAGGCCAAGAACAAGGCCCGCCTCGGCAGGTACGAGGAGATGGCGGCCGAGGCCGACAAGCACAGGAAGTTGGATTTCGAGGAGATCCAGATTCCTGCGGGCCCGCGCCTCGGCACCGTGGTCGTCGAGGTCTCGCATCTGGACAAGGGTTTCGGCGATCGCCAGCTGATCAAGGATCTGTCGTTCACCTTGCCGCGCAACGGCATCGTCGGTGTCATCGGCCCGAACGGCGTCGGTAAGACCACGCTGTTCAAGACGATCGTCGGACTCGAAGCGCCCGACAGCGGTGAGGTGAAGGTCGGCGAGACGGTCAAGCTGAGCTACGTCGACCAGAACCGCGCGGGTATCGATCCGAAGAAGAATGTCTGGCAGGTGGTCTCGGAGGGGCTCGACTTCATCCAGGTCGGCAATCAGGAGATGCCCTCGCGCGCCTATGTGAGCGCATTCGGGTTCAAGGGTCCGGATCAGCAGAAGCCCGCAGGCGTGCTCTCCGGTGGTGAGCGCAACCGGCTGAACCTGGCGCTGACCCTCAAACAGGGCGGCAACCTGATCCTGCTGGACGAGCCGACCAACGACCTCGACGTGGAAACCCTCGGTTCGCTCGAGAACGCGCTCGAGCAATTCCCCGGCTGCGCCGTCGTCATCTCCCACGATCGCTGGTTCCTCGACCGCACCTGCACCCACATCCTCGCGTGGGAGGGCGATTCGGATAACGAGGCCAAGTGGTTCTGGTTCGAGGGCAACTTCGAGGCATACGAGACGAACAAGGTGGAACGGCTCGGAGCGGAAGCGGCTCGCCCGCACCGGGTTACGCACCGCAAACTGACCCGCGACTGACTGTGGGATCCGACGGGGCGAGCGCCGCGCGCATCGCCCCGTCGATCGGCGACTTTTTCGAAGGATATGCGGGGAACAGCCGTCGATCGGCCTCGCTGTCGAAGGAAATACGGACAACCGGCCTGACCCGCCGAATCTCGATAGGGTGGGTTATGTGCATGCGCCGGTGCTGTCCGAACACTGGGTAGTTCCCATGTCCGACGCACCGTCATGACGGTCGCCGGGGCCGATCAAGTGCTGAGCCGAGCGGATGATCTCGGCAATGCAGCGGCGAACCTCACAACAATGGTGAACACCCTGGGATTCAAACGGATTTCACCCTCTTGTCTCGGGCGCGCAGCTACTCTCGGACCGGCGTCACTTTGTTACGGAACCGATCCGAGGAGTTGGCGAAAAAATGACGGTCTCGTCCGAATTGTCCAGTGCGGCGTGGTCCGCGGGTCTGCCGCAGTCACTGCGTGGCGATCTCGCGACCCTCGAGGAGGCGTATTTCCGCCACGTCGACGCGGGCGATGTGGACTGCGCGATCACCGGGATCACCCAGATCTTCCGGCGGCACCTGGAGTTGGCGATATCACGCCCATCCGGCCGGGCGCTGGTTCGGGTGTATCACCCGGACGACGGGTCGGGCCTGGGGGCCGCCATCCAATTGGTGACCGACGATATGGCGCTACTGGTCGAGTCCATCACCTCCTCGTTGAGTCGCATGGGCGTCAGCGTCAGCGAAGTCATCCACCCCATCTTCGAGGTCGAGCGTGACGCCGAGGCGCGGCTCGTGCACGCGGCGCCGCACGAGGTGGACGGCAACGGCGGGACCGGACTGCGCGAATCGTGGATGCACCTGCAGTTGCACCCGTCGACCACCCGGGCCGTGCTGGATCGGATAGAGCAGGCGTTGCCCGTCGTCGTCACGGACGTGCGCCAGGTCAACAGCGATACCGACGCCATGAAGCAGGTGCAGGGCACCCTCGCCGACACCCTCACCAAGGCCGCCGAATCGGGTTACGCGCCCTTCTCCGCCACCGATCTGACCGATACCGCCGATCTGCTGCGCTGGTTGGCCAGCGGTAACTTCACCGTCCTCGGCTACGCCCGTCATCGGCTGAGCGCCGACCGGGAGGAAATGTCTGCCAACGCCCTGCCGGGCACCTGCCTCGGCGTGCTGCGTCCCGATGTCGGCACCGATTTCCGGGTTCCGATCAACAGCGGCGATCGGCCGCTGCTGATGCTCACACAGGGCCTGGTGCCCGCCACCGTGCATCGTTCGGTGTACCCCTACTTCATCGGTGTCGCGGATTTCGATGAATCGGGCAGGGTCGTCGGCGATCACCTCTTCATCGGGGTTTTCACGGTCACCGCCGTACACGAGAACGTCCTCGACATCCCGGTGATCGAGCGTCGGGTGCGCTCGGTGATCGAGGAGAGCGGATTCGATCTGGATTCGTTCTCCGGGCAGGCCATGCTCGAGGTCATCCAGTCCTTCCCCCGCACCGAGCTGTTCTCCTCGGATACCGAGACCATGCGCCGCACCGCGACCGCGGTACTCAATGTCGGTCTGCGCAGACAGGTCAAGCTGTTCATGCGCGCCGACGGCTACGGCCGATTCGTGGCCTGCCTGGTGTATCTGCCGCGCGATCGCTACACCACCCACGTGCGGTTGGAGATGCAGGACATCCTGGTCCGCGAATTGGGCGGCGCATCGATCGACTATTCGGTGCGGGTGAGTGAAAGTGAGCTCGCCAGCGTCTATTTCACCGTTCGGCTGCCCGACGCCGAGCACGGCACGCCACATGAGGCGCCCGCGCCCGCCGACACCTCGGAGCCGAACCGGGTGCGGATCCAGCGTCTGCTCGCCGAAGCGAGCAACACCTGGGACGACCACCTCAACGATCAGTTGAATACCGCGCCGGTACTCGATCCCTCGGTCGTCCAGCGGTATGCCGACGCCTTCCCCGAGGGCTACAAACAGGATTTCGCTCCGGCTCGCGCACTCGGCGACATCATGCGGCTCGAGCGCCTCTCGGACGGTTCGATCGTCCAGAACCTGTATCGAAGGGCGGGGTCGGAGCCGGGTTCGTGGCGTTTCAGCCTGTATATCGGCGGTACCGGAATCTCGCTGAGCCAGGTACTGCCGGTGCTGCAGAGCCTCGGCGTCGAAGTCGTCGACGAACGCCCGTACCAGATCATGCTCGAGAGCACGCCGGGCGGGCGTGTCCTGGAGCGCTGGATCTACGATTTCGGATTGCTGGCGCGTCCCGAGCTCCTGCGCAGTTCGCTCGACCGGGATCTGGACGCCGAACTGCTGGAATCCTCGGCCCGCGCGGAGGCGCTGGAAGCGGAAGTACGCGGGCTGCGCGAGCGGTTCACCGATGCCTTCGAGGCGGTCTGGTACGGCCGCGCCGAGGCGGACGGGCTGAACGAACTCGTGCTGCGGGCTCGGCTCCCGTGGCGGGCGGTATCCATCCTGCGCACCTACGCGAAATATCTTCAACAGGCGGATTTTCCGTACAGTCAGGCCAATATCGCCCGGGTCCTGCTGACCTATCCGGACGCGGCGCGGTTGTTCGTCGACCTGTTCGCCGCGCGGTTCGATCCGGATACCGTGACGGCCGAACACGCGGCCGAGCTCGAGGTCCAGCTGCGCGGTCGCATCGACGAGGTGGTCAGCCTGGACGCCGACCGCATCCTGCGCGCCATCCTCAGCTTGATCAGGGCCACCCTGCGCACCAACTACTACGTGACCGATGCCGAGGGAATGTCGCGTGACTACATCTCGGTGAAGGTCGAGCCGCGCGAAATCGCCGAACTGCCCAAGCCGCGACCGCAATACGAGATCTTCGTCTATTCACCGCGGGTAGAGGGCGTGCACCTGCGATTCGGTTCGGTCGCGCGCGGCGGATTGCGGTGGTCGGACCGCCTGGAAGATTTCCGCACCGAGATCCTGGGACTGGTCAAGGCGCAGGCGGTGAAGAACGCCGTCATCGTGCCGGTCGGCGCGAAGGGCGGTTTCGTGGTGAAACAGCCACCGCTCGCGACGGGGGATCCCGGGGCGGATCGCCAGGCGCTCGGCGCGGAAGGGGTGGCGTGCTACCGCACCTTCATCTCGGGGCTGCTCGACATCACCGATAACGTCGATCGGGTGACCGGGGCAGTCCTGCCTCCCGCGCGGGTGGTCCGCCGCGACGGTGACGACACCTATCTCGTTGTCGCGGCGGACAAGGGCACCGCGACCTTCTCCGATACCGCGAACGATATCGCTCAGCGCTACGGGTTCTGGCTCGGTGACGCGTTCGCCTCGGGTGGTTCGGCGGGCTACGACCACAAGGCGATGGGTATCACCGCCAAGGGCGCGTGGGAGAGCGTGAAGCGGCATTTCGCCGAGATGGATATCGATACCCAGAGCCAGGATTTCACCGTCGTCGGCATCGGCGATATGAGCGGTGACGTCTTCGGCAACGGCATGTTGCTGTCCCGGCACATCCGGCTGGTCGCGGCCTTCGACCACCGGCACATCTTCCTCGACCCGAATCCGGACGCCGCCACGTCCTACGCCGAACGGCAGCGGATGTTCGCGCTGCCCCGCTCCTCGTGGGCGGACTACGACACCTCCTTGATCTCCGAAGGCGGCGGCGTATGGGACCGCACGGTGAAATCGGTTCCCATCAGCCCGCAGGCCCGTATCGCGCTCGGACTGGCCGATGACGTCGAATCCCTGTCGCCCCCCGAACTGGTGCGCGCGATCCTGCTCGCCCCGGTCGGTCTGCTCTGGAACGGTGGCATCGGCACCTACATCAAGGCGTCGACCGAATCGAACGGCGATGTCGGCGACAAGTCCAACGATCCGGTTCGCGTCAACGGAAACCAATTGCGGGTCAAGGTGATCGGCGAGGGCGGAAATCTGGGCGCGACCGCGCTCGGGCGCATCGAGTTCTGCCGCGCCGGCGGCAAGATGAATACCGACGCGCTCGACAATTCGGCGGGCGTGGACTGCTCCGACCACGAGGTCAATATCAAGGTGCTGCTCGACGGCGTGGTCAGCAGCGGCCTGCTGCCGGAACCGGAGCGCAACCCCCTGCTCGCCTCCATGACCGACGATGTCGCGCGGATGGTGCTGCGGGATAATGTGTCCCAGAACTTCCTGATGGGGATCTCGCGTTTCGAGGCGCCGCGGATGCTGAATGTCCACGAGCGGCTCATCGAAGATCTCGAGCATCGCCGGGGACTCGATCGCGAATTGGAGGCATTGCCCTCCACCGTGGAGTTGAAGCGCAGGCGGGAAGAGGGTTCCGGACTCGCGTCCCCGGAACTGGCGAATCTCATGGCGCACGTCAAACTTTCGCTGAAGGCCGACCTGCTCGAATCGGATCTGCCGGATAACAACTATTTCGCCAGCAGACTGCCCGATTACTTCCCGACGGCGCTGCGGGACAGATTCGGTGCGGCGATCAAGAAGCATCGGCTGCGCCGGGAGATCGTCACCACCATGATCGCCAACGAGATGGTCGATTACGGCGGGATCGGATACGCGCATCGGCTGAACGAGGAGACCGGCGCGACCGCGACCGACGCGGTGCGTGCTTTCGCCGCGGCCATCGAGATCTTCGATCTGCACTCGATGTGGTCACGAATCCGTGACGCGGATACCTCGACCTCGGTACGCGACGCCCTCGAAGTGGAGACCAAGCGCACCCTGGACCGGGCATCGCGGTGGTTGCTGAGCAACCGTCCTCAGCCGATCGCGGTCGGCGCGGAAATCCACCGCTACAGCCGCGGCGTGCGGGAACTCACGCCCAAGGTGCCCGGCTGGCTGCGTGGACACCATGTCGCGACGCTCACCGGTCACTCGGCGGAACTGATCGCCGAGGGGGCATCGACCGACCTGGCCACCGAGGTCTTCGGCCTGCTCAATCTCTTCCCGCTGCTCGACGTGCTCGATATCGCCGATATCACCGACCGTGACTGTGACGAGGTCGGCTCGCTGTACTACGCCCTCAACGATCACCTCAAGATCGATTGGCTGCTGGAAGCGGTGAGTCACCTCGAACGCGGCGACCGTTGGCATTCGCTGGCCAGGCTGGCGCTGCGCGACGACATGTACGGTTCGCTGCGTTCGCTCACCCTCGATGTGCTGTCCGCGGGTGATCCGGAGGAGACCGCGGACGAGAAGATCGCCTACTGGGAGTCGAAGAATCAGTCCCGCTTGGGCCGCGCTCGGGCGGCACTGTCGGAATTGTTCGAATCCGGAACACATGATCTCGCGACGTTGTCGGTCGCGGCACGACAGGTGCGCAGCATGGTCAGCGGCGTGGGCGTGCAGTCCGAACGCTGAACGTATTCGGCCGGGTGCGCCGGAGGGCGCTCCCGGCCGAATCATGCTACGGTGCAGCAGAAATGCGGGTAGCGCGACGCCGCGCTGACGGAATGCCCGCAGCGCCCCGCGCCCCCGCGACGATCACCGGTGGCGGAGATTGCGATACTGGTGCCGCGAATCGGTCTGGATCCGGGCGAATGCCAGGTCTCAGCGACCGGAATTGATCGACATTCGGTGCCCGACGGTTTCGCCGTGATGCCAGTCTTGCAGCGTCGCAGGTATGGAACAGCGTGAGACGGGGCACCCGATCGGAGGTACCACGGTGACGAGTTCGGTGAACGGTGCAGGAAAGGCCAACGGTAGCGCTCTGCTGCTACCCCAGCGCTTCCACGCCAAGGTGGAAGTCAGGTGGTCGGATATGGACGTGTTCCAGCATGTCAACCATGCCCGGATGGTGACGCTGTTGGAGGAGGCCAGGATTCCGTGGCTGTTCGAGGACGGGCGTCCCACCGCATCGCTGCGTGAGGGCTGTGTGCTGGCCGACCTGCGGGTGCGTTATCGGGGGCAGTTGCGGCACGAGGACACCCCGCTCGATATCGCCATGTGGATCGAGCAGGTGCGGGCCGTCGATTTCACCGTCGGCTACGAGGTTCGGGCCAACGGCGCCGCGCCGGATTCCGCGCCCGCCGTGATCGCCTCGACCCAGATCGCCGCGTTCGACATCCAGACCCAGCGGTTGCGCCGGCTCAGCGACGTCGAGCGGGCATACCTCGCGGAGTGGATGGACAAGTGAGCTGAGTCGGATTCCTGACGACGGTGTTGTCGTGAAGGCGGTTGCCGTGATGCCGGAGTCGCCGTGATGGCCGAACAGCGGGTGCTGCGTGTCACCGATCCGGCCGAACGCGAGAATCTGGCTACCTTTCTCACCCGGGCGATCCGACTGGACGTCGCGGCGGTGGTCCGGTTGCGCAGGCGCGGTGAGCATCATGTCTCGGCCTGGGTGGCAACCGGTTTCGAGGCGCTGGCGGTGCGGACGGTACTCGCCGAAATCGGGGTGGACGATGTCACCGTCGGCGCTGATCTGGTGCTGGCCGGGCTCGCCACGGGCATCCCGATCGACCTCGGTTATGCGATGGACTCGGCCTGGCGCGGCGCGCTGCCCCCGACCGACGGATTCGCCCATATCGATGACGTCCCCGCGCGCACCCTGGTCGAACTCGCCGAACGCGGCGCCCAACTCGCCAAGGAACACGGCAGCGCACACGGTCCGCCCGCGTCGCTGCTCGACCAAACGGTGCTCACGGTGTCGGCCGACCCGATCTCGGTCGAGGTTCCGATGCGCGTCGTCTTCGCCCTCACCGCAATGGATTTCATCCCGCATTCCGGTGACAAAGCCGAGGCCGAGAGTATTCCGCCCGCAGAAATCGTCCGCGTCCGGGCCACCAACACCTGGTTACGCATCGATGCGCGCTACGGTTCGGTCGCCCGCCGCCGCGGCGGCGCCATTCCACTGCTGCCGAACTGACCCGCCGCCGAACTGACCGCGATCGGTGGAATTCCGAGGATTCAGGTGATGTCGAGCAGGCGCAGTATCGCGGTACTCCCTGCCGCGGCCACGATGACCACGAGCAGCGGCGCGCGCCGCTCTTCCTACCCCGGTGACGCCCCGCATATCTTCGAGGCCATCGAGGCGGGGACCTGGGCGAAGCTGGTCATCGAATACGCGTGAGTCTCAGGCCGCGCCCTCGCCGAGATACTGCAACCACACCGGGTCGAGATCGGTGGTGGTGGACAGCAGCCGCCAATGCGGCCCTTTCGGGGAGACGAGCGGCGAACGCAGCGTCCAGCCCAGCTCGCTGAGCAGTTTGTCGGCTTTGCGGTGGTTACAGGGCGCGCAGCTGGCGACGCAATTCTCCCAGGAATGCTCGCCGCCCCGGCTGCGCGGGATGACGTGGTCGATGGTTTCGGCCTTGCCGCCGCAATACCCGCAGCGGTAGCGGTCGCGATGCATGAGAGCGGCCCGTGTCATCGGAACGCGCGCCCGGTAGGGGACGTGCACGTAATTGCGCAGCCGGATCACCGACGGTACGGGCACGGCGGCCTCGGCCGAATGCACGACCGGGCCCTCGTCGTTGTGGTGGACGGCGTCGGCTTTGTCGCAGATGAGCAGGACGACCGCGCGACGCGCGGACAGGGCGGTGAGCGGCTCGTAGGTGGCGTTGAGAAGCAGCACCCGGCGCTTCAACCAATGGATGGTCTCGGTGGGGATCGAAGTCAGATGTGGACCGTGATGGACGGTCTCACCGTGGCGATGTGAGCCCGGATGGTGGTCGGACAAGACGTGCAGCGGAGTAGCCCCCGACCCACGGTTGTGGACGTCGGCGGGCTGGAGTTGTCGGTGCGCCCTGGCCTCCTGTGATCGGCCGTGCCGCTGCTTCATGGGAACCCCGATTTCGTATTCGACAAGATCATGTGATATTCAGCTGGTACTTCACCCCAGTTGACCATGGAAACCGGCTGATTGCACGGTGATTTCGCACAATGTTGGGTTAACGGCTGTTGAAGTGCCCCCGCGCCGCTATGTGAGGTGGTCCGCGCGGCAAAGGGAGCCGTGCGGGCACAATGGACGGCGGTGCATTCGGCGATCGAGAGGATCAGATGAGCACGGGCGAGCAGACGGCGACGTCGTTCTACGAGGCGGTCGGCGGCGCGGAGACTTTCCGGCGCATCGTCTCGGCATTCTACCGCGAGGTGGCCGCCGACGAGGTGCTGCGTCCGCTCTACCCGGAGGAGGATCTGGGACCGGCGGAACGGCGGCTGCGCATGTTCCTCGAGCAGTACTGGGGTGGGCCGCGAACCTATTCCGAAGAACGCGGGCACCCTCGGCTGCGGATGCGGCATATGCCGTTCAAGGTCGGTCCGATCGAGCGGGACGCGTGGTTGCGCTGTATGCGTATCGGCGTGGCCGAGATCGAGCCGGACGTGCTCGATGACCAACATCGCAAGGCGCTGCTCGACTATATGGAGATGGCCGCGAATTCTCTGATCAACTCACCCATCTGAGCCGCGCGCCGCGATGTGGCGTACCCGACATTCGTCGGCGAAGGTGATGCAGATCGCGTTTCGGTGATGGCGGCGAATTCGCTGGTCCACCAGTACTGATTCGACCGCTCGGTTCGATTGCTGGACCGTGGCAGGTTTTTCGGATGCCCGACGCACACGCTGATGGTTTGCCGGATATCGTGAACTTGGCGTTGCCTGAAGGAATTCATCGAAATTCTTTGGCACTATTACGGATGTGACACAGACACCAGCCGAGCCGGCGACGGTGGATCGCACCGCAGCGGCCGATGGAGACGCGCAACCGTGGTGGCGCTCCGCCGTGTTCTACCAGGTCTATCCCCGATCGTTCGCCGATTCCGACGGCGATGGAGTGGGGGATCTCGGCGGGATCAGGGAAAAGCTCGGCTACCTGGAACTGCTCGGCGTGGACGCGCTGTGGATCTGCCCGGTCATGCGATCGCCGATGGCAGACGGGGGCTACGACGTCGCCGATCCGCGCGATATCGACCCGCTGTTCGGCGGTATGGCCGCGATGGACGCCCTGATCGCCGAGGCACACGCCCGGCGCATCAAGATCACCATGGATCTGGTGCCCAATCACACCAGCGATCAGCACCCCTGGTTCGCCGCGGCGCGCGCGGGCGCCCCCGGCGGCGGGGAACGCGCGCGCTACATCTTCCGTGACGGTCGCGGGCCCGACGGCTCCGAGCCGCCGAACAACTGGCCGAGTATCTTCGGCGGCCCCGCCTGGACGCGGATCACCGAACCCGACGGCACCCCCGGCCAGTGGTACCTACATATCTTCGCGCCCGAGCAGCCGGATCTGAACTGGGAGAATCCCGAGGTCATCGCCGATTTCGAGCAGACCCTGCGATTCTGGCTCGATCGCGGGATCGATGGGTTCCGGATCGACGTGGCCCACGGCATGGCCAAACCTCCCGGCCTGCCCGATATGGCGAACGTCTCCACCAAGATGCTGGTGCACGACGACGACGATCCGCGTTTCAACAACCCGGGCGTGCACGATATCCATCGCCGTTTCCGCAAGGTGCTCGACGAATATCCGCACGCGGTATCCATCGGCGAGGTGTGGGTCGACGACAACGCCCGCTTCGGCGAGTACGTGCGCTCCGACGAGCTCCATCTGGCCTTCAACTTCCGTCTCGCCGAGACCGAGTTCAACGCGGAATCGGTGCGCGCGGCCATCGATAACTCACTCGCGGCGGTGGTCCCGGTGGGTGCGACGCCGACCTGGACCCTGTCCAATCACGACATCGAACGTGAGGTCACCCGCTACGGCGGCGGCGTCGTCGGCGTCGAGCGGGCCAAGGCGATGATGATGATCGAGCTCGCGCTGCCCGGATCGGTCTTCCTCTACAACGGCTCGGAACTGGGTCTGCCCAACGTGGACGACCTGCCCGAGGACCTCCTCCAGGATCCGGTGTGGGAACGGTCGGGACGTACCGATCGTGGGCGCGATGGCTGCCGGGTTCCGCTGCCGTGGGAGGGCGACACCCCGCCGTTCGGTTTCACCGCCGCCGAACAGTCGTGGTTGCCAGAACCCGCGGAGTGGGCACAACTGACCGTGGAGGCGCAGCTGGAGGAGCTCGGCTCGACGGTATCGCTGTACCGGATGGCGATCGAGCTGCGCGGGGCTCGCCCGGAATTCGCGGGTGACGGCGTCGAATGGTACGGCAGCCCGAAGGGATGCCTCGCATTTCGCAGGCCGGGCGGACTGGTGTGCGTACTCAACGCCACGACGGCTCCGATTCCGCTGCCGCCCGGCGAATTGCTGCTGGCCAGCGCGGCGCTACAGAACGCTCAGCTGCCGCCGAACGCCGCGGCGTGGCTGGTCTGAGCCGACACGGAGGTGCCGCTGCCCGACCACTGGATGATCTACTACAGCCGATCGGATACCGTTGATCCGTGAGCATTCTCGAGACAGTGCTGATCTTCGTCGGCATCCCGCTGGTGATATACGGCGCGATCGCCGGATTGTCGTATCTCGGTAAGCCACTCGCTGGTGACAAGCCGGCCCACTTCGACCTCGGTCAGAAGTGGACCCAGCCGCCGGTGCTGTGGAGTGCCACCGACGAGGTGACCGGACACGGTCACCACACCGAGGCGTCGCATGGCGGTCATGCCGCCATCGAAGCCGCCGAGGCGGACCTGATCGGAGGCCGGGCAAGTGGCAAATTCTAAGTGGCCCGCGGTGGTCGAATCCGACCTGCCGCACGGATACGCCCTCACCAGCAGCGGCCGTGTCTCGGGTGTGCACGAGGCCGGGGACGTATTCAAGGAGGTGCCGTTCAGCGATAACGAACGGCTCGCCATCGATAACGTCCTCACCGAGGCGACCAGGGCGACCAAGGTGCGTTTCAACATCTACATCGGCGACCTGGGTGCCGACCCGGCGGCAGGTGTGGACGCGATCTTCCCCACCACCCCCGAAGCGGCGCGGTCGGTGCTCATCGCCGTGTCCCCCAATGACAAGGCCATCGAGGTCCGCTCGGGTGCCGATGTGGCCGATCGTGCCAACGACCGCGTCTGCCAGCTCGGTGTCACCGCCGCGCTGAGTTCGTTCCGGCAGGGCGAGATGATCGACGGACTGGTCTCGGCGATCCGCGTGATGGCCGCCGCGATCGGTCGCTGAGTTCCGCAGCACCGATACGTATTCGTGTGCTCATACGGGCCCGGATGCCCTGGAATCCGGGCCCGTTCGGCGTCTATCCGGCGTCGAACGCCCTGGCGCGCAGCGCCCGCTCGATACCGGCCTTACCCTCGCTGACCAGGCGTCGCAGGGCCGGGGGATGGTCACCGGACAGGAATTTGTCGGCGATGGCCACGGCCTCGTCGCTGATGGCCCACGACGGGTACAGCCCGACGACGACGGTTTGCGCCACCTCGCTGGAGCGACGTTCCCAGACCCCGGGGACCTCGGCGAAGTACCGCTCGACGTAGGACCCGAGCAGATCACCCTGGCCCGCGGGAGCGAAACCGCCGACGATGGAACGGGCGGTGATGTTGGGGACGGCGTCGTCGCCCATCACGGTTGCCCACGCTTGTTCCTTGACCTCCGCGATCGGGCGCGCGGTCGCCGCCGCGGCGGCCTGCCGCTTACCGGCCGCGGTGGGATCGTTGGCGAGTTCCTGGTCGATGACGGGAGTGTCCGTGCCGTCGCTATCGATATCGCCCGCCGCCGCCAGCGCGGTCACGATGCGCCAGCGCAGGTCGGTATCGATCTCGAGACCGCTCAGACCCGCCGCGGCCGGATTGGTGTCGAGCAGCGCGCGCAGTACCTCCGTGTGCCGTGGGTCGAGTTTCGCGGCGGTGAGGGAGTTGACGAACGCGAGCTGATGGTCCGAACCCGGTTCGGCCGCGCGGGCCGCCGCCAGCAGGGTGTCGGCGAATCCGGGCCAGCCGTGTTCGCTGGCCCAGCCGGGATCGGCGTAACTGCCGATGGCGGTATGCGCCTGCATCAACAGGCGTTGCACCACACCGATTTCCGATTCCGCGCCGACGCCGCGTTCCACCAGGGCGACGAAATCGCGGGCGCGCATCTCGGCCTGCCGCGTCATCTCCCAGGCGGCCGACCATGCCAGCGTGCGGGGCAGCGGTTCGACGATGTCGTGGATGCGATGCAGGACGACGTCGAGTGAGTCCGGGTCGAGCCGCACCGAGCAGTAGGTGAGGTCGTCGTCGTTGATGAGGACGAACTGTCCGCGCTCCACGCCGACCAGTTCGGGAACCTCGGTGCGCTCGGCCGCCTCCAGATCGAGTTCGACACGGTTGGTGCGCACCAGCCGTCCGTCCCGCTCGCCGTAGACGCCGATGGCCAGCCGATGCACGCGCTGCTCACCCGCGCCGGGCTGCGCGCCCTCCTGGATGACGGAGAACCGGGTGAACCGACCGCCGGGATCGACCTCGAAGTCGGGGCGGAGAATATTCAGGCCCGTGGTCTTGAGCCACTGCGCACCCCAGGTGGACAGGTCGCGCCCGGAGGATTTCTCCAGCGCCGCCAGCAGATCGTCGAAGGTGGCGTTGCCGTAGGCGTGATCGGCGAAGTACGCGCGCAGGCCCGCCAGGAACGGCTCCAGCCCGACGTAGGCGACCAGCTGTTTGAGTACCGACGCGCCCTTGGCGTAGGTGATTCCGTCGAAATTGACCTCGACCGCCGCCAGATCCGGGATATCAGCGGCGATCGGGTGGGTGGAGGGCAGCTGATCCTGGCGATACGCCCAAGACTTCTCCACATTGGCGAAAGTGGTCCAGGCGTTGGTGTATTCGGTGGCCTCGGATTGGCAGAGCACGGAGGCGAAGGTGGCGAAGGATTCGTTGAGCCACAGGTCGTCCCACCACTTCATGGTGACCAGATCGCCGAACCACATATGCGCCATCTCGTGCAGCACCGTCTCGGCGCGCCGCTCGTAGGAGGCCCTGGTCACCTTGGACCGAAAGACGTAATCCTCCAGGAAGGTCACCGCGCCCGCGTTCTCCATCGCGCCCGCGTTGAATTCGGGGACGAACAGCTGGTCGTATTTCCCGAAGGCGTAGGGCACGCCGAAATTCGCGTGGTAGAAGCCGAATCCCTGTTTGGTTTCGGTGAACAGTCGCTCGGCGTCCATATGGGCGGCCAGCGACGCGCGGCAGTAGATGCCGAGCGGGATGTTGCCGTGCTCGTCGGTGTAGGCGTCGGTCCATTCCGCGTACGGACCCGCGATCAGGGCGACCAGGTAGGTGCTCATCCGCGGTGTGGTGCGGAACAGATAATGACCGGGATCGGCGCGCAGGGTGTCGACGGCGGCGCTGTTGGAGATGACCTTCCAATCCGGCGCGGCGGTGACGGCGATATCGAAGGTGGCCTTCAGGTCGGGCTGGTCGAAGCAGGCGAACATGCGCTTGGCGTCGGCGGTCTCGAACTGCGAGTAGAGGTAGACCGCGTCGTCGGTCGGATCGACGAAGCGGTGCAGGCCCTCGCCGGTGTGGGAGTACTCGCAGTCGGCTTCGACGACGAGTTCGTTGCGCTCGGCGAGATCGGCGAGTGTGATGCCGGTCGACTCGTCGTAATCCGACACGTCGATCGGTGTGCCGTTGAGCACCGCGGCGCGCACTCCGCGCGCGACGATATCGATGAAGGTGCTCGCGCCCGGCGTCGCGGTGAAGGTGACCGTGGTGCGCGAGGAGAAGGTCTGTTCGCCCGGCTTGCCCGACCCGTCGGTCAGGTCGAGTTCGATGCGGTAGTTCTCGACCTGCACTGTCGCGGCGCGTTCGATCGCCTGCTCGCGAGTCAGGTTGGGTGCGGACATGAGTCTCCTTCGTGGTCGAAGAACGGCACGGGCAGCACCCACAATGCCACCACTGCGTGGCCGCTCGCGCGGGACTTTCCCGGCCAACCCTAGCCGTCCGGACCGGGGCCGCGCCGCGTAGCGGGTGCCGCCACGGCGGTATTGTTCGGTGTCAGCGCAGGTTCATCAGCAACGGATTCGGAGGCTCGACGTTGAAGCATGTGCACGCCGGAAAGGTGCGCGACCTGTACGAGGACGGCGACACCCTGCTCCTCGTCGCTTCCGATCGGGTTTCGGTGTACGACGTGGTCCTGCCGACGCCGATTCCGGACAAGGGCGCGCTGCTCACCCAACTGTCGAACTGGTGGTTCGACTACTTCTCCGATGTGCCCAACCATGTCCTCTCGGTGACCGATGTGCCGGCGGAATTCGCGGGTCGCGGCATCCGGGTGAAACCGCTGAAGATGATCCAGGTCGAATGCATCGCCCGCGGCTACCTGACGGGCGGCGGGTTGAACGAATACCTGGTCACCGGCACCGTCTCCGGTATCGCGCTGCCGCCGGGCCTGCGTGACGGCGACAGACTGCCCGAACCGATCTTCACTCCGACGAGTAAGGCATCGGTCGGTCACGACGAGCCGATCACCTTCGCCGACGTGGTGAACCAGGAGGGGCGCGAGGTCGCCGAACTGTTGCGCGACACCACCCTCGACATCTACCTGCGCGGCGCGGAACATGCCGCGGGCGCAGGTGTGATCATCGCCGACACCAAAGTCGAATTCGGCTGGGATGGCGACGTGTTCACCCTCGGCGATGAGGTGCTGACCTCGGACTCGTCACGTTTCTGGCCCGCCGATCAGTGGGAGCCGGGCCGGGCCCAGCCCTCGTTCGACAAGCAGTTCGTCCGGGACTGGTCGACCTCGACCGGATGGGACAAGGAGCCCCCCGGTCCCGAGATTCCCGCCGATATCGTCGACGCCACGCGGCGCAAGTACATCGAGGCATACGAACTCATCACCGGCCTGACCTGGCGCTGAACGAGTTATTCCGCGCCTAGCAGCCGCGCGAGGCGATCCAGATAGGGGCGCTGGCCTTTGGTCATTTTGTCGTGGGCGGTGGCCAGGTCGAACCAGTCGGTCCGATCGATCTCCGGGAATTCGGCCATCCGCCCCGAACGCGGCGGCCACTCCATCTCGAAGGTGCCGGGCACCACCAGACCGGGATCGAGATCGGCCTCGACCGCCCACACGGTGAGGATCTTCTTGCCGTAGCGCACGTCCCCGAGGGGGATCCATTCGCCCTCGGGGACGGGAAGGCCGAGCTCCTCGATGAATTCGCGACTCGCCGCCGCCCGTGCGTCCTCGTCCTCCGCGATGTATTCGCCCTTGGGGATCGACCACGCGCCGTCGTCCTTGCGGGCGAAGTACGGACCACCCATATGCCCGATGAGGACTTCGGTGTCGCCGGTGCCGCGACGGAACAGCAGGACTCCCGCGCTGGTTTTGTCTGCCACGCGAGCAGTCTGCCCCCGGATCGCACACCGCGCATCCGTCCTCGATCGTCAATCGGTGTGTTCTTCGCGCAGGCGGGCGGCGCGCAGAGTCAGGTAGTCGCGTTCCGGGGTGCTCGTGGTGCGACCGGCGGCCGCGATATAGGCGGCGATCGCGGCGGGGTAGTCACCCGCCATCTCGTAGAGGTGACCGCGGACGGCGTCGAGCCGGTGGTTGTCCGCCAGCGGCTTGTCGAGCGTTTCGGCGACCGCGAGTCCAGCGGCCGGACCGGCGACCATGGCCACGGCGACGGCGCGGTTGAGCGTCACCATCGGGTTGGGGGAGATGTGCTCGAACAGGTTGTACAGCTCGAGGATGCGCGGCCAATCGGTGTCCTCGGCGCGTAATGCCTTGGCGTGCAACACGGCGATCGCGGCCTGCACCTGGTAAGGACCCGACAGTCCCTGTGCGAGCGTGCCCGTGGTGAGCCGGATCCCCTCGCTGATGTGCGGCCGATTCCACAGCGCCCTGTTCTGTTCGGCGAGCGGGATCAGTTCGCCGTAGCGGCCGGTGCGCGCCGTGCGTCTGGCGTCGGTGAGCAGCATCAACGCCAGCAGCCCGGTGACCTCGGTATCACCGGGCAGCAGTCGGTGGATGGCGCGGGTCAGCCGGATCGCCTCACCGGACAGGTCGGCGCGATGCAGATCGGGACCGGCACTGCTGGTGTGGCCCTCGGTGAAGATCAGATACAGCACGTGCAGGACCGGGCCGAGCCGCTCCCGCCACGCGGCGTCGCCGGGCCGGGCAAAGGGCCGGTCCAGCGCCGAAAGCCGCTTCTTCGCGCGCGAGATCCGCTGCGCCATGGTGGCTTCGGGCAGGAGGAAGGCGTGCGCGATCTCCGCGGTGGTCAGACCGCCGACCGCCCGTAGCGTGAGGGCGATCGAACTGGCCGAGGTCAGGGCGGGGTGGCAACACAGGAAATATGTGGCGAGGGTGTCGTCACGGTCGATCGTCTCCTGATCGGGCACCTCGCGGTCGACAACAGTGTTCTCGCGACGTCTGCGCGCCGCCTCCGCGCGCACCGCGTCGGCCATCCGCCGCTGCGCCACCTGGATCAGCCATCCGCGCGGATTCTCCGGCAGCCCGTCCGCGGGCCATTGGGTGGCCGCCGCCAGCATGGCCTCCTGCACCGCGTCCTCGGCGGAGTCGAAATCCCCGAAACGCCGGACCAGGGTGCCGAGGACCTGCGGCGCCAGCTCACGCAGCAGATCCTCGGATTCCCGCGACAGGATGTCGGTCACCGGCGGGGATCGGCTACTGCTGGGACGCGGGCGCGCTCATGACCGCCCGCACCTCGATGCGTTCGCCGATCGGCTTGCCGCCGGGGCCGGGGGCGGCGGAGGCCTGTGCGGCGATTTCCAGCGCCCGTTCCGGGCTGTCTACATCGACAATCCAATATCCGGCCAGGAATTCCTTGGTTTCGGGAAAGGGGCCGTCGGTGACCACCGGCGCCGATCGGCCGTCGGAATTCACTACGCGGGCCTCGTCGGGCCCGGCCAGGCCCTGCGCGTCGATCAATTCGCCGGACCGGGCGAGTTGCTCGCCGAGCGCCTTCTGGAATTCCATGTGCGCCACGATGTCCTCCGGCGGCCATTCGTTGATGGGGACATCGCAGTAGGCGGCATCGCTGTAGGTCTTCAGCAGCATGTACTTCACGGTTCGGCTCCTTGCCGGTCGGCGCGCCCCTTCGACGCTCTCGACGGTAGGTCGGAACCGGCGACGTGGTTTCGACCTACCGGCGGATCGCAGCGTGTGATCCGGCTCATAGTGGAATCGAGGTGTCGGCCAGTGTGTCCGGATCGACCGGCTCACCCGCGGTGACGAGTTCCTTGATCCGGTCGGTCACGTCCCACACGTTGACATTCATCCCGGCCAGTACGCGGTTGTCGGCAGCGAGCCAGAAGGCGACGAATTCGCGCGTCGCGGTATCGCCGCGTACCACGACCCTGTCGTATTCGCCGGGCGCGGCATATCCGATGTACTCCATCCCGAGGTCGTACTGGTCGGTGAAGAAGTAGGGCAGCCGGTCGTAGCGCGCGGATTTGCCGAGCATGGTCGCGGCGGCGACGGCGGGCTGGTTGAGCGCGTTCGCCCAATGTTCCACCCGGACGCGCCGATCGAGCAGGGGATGGGATTGTTCGGCGATATCGCCGACGGCGACGATATCCGGATCGCTGGTCAGCAGACTCTCGTCGACCAGAACGCCCTTGTCGACCGCGAGTCCCGCGTCGGCCGCGAGTTCGATATTCGGCCGCGCGCCGACCGCGACGAGTACCGCGTCCGCCGTGACGGTGCTGCCATCGCCGAGGCGAAGGCCGTTCGCGAGTACGGCCTCGCCGCTATCGCGGGTGGTGATCTCGCTGACCTGCGCGCCGAGGCGCAGATCGACGCCGTGGGAGGTGTGCAGATCGGCGAATACCGCGCCCATCTCCGGTCCCAGCGCCCCGAGCAGCGGCTGTTCGGCGGATTCGACCACGGTGACGGCGAGTCCGGCGGCCCGCGCGGCGGCGGCCACTTCCAGGCCGATCCAGCCCGCGCCGATGATGGCGAGGCTGCCGTCCTGGCCGAACAGTTCGATGAGGGTGTCGGAATCATCGATCGTGCGCAGCGTGTACACGTTGGGCGCGTCGACACCGGTCAGCGGCGGCTTGCGCGGCGTCGAACCGGTGGCCAGGGCCAGCTTGTCGTAGTTCAGGGTCGAACCGTCCGGCAGCGTGACGGTCTTGGCCGCACGGTCGATCGCGGTGACCGTGGTGCCGAGCCGCAGATCGATATTGTGGTCGCGATACCACTGGGCCGGATCGACGATGAATTCGTCGAAGGCCTTCTTGCCGAGCAGATGTTCCTTGGACAACGGCGGTCGTTCGTAGGGCAGATGTTCCTCGGCGGCGATCACCGTCACCACCCCGTCGAAATCGTTCTCCCGCAGGGCTTCGGCGAGTTTGGCGGCTGCGAGGCCACCGCCGACGATGAGGAAACGACGCTGCGAGGTCATTGCGGACTCCTTGTCTGAGGGAACCGGATTCCTGCCCCTCGAGCGTACTGATACCGGGCGGCCCCGATCGCGTATCCGGGGCAATGACGGTAGATCGGCGAGAAAACGGCGGCGTGGGAACGAATCGCCGAGCGAGGTGGTTGCTCCCGATAGCGGCGTTGGTTTCGCCGCCTCCGAGCATCCGAATCGAGAGGACCAACCCGTGACCGACACGGCTGAGAGAGATGTTGCCGACTTCTGGTTCGACCCACTGTGCCCGTGGTGCTGGATTACCTCCCGCTGGATTCTCGAAGTCGAGAAGGTCCGCGATATCGAGGCGCGTTTCCACGTCATGAGCCTGTCGGTCCTCAACGAGAATCGCGACGACCTGCCGGAGCAGTACCGGGAACTGCTGTCGAGCGGCTGGGGTCCGGTGCGGGTGGCGATCGCCGCCGCGAAGGAACACGGCGACAAGGTGCTCTCCCCGCTCTACACCGCGATGGGCACCCGCATCCACGAGCGCAAGGACGAATACGAGCGCCCGACCCGCACCGAATCGCTGGCCGCCGTCATCGCGGATTCGCTCGCCGAGGTGGGACTGCCCGCCGAGTTGGCGCAGGCCGCCGAGAGCACCGAATTCGACGAGGCGCTGCGTGCGAGCCACCACGCGGGGATGGACAAGGTCGGCGAGGATGTCGGCACCCCGACCATCCACGTCAACGGGATCGCCTTCTTCGGCCCGGTGCTCTCGCGCATTCCGCGCGGTGAAGACGCGGGCAAGGTCTGGGACGGTGTGGTCGCGCTGGCGTCGTACCCGCACTTCTTCGAGCTGAAGCGGACCAGGACCGAGGGGCCGGTCTTCGACTGACGAGCAGCAGGGGTGTGGTGACGGCGATCGCCGCACCCCGATCGGTCAGGACGGCGGCGGGGTCGACCAGTAGGAGGCAGGGGTATGGCCGCCCTGCGATAGGTATCCGCTCTGCCGGGGATCGCCACCACCGGTGGGCGGCGCGAATCCCGTGTGCAGCGGAAGCGCGATCTTCGGATTCGGACGCCACAGGAGGTTGCCGTGTTTACTCCGATCGCGCAGGGCCCACATGCGCCAGGTCAGTACCGGGTGACTGACCAATCCGTTGTAGAGCCACACGAAGAATCCGCGTTCGGCGGGGGCGCGATCCGCCATCTCGTCGAAGCCGACCAGCGTGTTCAGGTACTTGCCCCCGGCGAGAGCGCGCATCGCGCCCGAAGCGCCCTGGTGGCGATAGCAGTAGCCGTAATTGTCGGCGGTGTACTCCTGCGCTCGCTGCAGTGATCCGCCGAGAATCGGCAGATACGGCAGGACGTACATGCCGAGCCAGCGCCAATAGGAGACGTGGCCCGCGGCGATATGTCCGACCTCGTGAGCGATGATGAAGGCGAGGGCGTCGGGATCGCGTGCGGCTCCGCCGATTTCGAAGAGGTCGCTGTTGACGGCGATGAAACGCCGGAAACCGTGTCCAGAGGCGAAGGCGTTGATCGCGCCGTTGCCGAGCACCACGTAGGCGTCGGGCACCGTCGCCATGCCGAATCGGGCGGCGGCCTCGGTCACCATCCGGTGCGCGTCGGGGAACTGGGTCGGTGTGATCTTCACTCCGCTGGTCCGCAGGCTCGCGAACAGCAGCCCGCGCTGCAACCACAGGATGAGCGGCGCGAGGATCAGCGGCGCCGTGATCTGGACCGGGATCCAACCCGCGAGCGTCATCAGCGGTCCGAGCACGAAGAACAGCCCGGTCAGCACGACGATGACGGCGAGCAGCGGTATCTCGAGAATGTGTCGCGCGGGTATGCCGAACGGTGAGAGACCGCGCGTGGGATGGATCGGCCCGGCAGGGGGCATCGGCGCGGGTGACTGGTATCCCGGCACCCATCCGGGCGGTCCGCTCGCGGGATTCCAGCCAACCAGACCCGTCACCGGATTCGAACCGTTCTGCTCGCTACCGGGTTCCAGGGTCGGTTTCGACGGTGGTCGGTCATCGGACTGCATGGTCATGAACTGTATTCATCCCCCCACGTCGTCGCCGTTAACGGGCCTGAGAGAATCGCACCATGCGCGTATACCTGGGTGCCGACCACGCCGGTTTCGAACTGAAGAATCACGTCAAGGCCCATTTGGAGCAGGCGGGCCACGAAGTCGTCGACTGCGGCGCCCTCGAGTACGACGCGCTCGATGACTACCCCGCCTTCTGCATCGAAGCGGCCCGCCGCACCGTGGCCGATCCCGGCAGTCTCGGCCTGGTATTCGGCGGCAGCGGCAACGGCGAGCAGATCGCTGCCAACAAGGTGCCGGGCGCTCGCTGCGCACTTGCCTGGAGCGTGGAGACCGCGCAATTGGCGCGCCAGCACAACAACGCTCAACTGATCGGAATCGGCGGCCGGATGCACAGCACCGAGGAAGCCCTCGCCATCGTCGACGCGTTCCTGTCGACCCCGTGGTCGGACGAGGAGCGGCATCAGCGGCGCATCGACATCCTGGCCGAGTACGAGAAGACCGGCGTCCCGCCCGCCATCGCCTGACTCGCATGCCGGAAGGGCATACTCTGCATCGGCTGGCACTCCTGCATGAGCGGCGGTTCGCCGGGGGTGTGGTGCGGGTGTCCAGTCCGCAGGGCCGGTTCGCGGAGGGCGCCGCGCTGGTCGACGGACAGGTGCTGACCCGCTCCGAGGCGCACGGGAAACATTTACTGCACCACTATGAGTCGGGGGTGACGGTGCACATCCACCTGGGCCTCTACGGAAAGTTCTACGACTCCGACCTTCCGATGGCAGCGCCCATCGGTCAGGTACGGATGCGGATGATCGGGGCGGGCGAAGGCGGCGAATCCGGTTTCGGGACCGATCTGCGCGGGCCCAACGCCTGCGAGATCCTGCTGCCGCCGGAGGTGGAGGCGCTCACCGAGCGTCTCGGCGCCGACCCGCTGCGGCCCGACGCCGATCCGCAACAGCCGTTGCGGCGAATCCGCCGCTCGCGCAGGCCGATCGGCGCGCTCCTGATGGACCAGGCGGTGATCGCGGGTGTCGGCAATGTCTATCGGGCCGAAGTGCTGTTCCGGCAAGGTATCTCGCCGTATCGGCCTGGTCTCGATGTGAGTGCCCAAGAGTGGGAAGCGATCTGGTCGGACCTGGTCGAATTGATGCCGGTGGGGGTGGCGACCGGGCTCATGCACGTGGTGCGGCCCGAACACGATCACGGCGAGCCGTCCTACGCGCCGGACCGGCCGAGGACCTACGTGTACCGGCGTCCGGGTGCGGCGTGCCGGGTATGCGGGTCGACGGTGGCCCATGCCGTGCTGGAGGGGCGGAATCTGTTCTGGTGCCCCGGCTGTCAACCTGGTTGATCGACGCGAGCACGCGGGTAGTCGACGTCGAAGGGGCCGCAGATAGACCTCAGCGGGCCGCTGCGGGACGAAACATCCCCTGCCGTACTTGGTTTCCCCCAATAGGCCCGGAGGCCGCAGTGCGCCTCCGCGTCGCCGGACACTTGTTACCGGAGATCTCAGCCCGCGACAGCGGCGTCGATCTCCGGTTCGTCGGAATCCGAGAAAGCGAAGCGGCGGCCACCCGCGGTTTTGGCCGAGTACATCGCGCGATCGGCCCGGCGCAACAGATCCGTGAAATCGCACGGCATGCCCGGCGGGTTGTGGGCCGTGCCGACACTGGCCGACACCGGGACCGGACCTGCCGTCGACCACACCGGATCACGCAGTGCGAGGACGATCCGGTGCGCGATTTCGGCCACCGTGTGGTAATCCCGGTTGACCGCCAACACGAATTCGTCGCCGCCGTAGCGACAGATCACCGTGTCCGGCGGACAGGTCTCGCGCAGCCGATTCGCCAGCTCGACGAGTACCTCGTCGCCGACCGCGTGCCCGTAACCGTCGTTGATCTGCTTGAACCGGTCCAGGTCGATCAGCAGCAGACCGACATTGCTGTTCGGGTCGGCGGCCATGCGCCGGACCTTGTCCTGCAGGAGGGTGCGGTTCGCGAGGTCGGTGAGCGCGTCGTGGGTGGCTTCGTGTCGCAGCCGATGTTGGAGCGCGGCGATCTCCTGGACCCGCTGCGACACCTGCGCCGAGATATTCTGTTTCTGCTGGTCGAGAGCACGTTCCTGGAGGGCCTGGGCGTAGCTGTCGATGGCCTGGCTGGCGATGAACGGCCAGCGGGTGGCGACAAGCGACCCCGGCCTGCCCGACGGGAAACCGAGCAGCCAGCGGCTGGCCTGGGCAAGCATTCGGGTCCGCTCGAAGGGCGGCTCGGCCAGCAGCGCGCCGAGTTGCCTGGCCTCCGGTACCGGAAACGGCTCGGACCTGGCCAGCTCGAGCAGCCGTTGCACGATCTGGATCAGGACGGGTTCCAAATGCTGTGGTGACGTGTGTGAGCCGGGCTCCGCGCAGACCGCACGTGCCCAGGCGCGCGCCATCGCGCCGACGGGTGGTTCGATGTCCGCTGCCATCGCACTCACCCGGCGCGGGTGACGTCGGTACCCGGGTGCACTGTGCGAGCACAGGTGCCGGCTTCACCCCGATCACTACTGCTATGCGGTTGGGTCCACCTAGCTCGGTGCACGTTCACCGCCCCCTTTCCAGATACCCCCGTCCGGCAAAAAGGATCCTAGCAAGCCACTCGGGCCTGAAAAACGGCGTTTAACAACGAGTTTTCGGTCCTTGGCGAGTGGCGATCGGATGTGTGATCGTTTCGGCCGCCCGGTTGTTACACATGAATTTCGGTTCGCTGGAGAGTCGCGCTGTGACACGCCGGATGTGCGCGGGGACACGCCGGATGTGCGCGGGGACGGACGCTGTTCCCGCCCGCGGACCGGCGGCTACCCCGTGAATTCACCATGGAACGACGTTACACACCAGCACCCGATCACGGGAGTGAGTGACCCGTTCCGCCGGCACGGCCCACCATGACCTGCGGCACAGCCCCGGACTCGGGGGCGATTGGCATTTTCCGGGGATGATTCGGTACAGTCGGTGCGCACACGACATCGTGGCGATCCCATCGATGTCGTATGCCTGCGGGTGTAGTTCAATGGTAGAACCTCAGCCTTCCAAGCTGATGGTGCGGGTTCGATTCCCGTCACCCGCTCCACGCAAGAATTCATCCTCGACGTCGGCCGATCCGCGACGAGGTCACGGGGTGTAGCGCAGCTTGGTAGCGCATCCGCTTTGGGAGCGGAGGGTCGCAGGTTCAAATCCTGTCACCCCGACACAGATTCGATTCTTCCGGCCCTGCTCAGTGGCCGTGCTCACAGTGGCCCTGCTCAGTGGCCCTGCTCATATTTCGGCAGTTCGACCGGAGGTCGCGAGGGCGTCCACCTGAGTATCGTGGCGCGACGAGGTCGTGGTCTTCGACAGCGGTTTCGCGCGCCGGTGGTCTTCGATGCTCACCGGCGCTGGTGCCGAACCGTCAGCGCTGCCTGCTGGTGCGGGCGCGGCGTCGCTCCGCCTGGAGTTCGGCGAGTTCCTGTTCGAGGAGTTCGGCGATGCGGAATTGGCCGGTGTCGTGGATCGGGTCGGGAGCGGGGACGACCTGCAGATCCGGCTTGGCGGGAACGGCGGGGGTTTCCTTGCCGTTCTTGGCCGTCGCGGCGGCGGGACGGGAATCGCTTTTCGACACGGTGCCGTTGGACGCGGTGCCGTTGGACGCGGTGCCGTTTGCGCGCGATTTCGCCGGGGCCACCTTGCGGATGCCCTTGGCAGGGCTCGCGGGTGCGGTCGCTTTGACAGCGGGCTTTTCGACGGGCGGCGGAACGGCCTTGACCGGCTCGGTCTCGGCAACCGATGCGACGGCGGGCTTTTGGGCCGGTGTCGGCGACGTCGAAGGCCGTTTCGGCGGCTGGGGTACCTCGGGCTTGGTCGTGGCGATCGGACGGCCCTCGAGGATCTTGGGGACCGCGCCGTTGATCTCACGTGCCGGAGCCTTGTCGGAAGCGGCGGGGGCGCGGCGCTTCTCGGGCTGCGCGACGGGTGCTTCGGCGGCTGCGGGTTCCTTGGCGGCAAGTGCCGGTGCCGGGGCGGCGGGTTTGGCCTGCGCCGGGGAGGACTCCACCCGCAGTTGCTCGGTCGGCGCGTCGTCCTGCTCGGCGGCGACCTCTTCGACCTCGTCGGTCGGCTGTTCCTCTTCCGCCTCGGACAATTCGACGGCGGGCTCGGGATCGGGTTCCGGCTCGGCCTCGATCACGACGGGCTGCGGACCGAGTTCCATCGCCATCGGACGATAGGTGGCGAGATCGGGCAGCCTGTTTCGGATCACTTCGGCCGGATCGGGCAGGTCGCGCACCTGGTCGGTAGCGCGCGCGATGGCGAGCCCGTACCGCGCGCTCGCGGCGTCGTGGATGAGCAGGGCGACACCGATCATCACCGGCGCGACCGCGTGCACTCCCGCGTCGAACCACTGTCCGCCGCGCACATAGGGGTAGGTGTTCAGGCCGACGGTCAGGGTGAGCAGGGCGACCTCGGCCGTGACGACCTGGCCGCGGTTGTCGACGACGCCCCATTCGGAGACCTTGTTGGTGCCGATCATGATGATGATCAAGCAGACGCTGATCATCGCCTCGATGAGGTAGCTGAACCAGTAGAGCGGATCGGTAGGCCCGCCGGGGGCGATGTTGTGCTGAACGTTGACCGCGGACCAGAGCATGCCCGCGCCGACCACGCCTGCCAGTGCGCGCAGTGACCACGACCGATGCCGGTACAGCGACGCCAGTTTGGCGTGTGGACTCGATTCCCGCCGTTGGGCGGCTATCGCCTTACGGGCGACCAGTAGATCTCTGATGTCGGCCTTCTCGATCTCTTCGGTGGTCTGTCGGGCACGGTCGGCGGCAGCGGCGGCGGCCTGCGCCTGTTTCCAGCGCTGTGCACGATCCTGGCCGCGAATCTTCTCGGCGAGATCACGTTCTTCGTGCAGTTCGTCCTCGGAGAGCGCCTGGGTCAGCGCCGGGTCGAACTGGTATGCCAGTCGGCCTCGGGCCTTTTCGACCCGCCTCGCCAGCTGACCGACTTCGTCCTCAATGGGATGCTCTATCGTCACCTCGACTCCAGCCGGGGGAGATTCGAGGCCTGGCAAGTGATCACACGTGAGAACGGCACATGCCATTAATAGTCGATGTACCGGCGCCAGCGAAACTGTGGATTAGCCGTGATGTGGGGAGAACTCGGCGTGCCGCGAGCGACACGCCCCGAGCAAATTCGATTCGCGGTGATTCCATGTTCATGCCGACGTTCATGCCGACCATGCTCCCGCGTACTCGTGCGACGCACTCCGGGCCAGCTCAGTGCCTGTCCGGCCGAGGTGTGAACGCGGGGCGGCGCGGGATGGCTCGTGGCAGATCGGGTTCGATGTGGGGGATCGGCCGGGAAATCCGGACCGAGAATCATTCGCTCCTATTCGTGACCCGAAACCGACCGGTAACAACGTATCGGTGGTGTTGGCTCGCGGGTCAGCGGATGACCGCAAGACGTGTGAGTTGCGTGTGCAGGGCGCTGTCGGTGACGGGGGTGAGGCTCAGATCGGCGCTCGTGGTGAGCAGATACCGGCCGTCGTCGGTGAAGTCGAGCCAGGTGCGGTGCCGAGTCGGCGGGGACATCGGCTCCTCGGGCGCAACCGTCACGGTGATGAAGCCGCGGGCATCGATCGGCCGATGCAGGGTCCGGCGGAAGGCGGCGGCGCGTTCCGCCTCCTCGGACTGCCCCCAGTTGTTGGGATCGTCGTAGAGCACGGCCTCGCGCGGTTCCCGCATGGGGGCGAGCCTGCCCGCCGGGGCCGCTCCCATCGCCGCGACGAGGTGCTGGGGCACCCGGCGGGCATGACAGGCGATGACCGTCACGTCGCACGGACCGGCGACAAGCACGGTTCCCCACGTCAGATGGGTGGCGCCGAAGGCGAGGATCGGCTCCTCGGCCCGGCCGTCGGCGCCGTAGCGGTCACCGGAGAGGGTGAGCGTCGTGACATCACCGCGGGCGCACAGCGTGAGTGCGCCGGTCAGGTCGGGATCGCCGTTGCGCCGGAAACGGTCGGCGAGTTTGAGCTTCTCCCAGTCGTTCTCGCTGCGGACGGTGCCGCGGTGGGCCATGTCGATCGGGTAGGGGCGACGATCGAGCCCGGTCTCGACAGACCAGATATAGGTGAACTCGTCCGGGGTGAAAACCCACCTCACCGCGCGATCTCTCCACGAACGGGCACATCGAACGCGGGCACGGCATCACCGGAAGCCACCAGTGTCGAGTTGTACAGGAAGGTCAACGTGTCCTGCGCGTCGGCCAGCGCGCTCGCCGCGGCGATATCGTGCGCCATCTTGCGCGGTCCGCCATCGATGGCCTCGCGTACCGGGTCCGGGTCGGGTGCGTACGGGGCGACCGGCACCGGTATCGCATCCCGGACTGTCTGCGCCGCTGAGGAATTCAACTCCATCAGCCGGTGCACCGCCGCGCAGACCTCCTGCGCGGCGGCTCCGGCTCGGACGAAGGCCTCGGTGGAGTCCCGAGCGGCCGTCGCCGCCTGCCCGCTCCAGTCCGCGAACTCCTGCCGCACCGCCGAGGCGAATGCCTCGAACAGGTACTCGAGTGCGGTCGCGCCGTTCGCCCAGCTGTCGGCGGTCCGCCCGAGTGCGGCCGGGTCCAACGCCTCGCGCACCAGGTGCCAGATCTCCGCGTGGGTGTACGCGTCGAAGGCTTCGCGATCCGGCACGTACGGCGGGTCGGTGCCCTCCCGCCAGCCCGGCGGCGTCATAGCCGCTCGTCCAATTCCTCGGCCGCGACCTGCAGCGCGGCTCGGTTGGCCGCGTCGGCCTCCTCGAACAGATTCGCCGCCGCGAGGTATCCCGCCTTCAAACGCAATGCCGCCTCCTGCAATCCGGCAAGTACCTCGCGGTACTGCGCGCCCTTTTCCTCGAATCCGCGCGCCAGCGCCTTCCCCGAAGGCAGCTCCGAGAAGCCGGCAACCTCGGTCAGTTCGCTCCCCGCGGCCCTGGCCTGCCGCAATCCTTCGATCAATACGTCGCACGCGGCCTCGAGTCGTCGTGCCGCGCCTTCCGGCATCCCGAACTCACCCGCCGCCGCGGCGTCGTATACCCCGGCTCCCGCACCGCGCGCCTCGTCCGGTCGCACTGGGTTCGGCCCCCTCGATCTCGGTCGACACCAAAGTCCTTGAAGCACGGCAGTTTATCAGTGCGGACATCGTCCGGGAGCGGGATGTGCCGCACGTGTTGCGGGCTCCGAGATACCGGTCGGACGATTGTGGTCGAACACGATGGGTCCGGCGGTCACGCGCCGGCCGCTCCGTACTACAGGCGCGGGTCGACGGGCTCGGATTCCAGTGCGAGAACCGCGAATACGGCTTCGTGCACGCGCCACAGCGGTTCGCCCGCGACGAAGCGATCCAGTGCCTCCAGGCCCAGGGCGTACTCGCGCAGCGCCATGGATCGTTTGCGTCCGAGGCCACGGTTGCGCAGGCGCTCCAGATTCGGCTCGCGCGAGTATTCCGGGCCGTAGATGATGCGCAGGTACTCCTGACCTCGGCATTTCACCCCCGGTTGCACCAGGCGGCCGGACCTCGACGCCGCCGTCGGGTCCTGTCCCTCCTCGGCCTTCGCCGCGCCATGGACCATCGAGTCGAACGGTTTCACCACCATGCCCTCGCCGCCAGCGGCGGTGAGGGCCGTCCACCAGGCGACGGCGGCGGCCTCGCTGTCCGGCGAGGCCAGGTCGACGAATACCCGCCCGGTCCCGGCCAGCAGCTCCGGGTCGGCCTCGACGAGGCGATCGATCCGCGCGAGATGCCATTCGTGATCGCGGCGCGCGTAGACCGCGCCGTCAGCGGCCAGGATCTGGAACGGTGCGACGCGCAACCCGGACAGACTGTCCACCGGCCAGCAGTAGCGGCCGTATGCGGCGGTGAACGCGTGCGCGTCAGCCGTGCGCGCCTCGGTTCGCGCGGCCAGATCCGCGACGTCGAGACCGCGCGCGGCGGCCGATGCCAACACTTCGGCGGTCGATCCGAGCGCCGCGCGGGCGGCGGCGCCCACCGCCGCGTACTGGGTGCGCAGCAATCCCGTGGCCTTGGCCGACCACGGCATGAGCTCGGTGTCCAGTAACAGCCAGTCGGAATGCGTTTCCTCGAAGAGTCCCGCCTTCTCCGCGGCCGCGCGCAGCCGGGTCAGGATCGCCGCGGTGACGGCGGGATCATCGAAGAACGGGCGACCGGTCCGCGTGTAGATCGCACCGGTACCGCCGTCATCGATACCGAAGCGATCGCGAGCGGTCCGCGCCGACCGCGTCACCACGACGACCGCGCGCGAGCCCATATGTTTCTCCTCGCACACCACGCGATCGACGCCCTCGGCGCGGAAGTAGGAGAAGGCTTCCGCGGGATGTTCCAGATAGCCGTCGAGCCGGGAGGTCGCACACGGTGCCATGGTCGGCGGCAGGTAGATCAGCCACCGCGGATCGATGGCGAAGCGGCTCATGACCTCGAGGGCCGCACCCGCGTTCTCCTCCTGCACGCCGACGCGGCCGTGGTGGCGGGTCTCCACCACCCGTCTGCCGAGCACGTCCTCGAGATCGAGGACGCCGGGATCGCGGCGGACGACACCGTCCGCGGTCGCGATGGTGGTGGCCTCGAGCGGACGCACGGGTTCGTACCAGACCTGTTCGGCGGGAACCGAAACCGGCTCCCGTTCCGGGTAACGCAGCGCCGAGAGCCTGCCGCCGAAGACGACGCCGGTGTCCAGGCACAGCGTGTTGTTCACCCACCGCAGTTCGGTCACCGGTGTGTGCCCGTACAGGACGGTGGCGCGCCCGCGATAGTCCTCGGCCCACGGGTAGCGCACCGGCAGACCGTATTCGTCGGTCTCCCCGGTGGATTCGCCGTACATGGCGAAGGCGCGGACCCGGCCGGAGGCGCGGCCGTGGTATTGCTCCTTCAACCCGGCGTGCGCGACCACCAGCCTGCCGCCGTCGAGCACGTAGTGACTGATCAGGCCCCGGCAGAATTCCAGGGCGGCCTTGCGGAAATCGTCGTCCTCGTACTCCAGTTGCGCGAGTGATTCGGCGAGCCCGTGCGCGAGGCGGACCTTCTTGCCCTCCAGTGCCCGCACCAGCTTGTTCTCGTGATTTCCGGTGACGCACAGAGCGTTTCCCGCCGCGACCATGCCCATCACCAATCGCAGCACGCCCGGGGTGTCGGGGCCGCGGTCGACCAGATCGCCCACGAAGACCGCGGTACGTCCGTCCGGATGCCCGGCGTCGATCGCGCGACCTCCGGTGTCGCGATCGATGACGTAACCGAGTTCGCCGAGCAGGGTCTCCAATTCGGCGCGACAGCCGTGCACATCGCCGATGACGTCGAATGGGCCGCTGAGTTCCCGCCTGTCGTTCCACGATTTCTCGTCGACGACCCTCGCGGCCTCGATCTCGTCCACCCCGCGCAGCACGTGGACCTTCCGGAAGCCCTCGCGCTCCAGCCCGCGCAGACCGCGGCGCAGTTCGCGCTGCTGGCGCGCCACCACGTGCGGGCTCAGCCCCGAGCGTTCGGCGCGGGCCGCGTTGCGTTCCCGGCATACCGATTCCGGGACGTCGAGCACGATCGCGACCGGGAGCACATCGTGCGCCCGAGCCACCGCGACCAACTCCCGGCGCGCTTTCGGCTGCACATTGGTGGCGTCGACCACGGTGCGCAGACCGCGTCGTAGCCGGACGCCGACGATGTGATGCAGCAGCGCGAAGGCATCGGGGGTGGCGCTCTGATCGTTCTCGTCGTCGCTGACGACGCCGCGGCAGGTATCGGAGGAAACGACGGCGGTGGTGCGGAAATGCTTGCGGGCGAAGGTCGATTTACCGGAGCCGGTGCTGCCGACGAGGACGACGAGGCAGAGTTCCGGAACGGGCAGGTCGGTCACCGGTCGTCTCCTTCCGTGTTGTCCGCGCCGACGTGGTCGGTTTCGGCGGAGCGCTCGTCGGCCGCGGTCCTGGTGAATACCGCCATCTGCGTGGCGGATCCGAATTCCGGATCGGGAACGCCGATCGCGACGAAGCGCACGGCGTAGCCGTTGCGGATCGCGACCGCGCGCGCCCAGTCCTCGAATTGCGTTCGCGTCCACTCGAATCGGTGATCGTGATGCCGGAAATCGCCGGGCGCCAAATCCTCGAACCGGACGTTGATCTCCGCGTTCGGGGTGGTGACCAGAATCGTCGCCGGCGCCGCCGAGGCGAATACCGCGCGTTCGAGCGCGCCGAGCCGGGGCGGATCGACATGTTCGATCACCTCCATGAGCACCGCCGCGTCGTAGCCGGCCAACCTGGCGTCGGTATAGGTGAGCGACCCCTGGAGCAGGGTCATCCGCTGTGCTACCCGTTCCGGTAGCCGATCGAGCCGTAGTCGGCGGGCGGCGATATTCAGTGCCCGCACCGAGACATCGACGCCGACGATATCGGTGAATGATGTGTCCGCCAGCAGTTCTCGCAGCAGCGCGCCTTCACCACAGCCGAGGTCGAGGACCCGGCGCGCGCCGGCCGCGTGCAAGGCGTCGAGCACGGCGGTTCGCCGGGCCACGGCCAGCGAGGGTGCGGGTTCGGACGGTGCCGGGATGCCGGGGGCCGCCTCGTCTTCGCCTTCCACCACCGCGTCGACCTCTTCGACCGCGTCGAGTCGCTCCGGGTCGACCTCATCGATGTCGGCGAGCCGGGCCAACGCTGTCCGCACCAGCGACTGGCGGCGGGCCAGGTACCGGCGGGTGATCCAGGCGCGGTCGGGATGATCGCCGAGCCAGCCCGCTCCGGCGCGGATCAGTTTGTCGACCTCGTCGGCGGCCACCCAGTAGTGTTTGGCGCCGTCGAGCACCGGCAACAGGACGTAGAGGTGGGACAGCGCGTCGGCGAGCCGGACCGTGCCCGTCAGTTCCAGTCGCAGGTAATGCGAGTCGCCCCACGCGGGAAATGCCGGATCGAGGGGCAGCGGGGTCGCCGTGACGGTCCAGCCAAGCGGTGTGAAGATCCGCCGCGCGATCTCCGCGCCGCCCTTGCAGGGCACCGACGGCAGTTCGAGGCGCAACGGCACGGCGGTGCGCGCCAGTTCCGGGCGGTGTTCGCAGCGGCCGCGCAGGGCGGTGCGGAACACCGCTCCCAGCGCGACCGACAGCAGGGACGACGCCGCGTACGGCCGGTCGTTCACGTACTGGCCGAGACTGAAATCCGGTGTGCTGCGGGCACGTCCGCGCACCAAACGGATCGGGTCGACCTCCAGTACCAGCGCCGCGGTGCAGCGGCGCTCGGTGGCCTCCGGGTAGAGCACGTGCGCCGTGCCGTAGGACTGCTCGAACGCCTGCACCCGGCCGGGATTCTTGTGCAGCAAGAAGCCCAGATCGGTCGCGGGCCATGCCGCGTCCTCCGGTCGGGTGCAGGTGATCGTCAAGAGCATCCTGCGATCGTCGCCGCTGGGTCACGCGGTCGCAAGGAGGTTTTCCGGCCGCGCGGCTTCGGTCGGCGCGTCACGCCGGTGCGTCCGCGGGATCGGCGGCGCCGACCGCGACAGTCGGGTCAGTGCGCGGGCTCGGGCCAGCGCCACTGCGCCACCACGGGGATGTCCTCGCCGTATTCGCGGGTCCACGCCCGCGCGTTCCAGCGCGCGTCCACCATTTCCTGACGCAATCCCGCGGCCTTCTCCCGCAATGTGGGAACCCGATCGATGACGTCCATGACCAGGTGGTAGCGGTCTAGGTCGTTGAGCATCACCATATCGAAAGGTGTTGTGGTCGTTCCCTCTTCCTTGTATCCGCGCACGTGCATCTCGCCGTGGTTGGTGCGGCGGTAGGTGAGCCGGTGTATCAGCCAGGGATAGCCGTGGAAGGCGAAGATCACCGGCCGGTCCCGGGTGAAGAGTGTGTCGAATTCCTTGTCGGGCAGCCCGTGCGGATGTTCTTCGGACGGCAGCAGTCGCATCAGGTCGACCACATTGACCACGCGAACGCGGAGATCGGGCAGTCGGTCCCGCAGGATCGTCGCGGCCGCGAGAGTTTCCAGCGTCGGTACGTCACCGGCGCAGGCAAGCACGACATCCGGGGTGGTGCCCCCGATGTCGTTGTTACCCGCCCATTCCCAGATCCCGGCTCCGCGCGCGCAGTGCACCGCGGCGTCGGCCACCGAGAGCCAATCCGGTTGCGGCTGTTTGCCCGCGACCACGACGTTGACGTAATGCCGCGAGCGCAGGCAGTGGTCGTAGGTCGACAGCAGCGTATTCGCGTCCGGCGGCAGGTAGACGCGCACGATCTCGGGTTTCTTGTTGAGCACCACATCGAGGAAGCCGGGATCCTGATGGGTGAAACCGTTGTGGTCCTGCCGCCAGACATGGGACGAGAGCAGGTAATTGAGGCTAGGAACCGGACGTCGCCATGGCACCGCGGCGCTGGCGTCGAGCCATTTGGCGTGCTGATTGAACATCGCGTCGACGATGTGGATGAATGCCTCGTAACAGGTGAAGACGCCGTGTCTGCCGGTGAGCAGATAGCCCTCCAGCAGTCCCTGGCACATGTGCTCGGAGAGCACTTCGATGACCCGGCCCTGGCGGTCGAGCTTCACGTCGAGCGGGTCGATCTCGGCCTGCCAGTCGCGGCCGGTGACTTCGAGGATGTCCTGGAGCCGATTGCTGGCCAGTTCGTCGGGCGCGAAGGTCAGGAAGTTGTCAGGATTGGCGCTGGTGACATCGCGCAGCCATGCGCCGAGCACCCGGGTGGCCTCGTGGTCGGTCGCGCCAGGCGCGTCGACCTCGACGCCGTACTCGCGCCAATCCGGCAGTCGCAGATCGCGGACGAGGGTTCCGCCGTTGGCGACCGGATTGGCGCTCATCCTGCGCGCGCCGACCGGTACGAGATCGAGCAGTTCGGCGACCGGTCGGCCCGCGTCGTCGAAGAGTTCCTCGGGGCGGTAGGCGCGCAGCCACTGTTCGAGCACCTCGCGATGGGTGTCGTCGGTCCGTGCGGCGGGCAGCGGCACCTGATGGGCGCGGAACGTGCCCTCGACCGGTTCGCCGTCGACGACCGGGGGACAGGTCCAGCCCTTCGGCGTGCGCAGCACGATCATCGGCCAGTACGGTCGCTCGTAGTCCTCGCCCGCGCGCGCGGTCGCCTTGATCCGCTCGATTCGTTCCAGGCAGGTATCGATCGCGCTCGCCATGGCCTGATGGACGCGCGCGGGATCCTCGCCCGCCACGATGATCGGGTCGTAGCCGTATCCGCGCATCAGCGAGAGGAGTTCGGACTCCGGGATGCGGGCGAGCAGGGTCGGGTTGGCGATCTTGTACTGGTTCAGCGCCAGAATCGGCAGCACCGTGCCGTCGCGGCGCGGGTTGAGGAATTTGGCGGCATGCCAGCTGCCCGCGAGCGGACCGGTTTCGGCCTCGCCGTCGCCGACCACGCAGAAGACGGTCAGATCGGGATTGTCCAGTGCCGCGCCGAAGGCGTGCAGCAGCGAGTATCCCAATTCGCCACCCTCGTGGAAGGAACCCGGAGTCTCCGGCGCGCAGTGGCTCGGCACCCCGCCGGGGAACGAGAACTGCGCGAACAGCGCTCCCATCCCGACGCTGTCGCGTGAGATATGGCTGTACAGCTCGGAATAGGTGCCCTCCAGCCACGCGCACGCGTTGGGGCCGGGGCCGCCGTGTCCCGGCCCGGCGACGAATACCGCGTTCAGCCCGCGCTGCCGGATCGCCCGGTTGGCGTGCACCCACACCATATTCAAACCGGGGACGGTGCCGAAATGCCCCAGCAGTCGCGGTTTGATGTGCTCGGGCCGAAGCGGTTCGCGCAGGAGGGGATTGGTCATCAGATAGATCTGGCCGACCGCGAGGTAATTCGCCGCCCGCCACCACGCGTCCATCGACGCGAGTTCGGCTCGGTCCAGCGGACCGGCGACATCGGCCAGCGCGTAGGGCCGCGGCGGGATGGTCCCGCCGCCGCCACTGTCGATATTGTCGGCCGAGGTGTCGTTCCCGCCAACGGTCTTCTGGGTCATTCTGCCGACTCTCCTCATTGCGGACATCGGGGACGATATTCGCGGTTCGCTCGTGGTCGCCGGGTCGATCGCGAGTGTCGATGGTCATGAGCGACGACACCGGATGGAGATGCACGGCAACTGTACCGACCGGGGTGGGGGCGGGCAGTGCGACGAATCGGCAAGGGTGGATGGGCGTGGCGCGGCCGGGTGGCCTAAGGTCCGCCGCATGCGAAAACTCGGCAGGATCATCGGAGTCGGCGTCGTCGCCGCGGCCGCGGTCGCGCTCACCGCGTGCGGATCGGACGACGATACGAGTTCAGCGGCGACCTCGACCACGGCCACGACCTCCGCCAGAACCGCCTCGTCCGCGGTGGCGTCCGCCACGGCGACCCTCGGTCGCGAGTGCACCGCCGACGACATCAAGGTGGCCGGCGGCTACGGCGAGAACCCGAAGATCACGCTCCCGGACAATTGCGATCCGCCCAAGCAGCTCGTGGTGAAGGATCTCGTCGCCGGCAGCGGTCCCGGCGCGGCCGCGGGCCAGCCGCTCACCATGAACTACACCCTGATCACGTGGTCGGACAAGAAGAAGCTGGACAGTTCCTTCGACCGCGGCAAGCCGTTCCAGTTGACGCTCGGCTCCGGACAGGTCATCCCCGGCTGGGAGCAGGGCCTGGAAGGTGTGCAGCAGGGCGCACGCCGACTGCTGATCATTCCGCCGGAACTGGGCTACGGCAAAGGCGGCAACGGTATCAAGCCCAATGAGACGCTGGTCTTCGTGACCGACGCCGTCAAGGTCGGGAACTGATCCGGACCCCGCGTCCTCGGCGTGGTAGCCGCTCGCGTGGCATGCCGTGACCGATTGCATGGCCCGCCGACCGGTCAACTACCCTGGTCGGGATGCGTACATCAGGGCGCGCGGGTGAGAAACGTCCGTGGCCCGGTCGGCGCGTAGCGTCGCTTCGCCTCTCATTCCGGATCTCGGGGTGCACGGTGGGGCCCGCGTCCCGACGACGATCAGCATGACGACCAGCACGAACACCGAACCGAACAACGAACAAGGAGCATGTCCGTGAAGAGCACCGTCGAGCAGCTGAGCCCGACCCGGGTCCGGATCAATGTCGAGGTGCCCTTCGAGGAACTGAAGCCGGACTTCGATCGCGCCTACAAGGCTCTCGCCAAGCAGGTCCGCATTCCCGGCTTCCGTCCGGGCAAGGCCCCGGCCAAGCTCCTCGAGGCCCGTCTCGGCCGTGGCGCCATCCTGGAGCAGGTCGTCAACGACGTCCTGCCCGGCCGCTACAGCGAGGCCGTCACCACCTCCGAGGTGAAGGTCATCGGCCAGCCCGAAATCGAGATCACCAAGATCGAGGACGGCCAGGAGCTCGCCTTCACCGCCGAGGTCGACGTGCGTCCGGAGATCGCGCTGCCGTCCTACGACGATATCGAGGTCACCGTCGACGCGTTCACCGTCGAGGATTCCGATATCGACGAGCAGCTCCAGTCGCTGCGTCAGCGTTTCGGCACCCTGACCGGCGTCGAGCGCGCCGTGCAGAACGGTGACTTCATCTCCATCGACCTCTCGGCCACCGTCGACGGCGAGGAAGTGGCCGACGCCACCACCTCCGGCCTGTCCCACGAGGTCGGTTCCGGTCAGCTCATCGAGGGCCTTGACGAGGCCGTCGTCGGCCTGTCCGCGGGCGAGTCGGCCGAATTCACCTCGACGCTCGTCGCGGGTGAGCACGCGGGCAAGGAATCGGTCATCACGGTCACCGTGCAGAGCGTCAAGGAACGCGAGCTGCCCGAGGCCGATGACGAATTCGCCCAGCTGGCTTCCGAATTCGACACCCTGGACGAGCTGAAGGAAGACCTGAAGAGCCGCGTCGAGCGGACCAAGAAGGTCGAGCAGGCGGGCGAGATCCGGGACAAGGTGCTCGAGACCCTGCTCGACAAGGTCGAGGTGCCGCTGCCCGAGGCCGTGGTGCAGGCCGAGATCGAGGCCGTGACCCACGACGCCGTGCACGGCTTCGACCACGACGAGGCCAAGTTGGCCGAGGCGCTCGAGGCCCAGGGCAGCAGCCGCGAGGAGTTCGACAAGGACACCAAGGAAGCGGCCGAGAAGTCGGTCAAGACCCAGCTTCTGCTCGACGCCATCGCCGAGGCCGAGAACACCCAGGTCGGCCAGGAGGAGCTCACCGAGCGGATCCTGTTCCAGTCGCAGCGCTACGGCCTCTCGCCCGAGCAGTTCATCCAGCAGGTGCAGCAGGCGGGTCAGCTCGGCGCGATCTTCGCCGATGTGCGCCGCGGCAAGGCGCTTGCCGGTGTCGTCGGTCAGGTCAAGGTCACCGATTCCGCGGGTAACGCGGTCGACACCGCCGAAATGTTCGGCGCCCCGGATGATTCCGTGGACGAGGTCGATGCGCTTGAGGCTGTGGACTCCTCGGACGAAACCGAGACCGAAGCCGTGACCGCCGAGTAGATCGATCGAATGTGAGCGCGCGACGCGAGCGATCGGCAGATAGCGATCACCGCGGCGCGCCTCGCGAAACAACGCGACCGAGCGTCAGCGGGGTTGTGGGTGAGGGAGCGTTGCGAGTGAACGATGAACACAGCGCGTCCTCGCGAACAGTGCGGCCGAGCGCCAGCGAAGTTGCGCTGTGAGCGAAGTAGGGCGGTGCCGGGAGTTCGGCGCCGCCCTGCTTCGTTAGTGTTTGTGACAGCGAAGAGTGATGGCTGTGTGGCAATGAGCGCTGTGTAGCTTTCAATGACAAGCCGGTGAGAAGAGAAGGCAGGTATCCGTGACAATGAACAAGGCAGGGGTCGTCATGAGTTCCCCCACTGCTGGACTCAACCTCAGTGATTCGGTATACGAGCGCCTGCTGCGTGAGCGGATCATCTTCCTCGGTACCCAGGTCGATGACGACATCGCCAACAAGCTGTGCGCGCAGATCCTCCTGCTTGCCGCCGAAGACCCCACCAAGGACATTTCGCTCTACATCAACTCGCCGGGTGGTTCGGTGACCGCCGGTATGGCGATCTACGACACGATGCAGTTCGCGGAGTGCGATATCCGTACTGTCGGCATGGGCCTGGCCGCGTCGATGGGGCAGTTCCTGCTCACCGCGGGTACCAAGGGCAAGCGCTTCGCACTGCCGCACGCGCGGATCATGATGCACCAGCCTTCGGCCGGTATCGGTGGTTCGGCTGCCGATATCGCGATCATGGCCGAGCAATTCGTGCACACCAAGCGTGAGTTGAACGAACTCCAGGCCCTGCACACCGGGAAATCTGTGGAGCAGGTCACCGCCGACGCCGATCGTGACCGCTGGTTCACCGCGAAGGACGCCCTGGAGTACGGCTTCATCGACCACGTGGTCAGTCACGCGAACCAGACGAACGGCACCGGCGCGAACAACTAGCCGACTTCGTAGTCACTACGGACGCGCAGACCCGTTCACTCACACAGACTTTGGAGACGAAGATGGCCAATCTGATCGACCCGCGCGCCGGCGTTTCCGGCATGGCTCCGCAGGGTCCGCATTCGCGGTACATTCTGCCGCAGTTCACCGAGCAGACCACCTACGGTGTGAAGACCTCGGATCCGTACAACAAACTGTTCGAGGAGCGCATCATCTTCCTCGGCGCGCAGGTCGACGACGTCTCGGCGAACGACATCATGGCGCAGCTGCTGGTGCTGGAGTCGCAGGATCCCGATCGCGACATCACCATGTACATCAACTCGCCCGGTGGTTCGTTCACCGCGCTGATGGCGATCTACGACACGATGCAGTATGTCCGCGCCGACGTCGTCACCGTCTGCCTGGGCCAGGCGGCTTCCGCCGCCGCTGTGCTGCTCGCGGCGGGTGCGCCCGGTAAGCGGGCCTGCCTGCCCAACGCGCGCGTGCTCATCCATCAGCCCGCGCTCGAGGGCGGTATCCAGGGGCAGGTGTCGGATCTGGAGATCCAGGCGGCCGAGATCGAGCGTATGCGTAGGCTCATGGAGACCACGCTCGCCAATCACACCGGCAAGGACCCGGAGACCATCCGCAAGGACACCGACCGTGACAAGATCCTGACGGCCGAGGATGCCAAGGAATACGGGATCGTCGATCAGGTGTTCGGCTACCGCAAGCTGAGCGCGCAAAAGTAGAACGCGATCTTCTTCGCGGGCGGTGATTTCGTCGCCCCGCGACGGGAGAATGCTCGTAAGTTGCTATGTTGCAGGGAAATCCGGCCGGGCAGTACGCCAGGTGGCAGACTGTCCGGCCGGTCCGCTTCGAGGAAACCGACCGATCGGGATGGCTCCGGTCCGGGATAGGTCGCGAAGCGGTCGGCCGGCCGCCGGAACCGGCGTATTCACGGTGGAACACGTTCCAACGCCGTGATTACTCGCACAACACCGGCGAGAAACATGCTCGAGTTGTCGACCTCCTTCCACCACACCGGGTACGGTCGACCTAGGGACCTTTGCTCCCGGTTGACGGCATCGCACGACCCGCCCTACACGCTCGAAGTGTTCGTGATTACACCCGAGTTCGGCGGATTGCTGGCAACCTGGACGGACGGTTGCACGCGGACAAGGAAGTAGGGACCCAGGAGATGGCGCGCATCGGAGATGGCGGCGATCTGCTCAAGTGCTCGTTCTGTGGAAAGAGCCAGAAGCAGGTCAAGAAGCTCATTGCGGGACCAGGGGTGTACATCTGCGACGAGTGCATCGATCTATGCAACGAGATCATCGAGGAGGAGCTGGCCGAGTCCAGCGAGGTCAAACTCGATGAGTTGCCCAAACCTGCCGAGATCCGGGATTTCCTGGAGAACTACGTCATCGGGCAGGACACCGCCAAGCGCACGCTCGCAGTGGCCGTCTACAACCACTACAAGCGCATCCAGGCGGGTGACAAGGGGCGCGACAGCCGCGGCGAGACCGTCGAGCTGACGAAGTCGAACATCCTGATGCTCGGCCCCACCGGCTGCGGTAAGACGTATCTGGCGCAGACCCTGGCGAAAATGCTGAACGTGCCGTTCGCCATCGCGGACGCGACCGCGCTGACCGAGGCGGGGTACGTCGGCGAGGATGTCGAGAACATCCTGCTCAAGCTGATCCAGGCCGCGGATTACGACGTCAAGCGGGCCGAGACCGGCATCATCTATATCGATGAGGTCGACAAGATCGCGCGCAAGAGCGAGAACCCGTCCATCACCCGTGACGTCTCCGGCGAGGGCGTGCAGCAGGCGCTGCTGAAAATTCTCGAGGGCACCCAGGCGAGTGTGCCGCCGCAGGGCGGGCGCAAGCACCCGCACCAGGAGTTCATCCAGATCGACACCACCAACGTGCTGTTCATCGTGGCGGGCGCGTTCGCGGGCCTGGAGAAGATCATCTCCGACCGCATCGGCCACCGCGGGATCGGCTTCGGCGCGGAGGTGCGCTCCAAGGCGGAGATCGACACCACCGATCACTTCGCCGAGGTGATGCCGGAGGATCTGATCAAATTCGGTCTGATTCCCGAGTTCATCGGCCGCCTGCCTGTCGTCGCCTCGGTGACGAACCTGGACAAGGAATCGCTGGTCAAGATCCTGTCCGAGCCGAAGAACGCCCTGGTGAAGCAGTACATCAGGCTTTTCGAGATGGACGGCGTCGAACTCGAGTTCACCCAGGACGCCCTGGAGGCCATCGCGGATCAGGCGATCCTGCGCGGCACCGGCGCCCGTGGCCTGCGCGCCATCATGGAGGAAGTCCTGCTGCCGGTGATGTACGACATCCCCAGCCGCGACGATGTCGCCAAGGTGGTCGTCAACGCCGATACGGTGACCGAGAACGTGCTCCCCACCATCGTGCCGCGCAAGGCGCAGCGCACGGAGCGTCGCGAGAAGTCGGCCTGATTTCTTCGTAACCCCCGAACAGGTTCGTTCGGCCCGGTGTGTCCTCGTGGACACCCGGGCCGTTCGCGTCGATGGGGCGCCGGGGCTCGAGACCGGGTGGCCGTTCGACCTACCTCGGGTCGGCGATCGAGGACTTTCCGTTCGGCGAGCCGACGAGATTCGGTGCGCGCGGATAGGTGTGGGACCCGGTCGTTCTGGGTATTCGAAGAGGAGGGGTTGAGTAACCAGCCCGGTCCTCGGGTGTCATGACGGCCGAGGCATACCTTCTTCGCAGGCAATTTCTCTGTTGTCGCGCGCGACAGGACCGGTGCTCATGTCGACCGTAATCACCTCGACCCGATTTCCCGCGACGAGATCGCGACGATCCGGTCCCGACGACCGGCTACAGGTTTCCATTACCGCGCCCGGTGACGCGGTGACCCTCTGCGCGGCTGCCGGGGAGGTCGACTTCTACACCGCCGACGTATTGCGGACACCGCTGATCGGCGCGTTGAACACCGCCGCGCCGATCGTGGCCGTCGATCTGTCGAAGGTGACGTTCTTCGGCATCGCGGGCCTGCACATCCTCATCGAGGCGCGTGCCTGGGTGGGGCACACCGGACGTCGACTGCGCCTGGTGGCCGGTCCGCGATGCGTCGACCGGCTCCTGGAGGCCGCGGGCGACGTGGCGGCTTTCGAACGGGTGCCCGATCTCGCGGCCGCGGTACTCGATCCCGCGTAGCCGCCTCGAATTCCGTACTCGCCCAGGTGCTTCCAGTCAGACGGTATCGCTGATCATGTCGTCCTGGCCCCAGTAGGCGCGCATCCGCGTGATCTTCCCGTCGTCGTCGAATTCCATGACGTCGATAGGGTTCAGGGTGAGACGCTGATCGCCGAATCTGGTGACGAGCGTGAAAATGAATGCGGCATGGTTTCCGACGACGCGCACGGTATCGGTGTGCAGTTCGGTCTCGCGATCGAGGTTCGCGATCACCTCGTAGAACTCCCGAATGGCCGCGTGCCCCTGTTTGGGCTCGGTGCCGATGGGGTCCTCGATGACGGCGTCGGGCGCGTAGAGCGCCACGATATCCTCGGTCGGACCAGAGCCGACCAGCTTCACGTACTGCTCGACCACATCGCGGACCTGCTGTGCCATCGGAACTCCTGCTGAATTGAAACCTGTTCTAGTTCGGAGCCTAGCAGTGTTCCCGTGTCCGATTGATGCGGATCGCACCCGAAATATCGCGATTCGTCGCGCACGCCGCCGCAGACCCCGGTGCGGACCCGAAGGCGGTGCCCGGTGTGGGTCGGGATCCTCGTTGATCCCTCATGGTTCGCCGTTGAACCTTGCGTCCGGTAGCGAAGTGCTATCGATAATCCTGTCGTATCCCGAGGTCCAGGCGTTACGCCTGAATTCCTTTCGTCCGATTCACCCGCCTCGGGCGACTGCCTCACCGATTACGACGGCGTCGGCTCGGAAAACTCATCGCAACATTCACCCGGTGTGTCGGCGGGGTGCAGTCGACATGGTGCTGTTTACTCGGTCCGGTCAACCAGATGTTCGAGTGACGAGTGAAAGCGGAGGAGACATGGCACTGCCCACAATGACCGCCGAGCAACGCACCGAGGCGTTGGCCAAAGCGGCCGCGGTGCGCAAGGCGCGCTCCGAACTGATCGGCCAGGTGAAAGAGGGCAAGGTTTCGGTCGCGGACTTGCTGAAGAAGTCGGAGTCCGACGATCTGGTCAAGAAGACCAAGGTCGCGGCGGTGATCAAGGCTCTGCCCGGCGTGGGCCCGGTCAAGGCGGCCAAGCTGATGGATCAGGCCGAGATTCCGGAGGATCGCCGCATCGGTGGTCTGGGTGCCCGTCAGCGGGCGGCGTTGCTCGAGGCGCTCGAAGCCTGATTACCGGGTAGCGTCTGCAGATCATGACCGCGGAACGAACGCTCACGTCGGTTGCTTGGTTATGCGTCGAGGATGGCAGGTTGCTCGCGGTCCGTACCGAAGGTCGCGATGCCTTCTACCTGCCAGGCGGCAAACCCGAGCCGGGGGAGACCCTGGCGCGAGCGCTCGTCCGCGAGGTCCGCGAGGAGCTCGGCGTCGAGATCGATGAACAGGGCATCACGCCCGAGGTGACCATCACGGCTCCGGCCCACGGTCGCCCGGGCACCCTCGTCGAAATGCATTGCTTCCGCGCCCCGGGCCGGGGAAATCCGGCCCCGGCCGCGGAAATCGCCGAAATGGCATGGCTCGGACCGGGAGACGGCCACCTGTGCGCCCCGGCCGTAGTGCGAACACTGCACCACCTGACCTCCGTCGGAGGCTGGCGCTGACCGTTACCCCTGTCGGCTGCGGCGCGGGAAGCGGACGTCGATCGGATCAGGATCGATGACCCTGGGACCACGCGGTGTGACCACAAGCAGCGCAACGCCGAGAACGAGCAGCGCGGCGGCCGCGATCAGGCTGAGGGTGAAACTCGCGGTGCCCATCGCCTCGGGTTTGTGGAAGGCGTGGTAGATCAGATGCGGCAGCGCCATCACCGCCCACCCGATTCCGGCGGCCCAGGCTGTCGCCGCGCCCGTGCGAATCAGCGCGAACAGTGACACCGCGCCGAGTGCGAGGAAGAACGCGCCGACATCGGCGGCCAGATGATGGTTGTACGGCCCGTCGACCGCGACCCAGTGCATTCCGAAACCGGGAAAACTCGAGTACCACGAATGCGGAGCGAACACCGCCCACAGGCCGACGACGATACCCTGGAATGCCAGCACCCCCAGGATGATTCGCACCGCAAGCCACCGTCGGCGATCCTGTTCGAAACGCATGCGCACGCGTATGCCCCCCGACTTGCCTTCCAGCGAGATCCGCATCGGTCGCTCCGTTCCTCCGGACTGAGTTCGATCGGTGCGTTCACGGTAATTCCGACGCCGCCCACAGACAACGGTTCGTCGGGTTCACGCGGTGCCGACTGCGGAGGCGTGGGGGATCACCAGGCGTTCGGAGCCGCTGTAGACATTCATGGTGTCGCCACGCAGGAAGCCGACCAAGGTCAGTCCTGATTCGGCGGCGAGGTCGACCGCGAGGGAACTGGGAGCCGAGACCGCGCCGAGCACGGGGATGCCGGCCATGACCGCCTTCTGGACCAGTTCGAAGGAGGCCCGCCCGCTGACGATCAGAATGAGATCGTGTGCGGGGATACGGCTTACCCGCAATGCCCAGCCGATGACCTTGTCGACGGCATTGTGGCGGCCGATATCCTCGCGGACCGCGAGCGCCTCGCCGCCTGAGGTGAACAGGCCCGCGGCGTGCAGTCCGCCGGTGGCGTCGAAGACCGACTGGCGGGCGCGCAGGGTTTCGGGCATACCCGCCAAGACGGTGGCGTCGATAGCGGGGCCGTGGGCGGGCACCGGATATCTGGTGTGGGTGCGGACCTCGTCGAGCGCGGTTTTCCCGCAGACGCCGCAGGCCCCGGTGGTGAGGAAATTGCGGGGTCGCAGCGGGACGGGGCCGCGCAGCTCGATATCCAGGACGTTGTAGGTGTTGTGGCCGTCCTGATCGACGCCGGCGCAATAGCGTGCGCTGACGATATCGTCGGCCGAGCCGATGATGTTCTCGCTCAACAGGAATCCGTGGACCAGGTCGATATCCGCGCCCGGCGTTCGCATCGTGACAGTCAGCGATTGCCCGCCGATGCGAATCTCGAGCGGCTCCTCGACGGCGAGGGTGTCCGGTCTGCGGATCTCGCCGTTCGGTGTGATCCGCAGGGTCGGGCGTCGCGCGGTCACCCTGCTCACGGCCGAGTCCCGGTTCCGTGCGACGGTGACGGTGACGTGGCCGGTGCCGGTGTCGTGGCCGACCGGAGATGAACGATCACGAGCGCGCCCCGATGTGTACGTGCGGTTCGAGCCGGATCGTCACCGCTTTGGAGACCGGCGTATTCGACCGTGCGGCAACGTGATCCAGCGGAACGAGCGGGTTGGTCTCCGGGTAGTACGCGGCGGCGTTACCGCGCGGGGTCGGATAGCCGACGAGGCGGAAACCCTCGACCCGGCGATCGACGCCGTCGGTCCATTCCGAGATCAGATCTACCAGATCGCCTTCGGCGAAACCCATCTCGGCGATATCGGCGGTGTTGACCAGCACCACGCGGCGGCCACCGCGCACACCGCGGTAGCGATCGTCCAGGCCGTAGATGGTGGTGTTGTACTGGTCGTGGCTGCGCATCGTCTGCAGGATCAACCGCCCCGGCGGCACTGGAACCCAGCTCAATTCGTTCACCCCGAAATTGGCTTTGCCGGTGCTGGTGCGGAATTCGCGGGAATCGCGCGGTGGATGCGGCAGGACGAAACCATTGCGGTCGCGCACACGCGTGTTGTAGTCGGCGCAGCCGGGGACCACCCGGGCGATGGCGTCGCGGATCGTGTCGTAGTCGTCGCGGTATCGCGCCCAGGGGACCGGATGGTCGGGGCCGAGCAGTTCGAGCGCGAGTTCGCAGACGATGGCGACCTCACTGCGCAGGTCGTCGCTGACCGGATCGAGCCGCCCGGTGGACAGATGCACCATCGACATCGAATCCTCCACCGATACCTGCTGTTTCACCCCGCCGCGCAGATCCTTGTCGGTGCGTCCCAGCGTCGGGAGGATGAGCGCGGTGCGTCCGTGCACCACGTGGCTTCTGTTGAGTTTGGTGGAGATCTGCACCGTGAGGTCGCAGCTGCGCAACGCGGCCTCGGTCACCTCGGTGTCGGGGGTGGCGGAGACGAAATTGCCTCCCATGCCGATGAATACCGAAGCCTTGCCTTCCCGCATGGCGCGGATACCGTCCACGGTGTCGTAGCCGTGGGCGCGCGGGCTGGTGATACCGAATTCGCGATCCAGCGCGTCGAGGAAGGTATCGGGCATCCGCTCCCAGATCCCCATGGTGCGGTCGCCCTGCACATTCGAATGCCCGCGCACCGGGCACACACCCGCGCCGGGTTTACCGATCATGCCGCGCAGCAACAGCAGATTGGTGGCCTCCTCGATGGTGGCGACGCCGTGTTGCTGCTGGGTCAGGCCCATCGCCCAGCAGATGATGATGTTCTTCGATTCGGCGAACAGCTGCGCGGTGCGCTCGATGTCGGCGAGGGACAGGCCGGTCGCCGCCACCACGGTATCGAAATCGACCGCGCGGGTCTGCTTCTCGTAGTCGTCGAATCCCGCGCAGTGCTCGTCGAGGAAGGCGCGGTCGAGCACCGTGCCGGGCGCGCGGTCCTCGGCTTCGAGGAGCAGGCGGCCCAGTCCACGGAACAGCGCCATATCGCCGCCGAGCCGGATCTGCAGGAAGTCATCGGCGATGGGTACACCGGAGGTGACGCCCCTGACGGTCTGCGGATCACGGAAACCGAGCAATCCGGTCTCCGGCAGCGGATTCACCGCGATGATCTTCGCGCCCGACGCTTTGGCGCCCGCGAGCGCGCTCAGCATGCGCGGATGGTTGGTACCGGGGTTCTGGCCCGCGACGATGATCAGATCCGCGGCGTCGAAATCATCGATCGTCACCGAACCCTTGCCGATGCCGATCGACCCGAGCAGCGCCGCGCCCGAGGATTCGTGGCACATGTTCGAGCAATCAGGGAGATTGTTCGTCCCGTAACTGCGGACCAGCAGCTGGTAGAGGAATGCCGTTTCGTTCGCGGTGCGTCCCGAGGTGTAGAACAGGGCGCGGTCCGGGGAATCGAGCCGGCGCAGTTCGTCGGCGATCAGGCGGTAGGCGTCGTCCCATTCGATCGGCGTGTAGTGGGTGTCGCCGGGACGCAGCACCATCGGGTGGGTGAGGCGTCCCTGCTGGCCGAGCCAATAGCCGGACCGGCCGGATAGTTCCTCGACCGAATGCCGCGCGAAGAATTCAGGGGTGACGGTGCGCAGCGTCGCCTCCTCTGCCACGGCCTTCGCGCCGTTCTCGCAGAATTCGGCGGGGCGGCGGCGTCCGGAGGGTTCCGGCCAGGCGCAGCCGGGGCAGTCGAAACCGTGGACCTGGTTGACCCGGGCGAGCGTTCGCGCGGTGCGCACGACACCCATCTCCTCGACCGAGCGTTTCAGCGCGACGGCCACCGCGGTGACGCCCGCGGCCTGCTTCTTCGGGGGCGTGACGGTCAGCGCGGATTCATCGATATCCTGGGTCGGCCCGTTGCGGTGCATAGCCCCTATAGTCCTCTCCACGCCAGCGATGGCGGCGATGGCCCTACTTCAGCAGTCGCACGCGTGGCTCATCGGCACGGTAGGTCAGGATCTTCTCGCCGATGCGAATACTCCAGCCCGGTGCGAGCTCGGTCGTCGTTGTCCCGATGCGCGTCCACGACTCGGCGCCGGGGGCCGCGATGAACGTGCCCGCCGGCGTCCCCGCGTCGCGCACGAAAACCTTGCCGCGCTCGACGGTGACGTAGGCGTGGATGCGCGAGACATGCCGGTCCCGTGGCACCGAGAGCGGCGAGGCCGCGGCGTTGCGCACCGAGTCGTCGGACATCGGGCTGCGTCCGATGACGTAGGGGCGGTCGAGGGGGTAGGCGGTGTCATCGAAGACCAGTGCGCCGACCGGGGTGGGGGTGGTGCCCGGTCGCGCGGGGCGGGTCCTGGAATCGTCAGGTGGCACCTCGTCGTGCCCGGTGACGGGGGGAGCGGTCGCGCCGGAACGCAGCGTGTGCGACCACCCGCCGGGCATGGCCTGCGTACCGATATGCTCTGGGGTGGGCGGAGCGGTCGCGACCGGGGTCGATTCGCCGACCACTTCGCTGAGCCGCCGTGGACGCACCGGCTCCGCTGTCGAATTTCCGCCGGGCCCGGGCCGTTCGGCGGAGGTGGAGGTGTGGTTCGTCTCGTTTCGTTCGACGCAGGCGCGAGCGCGGCGATCGCCACGCTGGTCGGGCTCGTCGTGCGGGTCGAAACCCGCGGGCGCGGTATGCGCCGGTTCCTCGGTACGGATTTCCTGGCCGGGTCTTCCCGTTCGGTGGTCCGGCTCGCTCGTATCGGCGCGCGCCGAGACCGGCTTGTTCGCGCGCCGCAGGCCGACCCGTAATTCGAAACCGCCGCCGGGCACCACGCCCGAGCGCAGATCGGTGCGGGGATGCACCGAGGGCAGCCCACCGGAATCGGAGCAGACGGTGATGCGGCGCACCGGCTCGCGCACTATTTCGTCAACCCAGGTGAACGCCCGTGCTCCGGAGATCCTGCGCACCCCCTCGGCCCCTTGGATTTCGGCGATCACCGGGCCGCGGAGCAGGATCACCGTACCGTCGGAGGTGGGTGCGACCACCCCGAACGGCGGTGGCTCCGAGCCGCTGCCGAATACCACGGCGGCGAGTCGCTGGGCGATAGCGGCCCCCGGATGATCGGTGTTCGCGACAGCTTCGATCGCCCCGAGAATCCGGTCGGTAGAGGCGGTTTCACCCGCGAGATAGACGAGGACCGCGCCGAAGCGAGCAATCAGACCATCGCCCGGCGCGATACCTACGGTCGAGGGACTCTTGCGCACCCGCGCCTCCTTCCCGCGCACTTATCGGCGTCCAGCATAGTGCCGGGACTCTGTGGACAGCCGGGCTCGCCGATCGGGCGACCGGAGGTTTGCGGGGAAGCGCGATGGGGCAATAAAGACTCCGACATGGATCGCGACGACACGGGCCACCCCGACATGCCGAACGTTGTTCGTATCAAACAGTGTTCGCTCGGGCGTAGGCTCGGGCCCATGGCGAAGTGGACCGACCTGATGAAGAGCCCGGATGCCATCGCGGTCATCGCGCCGCCGAACCTACGCGGGGCACCGGCGTGAGGGCCGCGCCGGTGAGCCGCAGAGCCCGTCCGTCGAAAGCTCCCCTCAGCCGTGAGGTGATCATCGAGACCGGCCTGCGCGTCCTCGACGCCGATGGCCTCGGCGCGCTCACGATGCGGCGGGTAGCGCAGGAGCTGGATACCGGCGCGGCCTCGCTTTACGTCTACGTCGCCAACCGCGACGATCTGATGGCGGCGATGCTTGATCACGTACTCGGTTCGGTCCCCGAGCCGGAGGGCGACACCTGGCGTGAGCGGCTGGTCACGCTGATCGAGTCGACCGTGGCCGTCATGGGCAGGCACGAGGGGTTGGCCGTCTTCGCGCTCGGCGCGATTCCCACCGGCGCCAACGCGTTGCGGCTCATCGACCGGATGCTCGGACTGCTCGCCGAAGCGGGGGTGGACGACCGGACCAACAGCTGGGCGGTGGATCTGCTGTATCTGCACATCACCGCCTCCGCCGCCGAACACAGCGCCTCCGCCGCCGCGCGGTCCTCGGAATCGGACACTGTGGCCGCGGCCGAGCTACGACTCGCAGAACTGCCCGCCGATCGCTATCCGATGGTCACCGCCATGCGGGCCGAGTTGCTCGCCGGTGACGGCGACAGCCGCGCTGCCTGGGCATTGCAGGTGCTGATCGACGGAATCCTTGGGACATCGGCCGGGTGAAGGGACGATACTTCCCGCATGCAGATGATTCGACCGGCCGCCGAAGCCGATCTGCCCGCTTTGCAGGAGATCGAGCGTGCCGCCGGGCAACCGTTCGCGACCATCGGGATGACAGCCGTCGCCGATGACGACCCGCCGACCCTGGAACGCCTGCGCGAATTCCTCGACGCCGGGCGAGCCTGGGTCTGGGCCGACGACGCCGACCGGCCGATCGGCTACCTCGTCCTCGGCATCATCGACGGCAACGCCCACATCGAGCAGGTCTCGGTACATCCCGACCATGCGGGAAGGCGCATCGGCAAACAGTTGATAGAATGCGCCGCGCGGTGGGCCAAGGCGCAGGGTATGCGTGCGATAACCCTCACCACCTTCACCGACGTGCCGTGGAACGGTCCGTACTACGAGCGCCTCGGCTTCCGCTACATACCGGTGACCGCCGAGGCCCCGGAGATGCGGGCCGTGCGCGCGGCCGAAGCCGAACACGGCCTGGAGCGCTGGCCCCGCACCGCGATGCGCGCCGAACTGACCAACTGGAGCTGAATCCGCGCCCGGTTACCGTGACGGCCCGTCGAAAGCGGCCTCGGCGGCGGCCCGCGCGGCGGCCCGGTCGGTGGCGATCAGGCCGATGCGGGTCCGGCGGTCGAGTAGATCATCGGCGTCGAGAGCGCCCTCGTGGGTGACACCGAAGGCGAATTCGGCCGCGCTGACATCGATTCCGGGTGCTACCGGTGCGCCGAGAGCCGGGTTGTCGGTGATCGCGGACCTGATCGCGCGCGCCTCGCTGCCGTAGCGGTCGATCAGCACCGGCGGTGCGTCGACGCGGTCGCGTGCGGCGCCGGAGACCGCGCCGACCAGGGGCAATCGCGCGGTCCGGCACGGCCGCGCGGTCAATCCCGCCGCGGTGACGGCCGCGTCGACAACATCTTCGGCCATTCGGCGGTAGGTGGTGAGTTTGCCGCCGACGATGGTGATGACGCCGATGGGTGAACGCAGCACCGCGTGTTCGCGGGAGATATCGGCGGTGCTGCCGTCGCCGGTTCGCAACAGCGGACGCAGGCCCGCGTAGCTGCCACGAATATCGGCTCGGGTCAACGGCTCTCGTAGCGCGGTATTGATGGTGTCGAGCAGGAAGTCGATCTCGGATTCGGTGGGTCGCGGCTCGTCGGGGACGGGGCCGGGCGCGTCCTCGTCGGTGAGGCCGAGATACACCCTCCCGTGCGCCGCGGGGAAGGCGAAGACGAAACGGCCGGTACTACCGGGTACGGGAACCGTGAGCGAGGCGCTGAGACCGCCGAAGGCGGCGGCGTCGAAGACCAGGTGGGTACCGCGCGAGGGGCGTAATTCGATACTCGGATCGACCTGATCGGCCCAGACGCCGGTGGCATTGACGACCGCGCGAGCCCGCACCGCCAGGGTTTCCCCGGTCCGCGTATCGCGCAGCGTGGCCGCATCACCTGTCACGTCGATCGCTTCGACGCGGGTGAGGATCGTCGCGCCATGGCCCGCGGCGGTGCGGGCCAGCGCGACCACGAGCCGGGCGTCGTCGACGAGTTGTCCATCCCAGGCCTGGAGACCGCCGCGCAGTCCGGCGCGGCGGACGGTCGGGGCCAGCCGCAGCGCTTCGGCGGCGGCGACCCGGCGCGATCTGGGCAGTGTCGCGGCCGGGGTGCCCGCGCCCCGGCGCAGCACGTCGCCCGCGAGGAAACCCGCGCGGATCAGGGCCTGCTCGGCGTATCCGAGGCCGGGCAGCAGCGGTACGAGCTGCGGTAGCGGACGCACCAGATGCGGTGCGGTGCAACAGATCAGGATGCCGCGTTCCACCGCGCTCTCGTGCGCGATGCCGATATGGCCACCCGCGAGGTAGCGCAGCCCGCCGTGTACGAGTTTGGAACTCCACCGGCTCGTCCCGAACGCGAGATCGTGTCGCTCGACCAGCACCGTCCGAAGCCCGCGCGCCGCGGCGTCGAGCGCCGTGCCCGCCCCGGTGACGCCGCCGCCGATGACGAGCAGGTCGATCTCGCCGTCGTCGCCGAGTCGCCGCAGCTCACGGGCACGCCGGTCGGCATTCAGTGCGAAATCACCATCGATCACCGAATTCGCGGTCATCGCAGGTCCTTTCCGTGCCGATCGTGCGGCGGTTGTGGTCGGTGCGGTCGCCGCGCCGTCATGGGCGGCGCGGGAGTTGCGGGCGCAGATAACCTTCGATCGCGTGCGTCAGTTCGGCATCGAGTTCGGCGCCGGGCAGGAGTGCGGCGACGGTATTGGCCGACTGGACCGCGGACTGCGTGATGAGCAACAGCATGGTGGCCAGTTGTGTGGGATCGCCCGCGCGAATCGAACCGTCGGCCTGGCCGTCGCGGATTCCCGAGGCGAACAGGTCGATGAGGGTGCGCTGATTGCGTCCGAGTCGTCCGAACACATAGGTGAGCATGAGATCGGTATCGGTACGAAAGATTTTGCCGAACAATGGATTCGATCGGATCGTCGCGGCCCCGGCGACGATGCCGCCCACCAGCCTTGCCCTGGCCGTTCCGGTGGTGGGCATGGTGGCGGTGAGGATCGAGCGCAGCTCGCGGACCAGGAGTTCGGCGACGAGCGCGCCGGTATCGGGCCAGCGCCGATAGACGGTGGGCCTGCTCACTCCGGCGCGTCGCGCGACCTCGGTGAGTGTGGTCCGGCGGACGCCGAACTCCTCGACGCAGGCGCGTGCCGCGTCGAATATCGCGAGATCGACGGCCGAGAGCGCGGTTTCGGTCTCGGCCGCATCGGGGGTTGGCATGTTCACCGCCGGATATCGGTGGCGCCCGGTGGCGCCGGAAGTGAGTGTCGGATCATTACTGCTTGACATTCTATGTCAAACTGTAACGCATGGTCGAGAACAAGCCCACCGGCGAGGAATCGGTTCCGGTGACAATCCCGGGCGCGGTGACACCGGCAGCGAGTATGGTGTGGGACGCCTGGGGAATTCAGGCCGGACATCAGCCGCTCTCGGCGCAGATCCGTGGCCTGCTCACGCAGGTTTTCGGGGTGTCCGGCGACCCGGTGGCGCGCCGCGATGAGGGCGACGTGCCGCTCCGCGAGTCGGTGCTCACACCGACGCAACGAGACGGGCTGGTCGCGGTGGTCGGTGCGGACAATGTGTCGACCGACCATCGCGACCGTCTCCTGCACGCGGGTGGAAAAAGTACCCCCGACCTGCTTCGTCGCCGCGCGGACGGGCCCCAGGACGCCCCCGACGCCGTGGTGATACCCGCCGATCACGAGCACGTGCTCGCGGTGCTGGCCTACTGTGCCGAGCACGCCATCGCGGTGGTGCCCTTCGGCGGCGGCACGAGTGTGGTCGGCGGCGTGGACCCGGTACGCGGTCGCTTCGACACCGTGATCGCGCTCGATCTGCGTCGCCTCGACGGGCTGTCCGAGATCGATCCCGTCAGCGGCACGGCGACGCTCGGCGCCGGGCTCACCGGTCCCAGGGCCGAAGAGTTGCTGGGCGCGCACGGACTCTCGCTCGGACACTTCCCGCAGAGTTTCGAATTCGCCAGTATCGGCGGCTTCGCGGCCACCCGCTCCTCGGGACAGGCGTCGGCGGGTTACGGCCGTTTCGACGATATGGTTCAGCGGCTGACCATCGCCACGCCGAGCGGCTCTCTCGTGCTCGGCCGCGCGCCCGCCTCCGCCGCTGGCCCGGATCTGCGCGAGTTATTCCTCGGCTCGGAGGGCGCCCTCGGCGTCATCACCGAGGTCACCGTGCGGGTGCATCCCACACCCGAAACCATCGACTATCAGGCCTGGTCGTTCCCGGATTTCGCGACCGGGGCCGCCGCCTTGCGCACCGTGGTGCAGGCGGGCGCCGCGCCGACCGTGCTCCGGCTCTCGGACGAGGCGGAAACAGGACTCAACCTGGCCCGCTCCGGCGATATCGGCGGCAATGCCGTATCCGGCTGCCTGGCGATCACCACCTACGAGGGTTCCGCCGCCCACGTCGCGGCGCGCCGCGCCGAGGCCGAAGCGCTGCTCAGTGCGGCGGGCGGGACCGCGCTCGGACAGGCCCCCGCGCGGCAGTGGGAACACGGCCGCTTCGCCGCCCCCTATACGCGCGACGCGCTCCTGGATGTCGCGGTGCTGTGCGAGACGCTCGAGACCGCGACCAGCTGGTCGAATCTCGCCGAACTGAAGTCGAAAGTGACTGCGGCGCTGACGGATTCGCTGAGCGCTCAGGGCACCCCGCCGCTGGTGATGTGCCATATCTCGCACACCTATCCGACCGGAGCGTCGCTGTATTTCACCATCGTCGCCAAGCAGTTGGAGGATCCGATCGCCCAGTGGCGGATCGCCAAACAGGCCGTCGGCGACGCGATCATCGCGGGCGGGGGGACCATCACCCACCACCACGCCGTCGGCACCGATCATCAACCCTGGCTGTCCGCCGAAATCGGTGAGCTGGGCGTGCGGGTGCTGCGCGCGGTGAAACAGGAATTGGACCCCGCGGGCATCCTCAACCCTGGGAAACTGATCCGATGACGCCGGAGTCGCCTCGCGCCCTGCGCCGCGCCCTCGTCGTGACCAATCGGCTCTCCGGGCTGGGCAAGGGCCACGACGCCGCGTCCGCCGCCGTCGCCAGATTCGCCGAGCGCGGCGTCGAGATCACCGAGATCCGTGCCCCTTCGGCGGCCGAATCCGTACGCCTGGTGCATGATTCGCTGAGCGGCGGTGATTCCGGCGACCGCCCCGACGCGGTGATCTGCGTCGGCGGCGACGGGCTGGTGTCGGTGATGTTGGAGGCTCTCGCCCAGACGGGGGTTCCCCTCGGTCTGATACCGAGCGGCACCGGCAACGATCTGGCCCGCGCGCTCGGCGTGCCGACCGACGATCCGGTGGCCGCGGCGGATCTGGCGCTGGCGGGGCGCACCAGGGTGGTCGACCTGGGGCGTATCGAATCCACCGGTGCACAGCCGATGTGGTTCGCCACCGTCACCGGTACCGGATTCGACGCGCGAGTCACCCTGCGCGCCAACGAGATGCGATGGCCGAAGGGGCCCTCGCGCTACAGTCTCGCCGCGCTGGCCGAACTCGCGGGCGGGCTGGCGGTGCCCTACCGGATCGAACTGTCGGGCCTCGCCCCGGGTGCGCTGGACAATCCGGCCGGTGACTGCGTCATCGAGACCGAGGCGGTGATGGTCGCGGTCGGCAACTCCAGAACCTACGGCGGCGGCATGCTGATCTGCCCGGACGCCGAGATGGACGACGGATTCCTCGATGTGACCGTGGTCGGCAAGGTGTCGCGACTCGAGATGCTCAGACTGCTTCCCGCGCTGTCGGCGGGTAAGCGGATCGACCATCCCGCCACCAAGCACTACCGGGTGGCGCAGGTCACGCTGACGGCTCCCTCCGCCCCCGCGACCGCGGATGGTGAGCCCGCGGGCATGCTGCCCGCGACCCTGCGCGCGGTGCCCGGCGCGCTCACCGTCCTGGTCCGGTGAACAGGCGGGCGCGGGCGTGGGACGGCTTCGCCACTGCCATCCTTTCGGCGACTATCCGCCGAAAGTGACGCGCCGGATGTCGTTCACGGCCGACCGGTCGACGACGACGACCGACGCCGCCCGCACCGCGCCCGGATCCATGGCCGCCACCGAATCGATCAGATGCTGCCAGCGACGCACATGCAGGCGGAAGGACACCCCGTTCACCCTCCGCCCTCGGTCCCGCTGTCCGGCCATGGCGTCCGTCGCGGGCACATCCAGCATCACCACGTGCAGTTCGCGCTCGTAGCCGACCGTCCACCGGCGGATCATGGCGCGCGCCCACCCGAAGGTCGCGCAGTCGTGAATCACCACCGGTCCGGTCGCATCGCGCAACGCCGCCTTGATCCCCGCGTAGTGCGCGACGTGCACGACCGGTCGCCACAGCGGGTACGGCAGCCAGCCGAGCTTGCGCCGCCACCGATTTCGCGCGTGATGCGAATCGAGGACGAGTAGACCTCCCGGTCCGTGCGGCGGGGTTTCGGCCTCGGCGGTCGTCCCGAAGAACAGGCGCAGCGCCGTACTCTTCCCCGCGCCGGGCACACCGGCGAAAACCAGTGCCGCGGTGATCGGGTAGCGCAATTCCTCGACCGGATCTCCCCGGAGATCGTGAAACGAATTCGGCGTGAGTATCCGTTCGGGGGCGACCGGCAACGGTTCCGGTGAATAGGCGGGCATGGCGTCCAACGGGGGGCTCATCTTTCCCAGCGTCCCCAGTCCGGTGCGATTCGGCAACAGGGAAATCCCTGAATTGTCGGCCCCGTCTCCGGCGGCGGATGGGCTCGTCGCGCCGTTTCCGTCCGTCGCGGATTCGGCAAGTCGCGCAATCGGATCCGGCGGGGATGGCGCCCTGGCGCCCGCCGGCGCGGTAACGGGCGCTGCGGAGATCGGCGAGCACCGGGATGGCACTGGTCGGGCCGCGCGTGGGGCCGACCGGTGCGCGCCCGCGTGCCGGTTCTCTCCGCGACGATTGTCGCCGAAATCGCACGACGACCCGCCGCGCCCGGCCACGGCGACGGCCCTCGACGCTGATCGCGCGGCAACGAGGACTGCCGCGAAGCGGATGACCCGGGTTGTCGACGGCATGGCGAATCGCCAGAAGCTGAGAATTACTTATGGATTCGCGGCCGACGCCGCTATCCCCGGTAAGCTTTGGGGTGTAGGCGGAGTCTTCGGTGTCCCTCATCCACCGAAGACTCCGCCTTTTCCGTCCGAGGGCCTTTTAGGAGCTCGGTCAGCACGGCAACTAGAATGCCGGGGTGACCAGCGCAGCCCCTGACAACTCGCGTAATCGTGCCGATGCCCTCCCCAAGAGCTGGAACCCCAGCGAGGTGGAGGCCGAGATGTACGAGCGCTGGGTATCCGCGGGGTACTTCGTCGCCGATGCCGCGAGTGACAAGCCCGGTTACTCCATTGTGCTGCCGCCGCCCAATGTCACCGGCAGCCTGCATATGGGCCACGCGCTCGACCACACGCTGATGGACGCCCTGTCCCGCCGCAAGCGCATGCAGGGCTACGAGGTGCTGTGGCTGCCGGGTATGGACCACGCCGGAATCGCCACCCAGACCATCGTCGAGAAGCAACTCGCGGTGGACGGGAAGACGAAGGAGGATTTCGGCCGCGAGCTGTTCGTCGACAAGGTCTGGGACTGGAAGCGCGAATCCGGCGGGCAGATCCAGTGGCAGATGCGCGCGCTCGGCGATGGCGTCGACTGGAGCCGTGACCGGTTCACCATGGACGACGGCCTCTCGCGTGCCGTGCAGACGATCTTCAAACGTCTCTACGACGCGGGCCTGATCTACCGCGCTGAGCGACTGGTCAACTGGTCGCCCGAGTTGCGCACCGCCATCTCCGATATCGAGGTGAAGTTCGAGGATATCGAGGGCGAACTCGTCTCCCTGCGCTACGGCTCGCTCGACGACGCCGAACCGCATGTGATCGTCGCCACCACCCGGGTGGAGACCATGCTCGGCGATACCGCCGTCGCGGTGCACCCGGAGGATTCCCGGTACAAGGCCCTGATCGGCACCACCATCGAACATCCGATCACCGGTCGGCAGATCCCGATCATCGCCGACGACTACGTCGATCCCGAATTCGGTACAGGCGCGGTGAAGATCACCCCGGCCCACGATCCGAACGATTTCGAGATGGGCCTTCGTCACAACCTGCCGATGCCGAGCATCATGGACGAGCGCGGCCGAATCGTCGACACCGGAACCGAATTCGACGGGATGGACCGCTTCGAGGCGAGGGTCGCGGTGCGCGAGCGGCTGGCCGAACTCGGGCGGGTGGTCGCGGAGAAGCGGCCGTACCTGCACAGTGTCGGCCATTCCGAGCGCAGCGGCGAGTCGATCGAGCCGCGACTGTCCATGCAGTGGTGGGTGAAGGTCGAATCGCTGGCCAAGGCCGCGGGCGACGCGGTGCGCAACGGCGACACGGTGATTCATCCGCCGAGCCAGGAACCGCGCTGGTTCGACTGGGTCGACAATATGCACGACTGGACCATTTCGCGGCAGCTGTGGTGGGGCCATCGCATCCCGATCTGGTACGGCCCCGAGGGCGAAGTGATGTGCGTCGGTCCGGACGAGACCGCGCCCGAGGGCTGGGTGCAGGATCCCGACGTGCTCGACACCTGGTTCTCCTCCGGGCTGTGGCCGTTCTCCACCATGGGGTGGCCGGCGAATACGGCGGAACTGGAAAAGTTCTATCCGACAAGCGTTCTCGTCACCGGCTACGACATCCTGTTCTTCTGGGTGGCCAGGATGATGATGTTCGGCATGTTCGTCTCCGAGGATTCGGCGATCACCGCGGGTAAGCAGACCGGTGCGGTGCAGGTGCCGTTCACGGATGTGTTCCTGCACGGGCTGATTCGCGATGAGCACGGCAAGAAGATGTCGAAGTCGCGCGGTAACGGCATCAATCCGCTGGACTGGATCAACTCCTACGGCGCCGACGCGTTGCGCTTCACCCTGGCCCGCGGCGCGCAGCCGGGTGGTGACCTCTCGGTCGGCGAATCGCACGCGCTGGCTTCGCGCAGCTTCGTGACCAAACTGTTCAACGCAACCAAATTCGCGCTGATGAACGGCGCGCGCCCGGGTGAGCTGCCCGATCGCGCCACCCTCACCGATGCCGACCGGTGGATTCTCGACCGCTTCGAACGGGTGCTCGTCGAGGTGGATTCGGCGTTCGACGCCTACGAATTCGGCAAGGCGTGTGAGGCGCTGTACCACTTCGCCTGGGACGAATTGTGCGACTGGTACCTGGAACTGGCGAAGGTCCAGTTCGCGGCGGGCGACGCGCGCGCCGAATCGACGAGCGTCGTGCTCGGCACCGTGCTCGACTCGGTGCTGCGACTGCTGCATCCGGTGATCCCGTTCATCACCGAATCGCTGTGGCAGGCGCTGACCGGCGGCGAATCCATCGTGATCGCGCCGTGGCCGCAGGCCTCCGGGGTGCCCGCGGACACCGTGGCGGCACAGCGCGTCGCCGACGCGCAGCAGTTGATCACCGAGGTTCGCCGGTTCCGCAGCGACCAGGGATTGGCCGACAAGCAGAAGGTGCGCGCCCGGTTGACCGGTCTGGACGTGGCGGGGCTCACCGATCTGCGCGAGGCCGTGACCACGCTGGCGCGTCTCACCGAATTGGAGGACGGCCAGGAGGCCACCGCCTCGGTCGAGGTGCGGCTCAGCACGACCACCGTCGCGGTCGGGCTGAATACCGAGGGCTCCATCGATCTCGAGGCCGAGCGCCGCCGCCTGGAGAAGGATCTCGCCGCCGCCGAGAAGGAGTTCGCGGTCGCCGCGGCCAAACTCGGAAACGAGGCATTCCTGGCCAAGGCCCCCGAACCGGTGGTCGAGAAGATCAGGTCCCGTCGCGACATCGCCTCCGCCGAGGTGACGCGGATCGGGGCGAGGCTCGCGGAACTGGCAGCCAAGTGAACGACGAGCCGGAGCGCCAGTACCGCGACGAGAACGGGGCCACCCGGCTCGGCGCCGGGCCGTCTCCGGTGGATCTCGCCGAGATGGCGCTGGTCGAGGCCGAACTCGACCGGCGCTGGCCGGAGACGAAGATCGAGCCGTCGCTGACCAGGATCGCGGCCCTGATGGATCTGCTCGGTTCACCGCAGCAGAACTACCCGTCGATCCACGTCGCCGGCACCAATGGCAAGACCTCGGTGACCAGGATGATCGACGCCTTGCTCACCGCATTGCACCGGCGCACCGGCCGCGTCACCAGCCCGCATCTGCAACTGGCGACCGAGCGGATCAGTATCGATAACCGCCCGATCAGCCCGGCCGCGTACGTGGAGGTCTATCGCGAACTCCAGCCCTATATCGAGCTGATCGATAGGCAGTCCGCCGACGCGGGCGGTCCGGCCATGAGCAAATTCGAGGTGTTGACCGGGATGGCCTTCGCCGCGTTCGCGGAGGCTCCGGTCGACGTCGCGGTGGTGGAGACCGGGATGGGCGGCACCTGGGACGCGACCAATGTGGTCGACGGCCAGGTCGCGGTGATCACGCCGATCGGGTTGGACCACACCGATTACCTCGGTGACGACCTCGCGACCATCGCGGGGGAGAAGGCCGGGATCATCAAACGCGCGCCGGAGAGCCTGATTCCGCGCGACACCGTCGCGGTGATCGCCCAGCAGGAGCCCGAGGCGATGGAGGTGCTGCTGCGGCGCGCCGTCGAGGTCGACGCGGCGGTAGCCCGCGAGGGCGCGGAGTTCCGTGTCCTCGCCCGCCAGGTCGCGGTCGGCGGTCAGCAACTCGAATTGCAGGGGCTCGGCGGGGTCTACGACGAGATCTTCCTGCCGCTGCACGGCGAACACCAGGCCCGCAACGCCGCGCTCGCGCTGGCCGCGGTCGAGGCGTTCTTCGGCGCGGGCGCGGAGCGTCAGCTCGATATCGAGGCGGTGCGCGCCGGTTTCGCGAGCGTGGCGAGTCCGGGCCGGATGGAACGGATGCGCAGCGCGCCCACCATCTTCATCGACGCCGCGCACAATCCGGCGGGCGCCCGTGCGCTGGCCGCCACGCTGACCGCGGAATTCGATTTCCGCAAATTGGTCGGCGTGGTCGGCGTACTCGCGGACAAGGACGCGGCGGGCATTCTGGACGCACTGGAACCGGTCTTCGACGAGATCGTCGTCACCGATAACGGCTCCCCGCGTGCCATGGATGTCGACAGCCTGGCGAATCTGGCGGTCCAGCGCTTCGGCGACGAACGCGTGGTGACCGCGGAAACCCTGCCCGACGCGGTGGAGACCGCGATCGCCATCGCCGAGGAGGTCGGAGAGGCGGGCGAGATGGTCTCCGGCGCGGGCGTGGTGGTGACCGGATCGGTCGTCACCGCGGGCGCCGCCCGTGCCCTGTTCGGAAAGAACCCGGAGTGATTCCACGCCGCGGCGGAAAGGAACCCGAACGTGAGTGAGCAGCCCGAAGGCGAGCAGGCGGCGGCGCCACCGGCCACCGACCCGTGGAAGGGACTGCGCGGCGTGATGGCGGGAACCCTGGTTCTCGAGGCCATCGTCGTGCTGCTCGCGCTACCGGTGGTCGCCGATGTCGGGGGCGGCGTGACCTGGGCCTCCGGCGGCTACTTGGTGGCGTTGGCCCTGGTGATGTTCCTCGGCGCGGGTCTGCAGCGCAGGCCGTGGGCGCTGGCGTTCGATCTGGGGTTGCAGGTGCTGCTCATCGCGGGCGCGGTCATCCACGTGTCCATCGGTGTCATCGGCATCGTGTTCGCCGTCGTCTGGGGTTTCATCCTGGTGTTGCGCCACGATGTGCAGCGGCGGATGGACGCCGGATTGCTGCCGAGTCAGCGCGTCCGTCGACCGCGGTAGCGGACCGTCGACGGCGCTGGTTCGGTACCCGGCGCGGGCGGCGGCTAGGCTGTGCGCCGTGACTGAGCAGACGTTGGTACTCATCAAGCCGGACGGCGTGGCCCGTGGCCTGGTCGGCGAGGTGCTGGCCCGGATCGAGCGCAAGGGCCTGAAGATCGCGGCTCTCGAGCTGAAGCAGGTATCCCAGGAGCTGGCCGAAGAGCATTACGCCGAGCATGCCGAGAAGCCGTTCTTCGGTTCCTTGATCGAGTTCATCACCTCCGGTCCGGTCGTCGCGGCCGTCCTCGAAGGTCCCCGCGCCATCGCCGCCTTCCGTCAGCTCGCCGGTGGCACCGATCCGGTCGAGAAGGCCGCCCCCGGCAGCGTCCGCGGCGATTTCGGCCTCGAGACCCAGTACAACCTGGTTCACGGCTCCGATTCCCCCGAATCCGCCAAGCGCGAGATCAGCCTCTGGTTCCCGCAGTTTCCGGTCTGATCCGCCACCGGCACCACCGCCCCGGCCGCCGGTGAACGCACCGGAGCCGGCCGGGGATCACCGCACTTCCACCGCGCCGCAGAACCGAGTGCGGGCGGTGTTATCCCGGGTGTAGTCGTGCGCCGATGGCGAGTCGTCGGCGCACGATGTGGGATACTGGAGGTGGTTACCAACGGTTCCGACTGTTCGCGCAGGTACGCGGACTATCGGTGACCGAGGTAACCGGATGACACCGCGGTTCGATGCCGATCATCGCTGCTACGGATATCCACGCCTGCTCTCGGGGCGAGGCTGTTCGCGTCGGCACGCTGGATGAACGCTCGGCCCGCGGAGTTCAGCCAAAGCCAGGCGCCGCGTGACCAGTCAGCCCGACAGACGAGAAATATGGTGTTGACCGGGCACGCGGGGCGAGACCACAGGACCTTGCGCCGCCGGCGCGAGGTGAACGGACAGCGCCCCCGCGTCGGCCGCGTCACTCCGTACCGGGAGGGACGCGCCCGGGGGCCCGAGGAGACTTCGTGGCCGATCAAGAGCCGCTGGAAACAACATCACAGGATGCCGATCAATTGCCGGAGCGAATCCGAGTTCACGCGCTTGCCAAGCGGCTGGGAGTGACGAGCAAGAGAATCCTGGCCAAGCTCACCGAGTTGGGTGCCGACGCGCGTAGTGCGCAGTCGAACGTGGATCGAGCCGTCGCGGAATCAGTCCGCGACGCCCTCGAATCTCCGGAGACCGAGGCGCTCGCTCCCGACACCGCCGAGGTGGCGGAGACCGAGGCACCGGAGGCGGCTCCGGCCGCCGCGCCGGGACTCATGTTCTCCCGACCCGATCCGGTGCACGCGGGCCAGGCCGAGACCGAGCAGCAGACACCGGCCCACCAGCCGTCGGTGCAACTGTTCACCCATGCCGTCACCGAGGAGCCGCACGTCACGGCGCCCCCGGTCTTCGAATCCCCCGCGGTGGCCATGCCGCTGTTCCTGCCGCCGGACGCTTCGGCGGTCGAGCAAGTGCGCAAGCAGCGCAGGGCAGCGCGGGATGCCCGCAAGACCGAAGAGCCGCCGGTCGAGGTCGAGGACGAGGCGGAGACCGCCGAGGACGAGGCCGACAACGCCGACCAATCCGGTGACGCCGACGGTCAGCCGCGCCGCAGGCGTCGCGGTCGTCGCGGCCGTGGCCGTGGCCGTGGTGAACAGAACGCCGACGGCGATGGTGACGAGGATCACGCCGATGTCGACACCGAGGACGACGAGGTAGCCGCCGAGCACCCCGACGCCGCCGAGCGGGGGGCCGACGAAGCCGACTCGGACGAGGACGAGGACGTGCCGGAGGGTTCGAGCCGTCGTCGCCGTCGTCGCCGCCGCCGCAAGGTCGGTGGTGACGGCGCGGACACCGAGCCGGTATCCGAGGACGATCCCCCGAATACCGTCGTGCACGAGCGCGAACCGCGGAACAAGAGCCGTGGCCGCGCCGTCGTCTCCGACGAAGTGCAGGGCATCACCGGATCCACCCGGCTCGAGGCCAAGCGCCAGCGCCGCCGCGACGGTCGTGAGGCCGGTCGTCGTCGCCCGCCGATTCTGACCGAGTCGGAATTCCTCGCCCGCCGCGAAGCCGTGGATCGGGTGATGGTGGTGCGCGAGAAGGCGTTCCCGGATCATCCGACCGCCACGCAGGTCGCGGTGCTCGAGGACAACATCCTGGTCGAGCATTTCGTCACCAGCACCGGTTCGGCGTCGATGGCGGGCAATGTCTACCTCGGCAAGGTGCAGAACGTGCTGCCGAGCATGGAGGCGGCGTTCGTCGATATCGGCCGCGGGCGCAACGGCGTCCTCTACGCCGGTGAGGTCAACTGGGAGGCCGCGGGTCTCGGCGGCAAGGAACGCAAGATCGAGCAGGCGCTCAAGCCGGGCGATCAGGTACTCGTCCAGGTCTCCAAGGATCCGGTCGGCCACAAGGGCGCGCGCCTCACCACCCAGATCAGCCTCGCCGGGCGTTTCCTCGTGTACGTGCCGGGCGGGACGTCCACCGGTATCAGCCGCAAGCTGCCCGATACCGAGCGCAAACGTCTCAAGGAGATCCTGCGCGATATCGTCCCCGCCGACGCGGGCGTGATCATCCGGACCGCGTCCGAGGGCGTCGCCGAGGCCGAACTGGCCCGCGACGTTGAGCGTTTGCAGGCCACGTGGCGCACCATCGAGGAGCAGGCCGCCAAGGAGAGCGGTGCGCCCAAGACCCTGTACGAGGAGCCCGATCTCCTGGTCAAGGTCATCAGGGATCTGTTCAACGAGGATTTCTCCAAGCTGGTCATCGAGGGTGATCGCGCGTGGAGCACGGTCGAGAAGTACATCGGCACCGTCGCGCCGGATCTGCTCGCCCGCGTCGCCCGGCACGAAGGCGTGAACCTCGATGTCTTCGAGACCTACCGGATCGATGAGCAACTGGCCAAGGCGCTCGATCGCAAGGTGTGGCTGCCCTCGGGCGGCACCCTGGTGATCGACCGCACCGAGGCGATGACGGTCATCGACGTCAACACCGGCAAATTCACGGGTTCCGGCGGCAGCAATCTGGAGGAGACGGTCACCAGGAACAACCTGGAGGCGGCCGAGGAGATCGTGCGCCAGATGCGGCTGCGCGATATCGGCGGCATGATCGTCGTCGACTTCATCGATATGGTGCTGGAATCCAACCGGGATCTGGTGCTGCGCCGCCTCACCGAGGCGCTCGGGCGCGACCGGACCCGTCATCAGGTCTCCGAGGTGACCTCGCTCGGCCTGGTCCAGATGACCCGTAAGAAACTGGGCACCGGACTGGTCGAAGCCTTCTCCACCACCTGCGAGCACTGCCACGGCCGTGGCATCCTCGTGCACGCCTACCCGGTGGAGCCGTCGCCGTCCGACGACGGCGCCGGGCGTAAGGAAACGGGTTCCCGCAGGCGTCGGGGCCGGGACAAGAGCGCCCAAGCGCTCGCCGCCGCCCCCGCCGTCAATGGAACCGAAGCCGTTGTCGAGGAGGACGCGGCCGTGAAGCGGGCGCATCCGGTCGCCCTGGCGATGGCGGCACACCACGGCGACGACGAGACGGATGAGTCGGCCGAGTCTTCGGCCGAGGTGGCCGAGACCGTCGCGTCACCGGCGGAGATCGTCGAAGCGGTCGACGCGGCGGCCGAGGTCGCCCAGGTCGAGGAGCCCGAAGTCATCGCGGTCGTCGAGACGTCGGCCGAGACCGAGGACGCCACGGTGGCCGAAGTCGCCGCGAACGCGCTGAACAAGGGCGCGGACGCCGTCGTCATCGAGCAATCGGCATCCACCGAGACCGCCGACGCGGAGGCTCGCGCGGAGACCACCCGTGCGGAGACCACCCGTGCGGAGACCAACGGTGCGGAACCCAACGGTGCGCACGAACCGGCGGCGCGGCCGTCGCGTCGTCGCCGGGTCGCCCGGTCGGCCGCGGCGCCCGCCGCCGACAGCAGCGGTGCGGTATTCGTGGTGTCGGGCAGTGAACAACCCGCGGCCCCTGTCATCGATTTCGCCGAGACCGTTCCCGAGGAACTGGTGGCGCGCAAGCCGCGTCGCCGGGCCGTCGGACGGCCCGCTGGACCGCCCGTCGACGACTAGGGCGACCGTTGGTGATCGCCCGGTTCGACGCGGGGCTTTCGGGTGCCGCGGTGTTCACATCGCGGTTGCCTGACAGTTGCCGAAGGTCGAATTGGGTTGTGGACCAGGGGTCTGGTAACCTTTGACGGTCGCTGCCTGACGATGGGCGTTACGTCACGCCCCCTGTGCAGCAACCAGCCAAGACACGGTCACGTCGCCCCCTGCGACGTGACTAAGCACGAGTGGACATCGAGTGGAGGAAGCCGACCGATGGCAACGTACGCAATCGTCAAGACCGGCGGAAAGCAGTACAAGGTCGCGGTCGGTGACCTGGTGAAGGTCGAGAAGATCGAGGGTGCGCCCGGTTCGTCCGTGGCGCTGTCCCCGGTTCTCGTCGTGAACGGCGCGGAGCTGACTACGGATGCGGCCGATCTGGCCAAGGTCTCCGTGGCGGCCGAGGTCGTCGAGCAGACCAAGGGCCCGAAGATCCGCATCCACAAGTTCAAGAACAAGACCGGCTACCACAAGCGCCAGGGTCACCGTCAGCCGCTGACGGTCATCAAGGTCACCGGCATCAAGTAAGACATCCGAGGAGAAACAGCTATGGCACATAAGAAGGGCGCGTCCAGCTCGCGGAACGGTCGCGATTCCAACGCCCAGCGACTCGGCGTCAAGCGCTTCGGCGGCCAGGCCGTCCAGGCGGGCGAGATCCTGGTTCGCCAGCGCGGCACCCACTTCCACCCCGGCGTCAACGTCGGCCGTGGCGGTGACGACACCCTGTTCGCCCTCGCGGCGGGCGCGGTGGCGTTCGGCACCAAGCGTGGACGCAAGACCGTCAACATCGTCGTCCCGGAGCCGGTTCAGGCCTGACCGCCTAACCACTTCGACAGCGTAGAGCGGGTCAGGGTCGCAGAACCCTGGCCCGCTTTCGCGTTTTCAGCCACGGGGCGTTTCGCCCCGCGTATTCGATCGACCCTGCCTCGCGCAGCGCCAAGCCAAGAAGGAGGATGATTCGGCGTATGTCCAAATTCATCGACCGTGTCGTGCTTCACGTGCGCGCGGGTAAGGGCGGCCACGGCTGCGCGTCGGTGCTCAGGGAGAAGTTCAAACCGCTGGGCGGACCCAACGGCGGCAACGGCGGCAACGGCGGGGATGTGATCCTCGAGGTCGACCCGAATGTGCACACGCTGCTGGACTTCCACTTCCATCCGCACGCCAAGGCGGGTAACGGCAAACCGGGCGAGGGCAGCAACCGTGACGGCAAACAGGGCGAACCCCTGCTGCTGAAGGTCCCCGACGGCACCGTCGTCGTGGACAAGAACGGCGAGATCGTCGCCGATCTGGTCGGCGCGGGTAACCAGTACATCGCCGCGCGTGGCGGACGCGGCGGCCTCGGCAATGCCGCGCTGGCCTCGAAGGCGCGCAAGGCGCCCGGCTTCGCGCTGCTCGGTGAGGACGGCGACGAACGCGAACTCGTCCTCGAACTGAAGTCGGTCGCCGACGTCGGCCTCGTCGGTTTCCCTTCCGCGGGTAAATCCTCGCTGGTCTCGGTGCTGTCGGCCGCCAAACCGAAGATCGCGGACTATCCCTTCACCACCCTCGTGCCCAATCTCGGCGTCGTGGCCAGCGGTGACACCACCTTCACCGTCGCCGACGTCCCCGGTCTGATTCCGGGCGCCAGCGAAGGCCGCGGTCTCGGGCTCGATTTCCTGCGCCACCTCGAGCGCTGCGCGGTACTCGCCCACGTGGTCGACTGCGCGACGCTGGATCCCGGCCGGGATCCGGTGTCGGATGTGGACGCGTTGGAAGCCGAACTCGCCGCCTACAAACCCGCGCTGAGCGCCGATGCCGGACTGGGCGATCTGGCCGATCGGCCGCGCGTTGTCATTCTCAACAAGACCGATGTGCCGGATGCGGCGGAGCTGGCCGAGATGGTCACCCCCGAATTCACCGCGCGCGGCTGGCCGGTATTCGAGATCTCGGCGGTGAGCCGCGCGGGCCTTCGGCCCCTGACCTTCGCCCTCGCCGAGATGGTTCACCAGTACCGCGAGGACAATCCGAAGGCGGCGCCCAAGCGTCCGGTCATCCGCCCGATCGCGGTGGACGAGACCGGTTTCAGCGTGATCGCCGATCCGCAGGAGCCCGGCGGCTTCATCGTGCGCGGCACCAGGCCCGAGCGCTGGGTGCGTCAGACCCAGTTCGACAACGACGAGGCCGTCGGCTTCCTCGCCGACCGGCTGGCTCGGCTCGGTGTCGAGGACGAACTGGTCAAACAGGGCGCCGAACCCGGAGCTCCGGTCACCATCGGCGATGTCACCTTCGAATGGGAGCCGCAGATTTCCGCGGGCATCGATATGGTGCCCACCGGGCGCGGTACCGATATTCGTCTGGAACAGAGCGATCGGGTCAGCGCGGCCGAGCGCAAACACGCGTCGCGGGTGCGTCGCGGCCTGGTGAAAGAGGACGAGGAATAGCCGTACCGGCAGCGGCGTTCCGCGAACCCCCTCCGGCGGGGTTCGGTGTCTCGACGGCGGATTCGGTTGGGGTGCAGGGAGTTCGGTAATGACACAGGTGAATTCGGAATCGGTGGAACCCGGTTCGACCGACACGAGTGCGGCGCGCCATGCGATCGCGACGGCGCGCAGTGTCGTGGTGAAAATCGGCTCGTCGGCATTGACCAGCATGAAAGGCGGACTCGATACCTCTCGGCTGGATCGGCTCGCCGACGCGGTCGAGGCGCGTATGCGCGCCGGGTCCGATGTGGTGGTGGTGTCCTCGGGTGCGATCGGCGCGGGGATCGCGCCGCTCGGATTGTCCGCTCGTCCACGGGATCTGGCGACAAAACAGGCCGCGGCCAGTGTCGGGCAGCTGGCCCTCGCGCACGCATGGGGCACCTCGTTCGCGCGGTACAGCCGCACGGTGGGCCAGGTGCTGTTGAGTGCCGACGACTTCTCCCGTCGTGAGCATCATCGCAACGCTCAGCGCACCCTGGACCGCTTGCGTTCGCTCGGCGCGATCGCGGTGGTCAACGAAAACGACACGGTCGCAACCGAAGAGATCCGCTTCGGCGACAACGATCGGCTCGCGGCCCTGGTGGCGCATCTGGTCGGCGCCGATGCCCTGGTGCTGCTCTCCGACGTCGACGGTCTCTACGACGGCGATCCGCGCAAGGGCGCGGCCACCTTCATTCCCGAGGTGCGCGGTAGCGCCGATCTGGACGGTGTGATCGCGGGCAGCGGCGGCGCACTCGGCACCGGCGGTATGGCCTCCAAACTGTCCGCCGCCCGCCTCGCGGCCGACGCCGGAGTTCCTGTGCTGCTGGCCGCTGCCGCCGACGCCGCCGACGCACTCGCCTCGGGATCGGTCGGCACCGCCTTCGCCGCGCGCCCGGTTCGCCTGTCCGCCAGGAAGTTCTGGGTCAGGCACGCCGCCGACAGTCGCGGCGCCGTGCTCATCGACGAGGGCGCCGTGCACGCGGTGGCCCACCGCCGCCACTCGCTGCTCGCCGCGGGCATCGTCGGGGTGCGCGGCCGTTTCTACGGCGGTGACGTGGTCGACCTGATCTCGCCCGATGACCGAGTCGTCGCCCGCGGCGTCGTCGAATACGACAGTACCGAGCTGTCCGGCATGTTCGGCCGTTCCACCGCCGAACTCCCGGAAACCATGCGACGTCCGGTGATCCACGCCGACGACCTGGTCAGCGTGGACGCGAGTTCGCGGCGGTAGGCGAGTACACCGGTCCGGTGCTGGTAGCGCATACCGGCCGGGTCATCGCACCGGTCGACGCCACCTGGATCGTCACCGCCGGGCGCACGGAATCGGCATAGCCGCGCGGGCCCGGCTCGCCCGATTCAGCCGAGTTCGGCCAGCTGGGCGACGACGGGGGCCATGGCGTCGATCCAGGCGGCGGGGGCTCCGGTGGTGGGGTTGATGATGACGGCGTCGATGCCGAGTTTCGCGTAATCGGCCATGGAGCGGACGAATTCGTCGCGGGTGTCGGGCGTCGGACGCGGGTTGTTGGCGAGAATGGTTTTGCGGATGTCGGCGTAGTCGCGGCCGACGTCGTCGCAGTGGCGGCGCAGAACGTCGAGTTTGTGCTCGACCTCCGCGGGGGAGGCGCCGAACAGGTTGCACGCGTCGCCGTACTGCGCGACCAGACGCAAGGTCTTGCGTTCCCCGCTGCCGCCGATGAGCACCGTGGGACGGCGGATCGGCTGGGGTGAGCACAGTGTTTCGGCCAGTTGGTAGTACGTGCCGTCGAACGGTCCGTTGTTCTGCGGGTCCCACATCTGCCCGCAGATGCGCAGAGCTTCCTCCAGCCGCTCGAATCGTTCGGAGAGCGGCGGGAACGGTACGCCGAGCCCGCGATGTTCGCGTTCGAACCACGCGGCCCCGATACCGAGGGCGGCTCGCCCGCCGGACAGCACGTCGAGTGTCGTGACAGTTTTCGCGAGCAGGCCGGGGTGCCGGTAGGTCACCCCGGTGACGAGCAGGCCGAGTTCGATCGTGGTGGTGTGCGCGGCGAGGAAGCCGAGCGCGGTGTAGCCCTCGAGCATGTTCGCCTCCGCGGGAAGCCCGGTCGGCGCGATCTGGAAGAAGTGGTCCATGAACGACAGCCAGGTCGCTCCCGCCGCCTCCGCCGCGACCCCGACCCTGGCCAGTTCACCGGCGATAGCGGTGGTGCCGCCGTCGATGTCGAAGATGGGTATGTGAATGCCGAGTTCCATCGAGTGAGCTCCTTCTATCGACAACCCTGAACCATCACGCTAAGGGTTGGAGTGCACTCCAGGTCAAGTCCGTGCGCGGGATCTAGCCGCCGGGATTCGCCGGCGGCACCACACCCGGTTGATTGCTCGTCGATTCGGCCGGGGGCGTCTGGCCTTGATTGTCCGGAATCGGACCGGTGACCCCCGGCTGACCACCGGGATCGGGCAGGGGCGCGGCACCCTCGGGTGCGGGTGCGGGTGCGGGTGCGTGCGGTGCGGGCGTCTGCTGTGCCGGAGGCGGGGGCGGCGCTTCTTCCCGGGTAGGCGGAGGCGGCGCTTCCTGGGAGGTAGGCGGCGGTACTTCCTGAGTGGTACGCGGTACTTCCTGGGTGGAGGGAGGGGGTGTTTCCTGGGTGGTGGGTGGCGGAGCGGGCGCTTCCGACGTGGTAGGCGGAGGGGCTTGCTGAGTCGGGGGCGCGGGTGATGCCTCCGGCGTCGGTATCGGCGTCTCCCGTGGAGTCGGCCGCGGCGCTTCCGATGTCGGCGGGGCCTCTGAAGTCGGTGGGGCCTCCGATGTCGGTGGAGCTTCGGTGGACGGTGCTGGAGCCGTCGTAGGCGGCGGCGAGGGCTCGGTCGGTGCGGGCGTGGTCTCCGATTGCGGACCGGACGGCTCGGGTGAGGGTCGCACCGGCGCGGTTTCGGGCGCTCCGGCTTCGGGGCCGGACGACTCCGGCGCGGAACCGTCGGGCGGCGGCGACTCGTCCCACGGAACCTGCTGCGGGGGAACGTCATCCGGGTCGACAGGCGACCGCGGCGGGTCGGCCCGGTAGTGCGGTTGCGACGGGTCCGCCTTGCCGGGCAGCTGCGGCGGGGCGGGCAGGGCGGGCACACCGGTGCCCGCGGTGCTGTAGGCGGGCTTGTAGATCATGTTCATCGCCATCACGGCCTCTTGCCGCAGCGCCTCCTGCGCCGCCTGCGCATCGATGACATGCGCCGCTTCCAGCAGCCGGGCGATGGCCCCGACCGGTCCGCTGCCGCCTGGTGGCACCACCGCCAGCTTCACCGCCTCCGCCGCCGCGGCCACCGCGCCGAGGCGAGCCCCGACCTGGCCCATGACGGCGCAGAGTTCGTCGACGGACGCGGCGAAGCTCCTGGTGCTCGCGTAGGCGGCCTCGGCCGCCGCGCCCTCCCACGCCATCGCGTTCATCACCCGGTCGGCGCTGCCTCGGGTGAGCGGGAAGGAGGTGGCGAGCGTGCCCGCCGCCTCCAGCCAGGTGCCGGAGGCGCGCAGAATCGCCGCGGCGTCGATCTTGCGGGTTTCGGCGTAGATCTCCTCGTGCGGCATCGACTCGAAATGTTCCATCGAGTTGATGTAGGTGGGGTCGTTCCCGCTCATCGCCGCTCCTCCCGCGTGATCGTCCGCGCGTTCATCGCGGCACCCGTGTTTCGATCGCCCGCAAGGCGGCGGCATTCGCGGCATCGGCCTCGTCGTAGAGGCCCGCGCTGATGAGGAAGGCCTCTTTCATGCGGTAAGCGGCCTCGATGTAGTGGTCGAGCAGTGCGGCGGCGTCGCGGGCCTTGTGCCCGAATCCGGCCTGTAGCTGCTGGGCGGAGACGAATCCGCCGAAACCCTGCGTATCGGCGACCGATTCCAGGCGCTGCTGTAGATGGATGAGCCGGTCGGCCTGGTGCTCGTACATCTCGGCACAGCGCCGCGCGGCGTCCGGATCGAAGGTGACGGTGCCCGCCTGCGCGTTCTGCTTGAACCGCGCGATATCGGCACGGCTTGTCTCGATCGTCATGCGCACACCCCCGGGGATCGGTCGGTCCGCCTCAGACTAACCGGAAGGTGTGCGCGGGGTCAGCAATAGTGGTGCTCGCGTGGAGTTCAGCGGGCTTGTGCGGGAATGCGTTTCTGCAATTGGGCGCCGATCTGCTCCGGCGAGGCGGGCACGATATGCACCATATCGCCCGCTTTTATCAGGTATCGCCCGTCACCGGCCACATCGATCCAGGTGTAGTGGATCGGTGGGGCCGGCTCGGGCCGGTCGAGCCGGGGTTCGATACGGATATGGCCTTCGGCGGTATGCGGTTTCAGCAGTAATCTGCGGATGGGTGTGACCGAGGGGTGCGGTGTGACGGCCTCGCTGTCGCGCACGGCCGCCGTGGCCGCGGTGCGCGCGGGTTGCCTGCCCGCGGGAGCCTTCGGCAGCAGCGCGGCGACGCGCGCGCCGAGTTTGTTGCTGTGGCCGATCGAGATGCGTACGGCGCCACCGAAATCCGGCCGGACACCGGGCTCCTGCACGGCGAGTACGGCCCGGTCGAAGACCACGCAGGCCAGCAGCCGGATCTCGCTGCCGGGTGTGTGCGCGCCGCCGATGGCGACGATCCTGGTCTGGGGGACGGCGAGAATGCGCAGGCACGCGGTCAGATCCGGGTCGCCGCCGCGGGGTAGTCGTTCGGCGAGCCGGATACGCAGTTTCTCGGCCGCGTCTTCGGTGCGCGGCGTCTCCAGAACACGTAACGGGTACGGATGCCGGTCCACTTCGGTTTCGCGCCAGACATGGGCGAACTCGTCCGGAGTGAACGTCCAGCCCACGTCAGATCACATCCTCACTACGCCCGCCCACCGAGCCGGAACGAGCATATCGGGTCTCGCCGAGTGCTCGGCGAGAGTTGTGAAGCGGCACACCCCAGAATCGCGGGCTAACGCCATGGCGGATTATCGGATATATACCAACAACCCCCGGTTCTCGTTCGACCCCACCCGGTCGCGACGACGTGTTCGGAACCCGTGATCGGGGATGATGGGAGATGCGCCGTGCAGGTACTCGGTCCATGGTCCGACGCGGCGCTGGTCGACGCGCTCGCGGGCGGTAAGGCGCTCGGGCTGTACGGGTTGCGCGACGGGGGGTTCCGCATCCCCGAATGGGTCGCGCTCGGCACCGACGTCTTCGACCGATTCGCGACCGATGGCGAGGTGGCCGCGCTGGTGGCGGATTTCGCCGCCGCGGCGGATCTGGAGGCCGCGCTGGCCGGGGGCGCCGCCGTGCGCGCTGGTATCGCCGCCGCCCCGATGCCCGAGGAGGTCCGCGCGCTGATCGCCGACGCGTGCGCGAGAATCGACGGCCCGGTCGCGGTCCGCTCCTCGGTGCGCGCCGAGGACGGCGCGGATCATTCCTACGCGGGGCAGTTCGATTCCTATCTGAATGTGCGCGGTGACGCGGCCGTGCTCGCCCGTGTCCGCGACTGCTGGGCCTCGGCGTTCTCCGAGCGCGCCATCCGCTACGCCTACGCGCGGGATCTGCCGCCGTCGAGCGCCCCTGCCGTCGTGCTGCAACGGCTGGTGACGGCGCGGGCGAGCGGGGTGGTTTTCACCGCCGATCCGATGACGGGCGCACTCGGGGAACTGGTGATCAGCGCGGTCTACGGTCTCGGTGAGGGCCTGGTATCCGGTGCGGTCGACGCGGATTCGGTCATCGTGGACAAAGCCACCGGCGTCGTGCTGGATACCGTGCTCGGGGACAAGGACCGCAGCTACGCGCCCGCGGGCGAGCAGGGCTGCGAGATGCGCGCGGTCGATCAGGCCGATCGCGAGCGCGCCGTACTGACCGCAGACGACATCGCCGAACTGACCGCGCTCGGGCGGACGGTGGAAAAGGAGCGGGGTACGCCGCAGGACATCGAATGGGCGATCGATGACACCGGGGTGTGGCTGCTGCAATCGCGTCCGATCACCACCATGGTCGCCGAATCGGGCGTGGCGCGGGCCGCCGAACTGCGCGGCGCGGGCGAGGCGGTTCCCGAAGGGGAGACGCGAATCTGGGACAACTCCAACATCATCGAGAGTTTCAGCGGTATCACCTCGCCGCTCACCTTCACCACCGCCGCCGATATCTACGGGCGCGTCTACCACGGGTACGCGAAATCGTTGCGGGTGCCGCCGGCCCAACTTCGCCAGACCGACGCGTGGACCCCGGTGCTGCTCGGCTACTTCCACGGGCGCGTGTACTACAACCTGCTGCACTGGTATCGGATGGTCGGTATCGCGCCGGGATATCCCTTGAACCGCAAGGTGCTGGAGGCCGCGCTCGGCGTCGACGAGCCGCTGCCGGACGATATCGCGAAAACCCTGCGCCCCTACACATTCGGCAATCCGCTGGCGCGGTGGCGGTCGCGCGCGGTGACCACGGTGACCTATCTGCGGCGGCTGTTCGGCATCGACGTGATGGTCGAGCGGTTCATGAGTGATTTCTACCGCGTCTACGACGAATACGACGCCGTGGACTATCGGACACTGACCGGCGAGCAGGCATACACCGCCTACCGTGCGGTGGACCGGGATCTGGTCGCACGCTGGGGACCACTGATGGTGCTCGACGCGATCCTGCTCACCTGCACCGGCCTGATGTATCTGCTGACCAAGCTGTTCGTGCCCAAGGCGCCGGAATGGTTCCTCTACGCGGTCGTCGGGCCGGGCGCGGATGTGGAATCGGCCGAGCCCGCCCGCGCGATGACGGAGCTGGCCCGGCTGGTGCGCGCCGATCCGGAGGCGACCGCGCTGGTGAATTCGACACCGCCGGAACAGATCTATCCGGCATTGCGGGAGTCGGGCCGGGTGGAGTTGCTCGCCGCGGTGGCGGACTATCTGGATCGGTACGGGTATCGCAGCCTGGACGAATTGAAACTGGAAACCCCGGATCTGCGCGAAGATCCGTCGAGCCTGTTCATCATGTTGCGCAGCGCGCTGGGGCGGGTGTCGGAGGCGACACCGGTTGGTCGTGCCGAGGAGGCCGACGCCTACCTCGACGCGCGTCTGGGCGGGCCGCGACGCAGGATCTACGAGGGGCTGCGTGCCAAGACTTCGCGGTGCGCGGCGCATCGCGAGCGGCTGCGCTTCTGCCGCACCAGGGCATTCGGCATGGTCAAGCGGATGATCCGGGTGATGGGCCGGGATCTGGTTGCGCGCGGTGTGCTGGACGATTTCGCCGATGTGTTCTTCCTGACCGTCCAGGAATTGCGCGGCTGCTACGACGGCGCGGATACCGATGGTCTGCGCGCTCTGGTCGGCGCGCGCAAGGCGCAGCGTGCCAGGGACGCCGAACTGGTCGCGCCCGCGCGTTTTCGCACCGTCGGCGGTGATTTCGGCCGGGTGGCCCTGGCCGAACAGGGCTGGGTGCCGGTCACCGACACTCCGGCGGCCACCGTCGGTACGGTACTGGCGGGCACGCCGTCGTCGTCCGGCGTCGTGGAGGGCGAGGCGGTGGTGGTCGACGAGCCGCGCGACGTGGCAGGCGGCATCCTGGTCGCCTACCGGACCGATCCGGGGTGGGTGGCGGCGTTGCCCTCGGCCTCGGCTCTGGTGATCGAGCGGGGCAGTCCATTGACACACGTGGCGATCGTCGCGCGGGAGTTGGGGGTGCCGACGGTGGTGCAGATCAAGGACGTCACAAAGAAGATACGGACCAGTATGCGAATTCGGGTCGACGGGGCCAACGGAACGGTTACTGTGCTGTCCGAAGGAGACCGGCGCGATGATGCCTGACAAAGATGTTGCGGTAGTAAGGGATTGGCTATCCGCTCCCGCATACGAGGCCGGAATCCACCTGGCCGACGAGGCGGACGGGTGGGAATTTCGCACCTACGCCGACATCGCCGAACAGACCTGGTCCATCGCCGCGCTGATGCGCTCCGCCGGATTGGGCAGCGGTGACGGCGCCTGTGTCATCATGCCGACCGGGTTTCCGTGCGTGGCGGCCTTCTATGCCGTGTGGGCGTGCGGCGGTGTGTTCACCCCGGTCGCGCCGCCCATGTTCGGTGATCTCGAGCAGATCGTCGCGCATATCGCTGGCATCATCACCGCGGCGGATCCGCGTCTGGTGGTGACATCGCCGGAATTCGAGTCGTTCGTGCGCGAGGCCGCGACGCAGGCCGGACGCGCCGACGAACCGCTGGTGATCGACGCCAGGTCGCTGCCGCCCGCCCCCGAGAGCCGCGAGTTCGGCGAACCCGCCGAATGCGCGCTGTTGCAGTTCACCTCCGGATCCACGGGAACGCCGCGCGGGGTCAGGGTGAGCTGGCGGAATCTGGCGAACAATATCGCGATGATCTCGGCGCTGATCGACTGGCGGCCCGGCGAGGCCATGGTGTCATGGCTGCCGCTATACCACGATATGGGATTGGTCGGCGCCTTCCTCACCACGGTGACCAATCAGGGCGATCTCTTCCTCATGCGCCCCGACCAGTTCGTCCGCGATCCGGCGCGCTGGCTGCGGGCCATGGCGCGCGCACAGCATTCGCCGTCGCCGTCGTTCGCGCTCGGCTATGTGGCCCATCGTGTGCGGCCCGAGGAGATCGCCGAGCTGGATCTGTCCGGCTGGCGCACCCTCGCGGTCGGATCGGAACCGGTGGAGGTGGCCGACCTGCAATCGTTCGCCGATCTCACCCGGCCACTCGGTTTCTCCACCGACGCCTACACACTGGCCTACGGGCTGGCGGAGGCGACGCTCATGGTGACCTCGTCGGCGCGGCGGCAGCCGATCACCGCGCTGCGCATCGATAACCCGAATCTGCGCTTCGGGCGGCCGGTCCCGGTGCTCGCCCACGCTCTGCTCGACGACACGCACCGGGTGGACGGCGCGGGCTGGATCACCGGACTCGGCTACTCGACGCCGGAATCGACGGTCACCGTGGTCGACGACCAGGGCCGCCCGCTGCCCGACGGCACCCTGGGCGAACTGGTCGTGACGGGTGATTCCGTCGCACTTGGCTATTCGGGTGAACCGGGCGCGGGTTCGTCGACCCGCATCGCCGAGGGCTCCCTCTATTCCGGTGACGCCGGATTTCTGTACCGCGGTGAGGTTTTCGTGCTCGGCCGGATGGGATCGAGTCTCAAGGTGCGCGGCCGGTCGGTCTTCATGGAGGACATCGAATCCCGCGTCGCTCAGGAAACCGGGCTCACCAAGGGCAAACTCGCCGCGGTCGCCATCACCGACGCGGGCTCCCACGGCGTCGCCCTGTTCGCCGAAGCGGGGACGGGGGACTGGATCGCGGAGGCCCGCAAGGTGATCCGCGGTGAACTCGGTCCCGCACAGACCGTCGAGATCATCACAGGACCCCGCGGCATCATCCGCCGCACCTCCAGCGGCAAACCACGCAGACGGCATATGTGGCAGCTCTATCGCGACGGCGGTCTCGACGGCGCAGTCGTGCACCGGGCCGAAGATCGCGCGGCGGCATCCGCCTCCTCGGCGCGACAACCGGCCTTGCCCGCCGAGCGTGTCCGGCGACTGCTCGACAAGGCGCTGGAAAGTGTCACGGTTCCGGTGGATTCGGCCGTGGTCTTCGAGGGTTCGCTCGCCGAGGGTTTCGGCAACGAGGGCTCGGATGTGGACTTCCTCGCGGTGGTTCCCGGCGATGAGGATCTGCCCACCCTGCCGACGGTGCTGTTCATCGACGGACGACGGGTGGAGGTGCGCACCAGGTCGGTGGCGCAACTGCGGAGCCAACTCGAGCAGGTGGCGCTGCGCCCCGACGAGGATCTGCTCAATCGCTGTCAGCGTTTCCTGTGCGCGACGGTGATCCGCCCGGGCGCGGTGGATCTGGACGACCTGCGTGCGATCATCGCCTACCCCGATTTCACCACGCTGATCGCCGACTGGTGGACCGCCCGCGCCGTGCAGGCGCTGCGTTTCGCCGTCGCGCTGCGGGCCTTCGGGGCGCATGCCGAAGCAGCCGAATGGGCGCGCGACGGTTTGACCCAGGCCGTCAAGGGCTGGGCCGCCGGTCGGGGCGAGACCTATCTGGAGACCAAATGGCTTCCGCGGCAACTCGATCGGATCGGTGCGCATCCACTGGTCGACCGTTATCGCGCTCTCACCGATCCGGCGGCGGCCTGGGATCAGGTGTGGGAACTCGCCACCGATCTCGGTGTGGAGGGCGTGAGCGACGACCCGCACCAGGTCGTCTTCGCCCGCCGACCGGGGGTGACCACCTGGTCGATCGGCGGACGCGTGCACGTACTGCGTGACGATCACGAGGTCTTCGCGCTTCGCGACGACGCGGCGCGCGCCTGGCGGTCGGTGGTGTTCCGGCATTCGGTGCGCGACATCCTCGCCCGGCATCCGGCGATCGGCGCCGAACTGGCCGAATTCGTGCGGCTCGGATTCGTCGGCCTCCAGTGGCGTCGAGGCGAACTCATCGAGCCGGCCCTGGCGATGTGCAAGACAGTGCGTCCGTACACCCCCGTCCCGAGCGCGCACGCGCCGGTACTCGGGCTGACCGGGGCCGCCCGCGACACCGCGATCGCCACCCTCGCGCCGCTGCCCGCCCGGCGATTCACCGAATGCGCGCTGAATCTGGTGTGGTCCAACGTCGTTCTGGAGAACGCGCGGGAGGATCTCGCCGGCGCGGTCAAGGACGGGCAGGGGTCCGTCGCCGATATCGCGGCGCATCGACTCATCGCGATGGGTGTGCGAGTGCTGTTGTCCTCCTTCGGCATTCATCCGCTGCCCGCCGATGTCGCACCGGTCGAGACGGTGCGCGCGATGCTGCCCGCACATGCCGCGCACCGTGAGGAGATCCTCGCCGGACTCGAGGCCGCGCGACGGGTGCGCTTCTGCGATCTCATCGCGGTCGGTGACGACACCGTCGCGGGCCTGACGGTCCTCGACGATTTCGTCGCCCTGGTGCGCAGGGTCGCGGGGGGATCGGACTCCGACACCGGATTCCCCGCCTCCTTCGATTCCCGCGAGCAATGGCAACGCACCCTGGCCATCGGATACGACTGGCTGCGCATCGCGGGCTATCTGAATACCGATCTACCCCTCGATGAAGCCCGCGACCTGCTGACCTCCGGCGGCCGACAGCCCCACCTCAGGGAAAGCGAGGCGAGATGACCACGCCCGACACCTCCGATTCCGCGATCGCCGAGAAGGTCCGTCGCATCGTCGTCGCCATGGCCCCCGAGCCGCCCGCCGAAATCGTCGATGGGCAGCGACTGGTGGAGGATCTCGGTTTCGAATCGCTGCGGTTGATGGAACTGACCGTGGTGCTCGAGCGCACGTTCGACCTGCCACGCTATCGGCCGGAGGAATTGATCGGCGTTCGCCGCGTCGGCGAGGTCGTCACCCTGGTCACCGGTGCCATGGCAGCGCGGGTGCGGCCGTGAGCAGGCAGGACACGGTGCTGGTGACCGGTGCCAGCGGTCTGGTCGGGTCCGAGGCGGTGGCCAGGCTGTCGGCCGCGAGCCGTCCGGTCGCCGCGGTGCTGCACAGCAATTCGGAGATCGTCCGCAACGACGGCACGGTGCTGGAGGCGGGCACCGCGGTGGCCGGTGATATCCGCGCGCCGGGTTTCGGGATGTCGCGACGCGATGTCGAGGATCTCGCCGAGCGGGTCGGCATCATCGTGCACTCCGCGGCGACCACCGCGTTCGACGCCGCCCCCAGCGCCTACGAGGAACTCAATGTGCGTGGCACGATGCACGCGATCGAATTGGCCTCGGCGTGGGATGTGCCCCTCGTGCACGTCAGTACCGCCTATGTCTGCGGTATGCGCGGCGGCACTGTCGCCGAGGAGGAACTCGACGCCGACCGTCGCTTCGGAAACCGCTACGAGCAGAGCAAGTTCCGCGCCGAACAATTGGTGCGCGCGGCGGGCGAACGCGGCCTGGAATGGGCGATCGTCAGGCCGGGCATCGTCACCGGCGACGCCGCCACCGGCGCGATCCGCGAGTACAAGAATCTCTACACCGTCGTGAAACTCATGGTCGAGGGCAAATTGCGGACATTGCCCGGCCGCTACGACGCGACCCTTTCGCTGGCGCCGGTCGATCATGTCGCGGATGTGATCGCCGCCGCTGTACTCGATTTCGAATCCGCGGTCGGCCGCACGTTGCACGCTGTCGGCCGGGATACGCTCTCGCTGCGCGAGATCTCCGACGTGCTGGCGGAATATCCGTCCTTCGAGGTGGCGACCTTCGTCCCCGAGGCGACCTTCGACGAGGCGGATCTGGATCCGATCGAGCGCGAGTACTACCGGCGCATCGGTTCGCTCTACACCAGCTATTTCACACGCCGCCTGGCTTTCGACACCTCGCGCGCGCAGATCATGCTCGGCAGGCCGTCGCCGCCGACCGGCAAGGAATATCTGCGTCTGCTGCTGGATTACTGCCTCGAAACCGGCTATCTCGGGATGCCGCTGCCTACCATCGAGGATGTGCTGGCAGCGAACGAGATCGGCGGCGTCGTATGACGTCGGACTCGTCGCGGGCATTGCTGTCACAGCTCACCCCGTCGCCGGACAAGGTCGAGGCCTACCTCGGCGACACCTACGTCCTGGAATCGGTCGAGCACCTGACGCGGCTCGGCATCGACCCCGCGACATTCGCCAGGCGGCATTCTCTGCTGTTGCTCAAACCCGACGCGATCGTCGCCCGCGCCGTCGCGCCGACCCTGGAATGGCTCGGCGCGAACGGATTCGAGGTAGTCGGCGCGTATCGTGTCGCGGTGGACCGGCATCTGGCCCGCGCCCTGTGGTATTTCGCCTGGAATATCGCCTCACCCGAACGCCGCCGCCTCGCCGATCTGCTCGTCGACATCTCCGACGCGCTGGTGCTGGTGGTGCGCGACACCGATGGCGCGTTGCCCGCGCCGGTGCGGCTCACCGAGGCCAAGGGGGCGACCGATCCGCGCAAACGACGTCGAGGGGAACTCAGGTATCTGCTCGGACGGCACAACTACCTGCTGAATCTGGTGCATTCACCCGACGATCCCGCCGATGTGCTGCGCGAACTCGCCATCTACTTCGACGAGCCGACTCGGGCCGGGCTGCTGACCCGACTCGGCGCGGGCGTCGACCAGGCCGGGGAGGTGGCGCGTATCGCGGCCGAACTGTACGAGCGCACACCGGCGGGCAGTTTCGATCGGGCGTCGGCGCTGGCGCGTATCGCGCGCGACCTCGGCGCCGAGGAGCCGGTATCCGACGAGGATTGCGCGCGGCTGCTGTATTCGGCGTGGGACGCGGGTCGTGACCTCGATCCGTGGTCGGTGATCGTGCTCGGATCGTATGTGCTTCCCATGCGGTCGGGGACGCGGTCGCAGACGCTGCGGCCGGTGGCCGCGAACGACTGGTTGGAGGCTCGACCATGACGCATACCGCTGCCGTGGCGGCAACGCATGTCCGCACCATCTCGCGGGTGCTCGCGCACCGTTGCGCCGTCGCCGAGGTGTTCGTCACCTCGATGGACGCCGTCGCCGACGACGAATTCGTAGTGGGCGCCCAGCTACCGAGGATGCACGCGTACTACGGCGACCACTCGGGCGCCCTTGCCCTGCGCCATGACCCGCTGCTGGTGATGGAGGCGGCCAGACAGGCGGCCATCGCGCTCACCCACGAGTTCTACGGGGTGCCAACCGAGGCGGCGTTCCTGGTGCGCACCTTCAACGGCACCGGCGCCGATACCGTCGCGTGGGAGGTCGGCATCGCGCCCGCGGATCTGGTGATGACGGTGCGGGTGCCGCGCAAACACCAGCGCGGCGGGATTCTGCACGGCCTGGACATGGTGCTCGACATCGCCTGCGGCGACATACCCATGGCGACCGTCGACGGTTCCTTCTCCTGGACCACCGCGAGCCACTGGTCGGCCTTGCGCACCGGCTTTCGCGACAGTCTCGGGCTCGGCCCTTACCTGGGCGCGTCGGCACTGGGGGATCGGGCGCCCGCGACGCTGGTCGGCCGGGAGAACTGGCGCAATGTCGTGATCGGGCCGCCGGAGTCCGACGCTCGTCGCGCGAGGGCGGCGGTGGTCGCCGACCTCGCCCATCCGTTCCTGTTCGACCACCAACTCGATCACGTCCCCGGCAGCCTGCTCATCGAGGCCGCACGGCAGACCGCCCTCAGCATGGTGCTGGCGCAGACGCCGCGGCTGGTCTGCGTAGCAAGCGCTTTCGACCAGTTCGTCGAGTTGGACCGGCCCGTGGAATGCCGCGCCGAGATCACCGACGGCGGGGTCGACGCGACCGTGGTCCGGTGCGAAATCCATCAGGCCGGAGCGGTGGCGGCCCGGATCGACCTCGAATTCGCCGAGGACGCGCTCGTTCCCGACGAGGCGGGCGGATGAACGGCATCGATCTGCTGACCACCACCAGGGCCTTCCGACGCAGACTCGACCTGACGCGCCCGGTGGACCGGCGGGATCTGCTGGACTGCCTCGATATCGCGGTGCACGCGCCCAGCGGCACCAATCGCCAGCCCTGGCGTTTCGTGGTGATCCAGGAGCCGGCCGTCAAAGCGCGGATCGCCGAGTACTACCGGAAAGGGTTCGGCGCCTACCTCTCCGCCCGCGCGCCCCGCCCCGACCAACTCGCCGATCTGGCCTCCGGCCGCTACCTCGCCGACCACCTGCACGAGATTCCGGCGCTTGTCGTGGTCTGCTCGCTGGGCCGCCCGCCCGCCGACCCGTCGCCGCTGCGGGGCGCGAGCTATTACGGGTCGATCTACCCGGCCGTGTGGAATTTCCTACTGGCCCTGCACGACCGTGGCCTCGGCGCGACCATGACCACCGCGCACCTGGCCTACGAACGCGAAATCGCCGAATTACTCGGCATTCCGTTCGACGAGGTCGCCCAGGTGGCGATGCTCCCGGTCGCCCATCTGCGCCCCGGCCCGACCGCCGCGGCCCCCCGCCGTATTCCCGCGGCCGAACTCACCAGCTGGGACCGATGGACCCTGTGACCCCCGCTGCCGTCGAAAACCCCTCGGCCCGTGGCCTTCTCGCATCCGTATCGCGCCTCGCGCACTTCACGCGCGTGATGTACAAACCGCACTACCTGCTCTACGGCATCCTGTGGGTGCTCGCCCTGGAAGGTACCGCGGCACTGGTCTCGCGACCGCAGGCGCGGTGGCATCCCACGGGCGCGACGGTCCTGCGTATCGCGATCGTCGCCGTCGTGCTGCTCTACCTGCGCATGGTCGACGAACAGAAGGATCTCGACTACGACCGCGTCCACAATCCGGACCGGCCGCTGGTGACCGGGGCCGTCAGCGCGCGCGAACTGCGGGCGGCGATGGCCGTGATCGCCGTCGTCGCCATCGCGGCGAGTCTGACGCTTTCTCGCGTTTCCGCCCTCATGATCGCGGCGGTGCTGGCCTACGGTCTGCTGCTGTGGGCGCTGGAACGGCTCTCGGACCCGGTGCGCGCGAATATCCTGCTGAATCTGGTCCTCACCTATCCCGTGCAGTTGCTCGTCACCGCCTACATCGTGCTGTCGGCCATCGACACCGGCGAAGTGGCCGCCCGGTGGCAATCCGCCGCCGTCGCCGTGATTTTCGCCGGGGCGTTCCTGCACTTCGAATTCGCTCGCAAAACCTCGCGTTCGCGGCGACCCGGTGAACTGTTCTACTCGAACCCGCTCGGCGCGGTGGGCAGTGTCGCCGCCGCCCTGCTGTGCGCAGGCGTCGCGGTGGTCGGCGATATCGCGCTGGTGCGGCCGTGGGACTACGGCACGGCGCAGGCTCTACTCGCCTGGATTCCGGTGGCGCTGTTGCCGCTCCCCCTCGCGGGTGCGGGGAAATTCGTCCGCTCGAACGATCCGGACTACCCGGTCGTGCCCGCGGTCCTGTTCATCCTCACCCTGTATCTCGCGCTCATCGCGCAAGCGCTGCTCCTGACGCGACGCTAGGTCAGCCTGGCCTCGAGAATGGTGTCGGGGGAGGCCGTCGGGACGCATCGCACCAGTGTGAAACCCGCGCGGGCCAGCAGATCCCGGTATTCGGATTCGGTGCGTTCCCGCCCGCCGGTATTGACCAGCATCTCGAGGTCGATGTACTTACCGGGATGGGGCCGGTTGTTCTCGGGCAGGACGAGTTCCACGAGCAGTAGGCGGGAATCCCTGGTCATCGCGGTGCGCAGCACCCGCAGAATGACGCCGATCCGCTCGTCGTCCCAGTCGTGCACGATGTGCTTGAGCAGATAGGCGTCGCCGCCGGGGGGAACCCCGTCGAAGAACGATCCGCTCGCGACGGCGCACCGATCGGCCACACCCGCTTCGGCGAGCCGGGCCGGGGCGTTCGCGACCACCTCGGGCAGGTCGAACAGGATGCCACGGGATCGCGGTGCGCCACGCAGGATTTCGCCGAGCAGCAGGCCCTCGCCGCCGCCGATGTCGACGATGGTGCGGTAGCGGCCGAAATCGTAGGAGGCGAGCAGCGGTCCCATGGTGAGGGTGCTGATACTCGTCATCGCGCGATCGAAGATCTCGCCGGTTTCGCGGTCGTCCTCGACGTACTCGAAGAACGACTTGCCGTCGAGCGTCGCGCCGACCGCTTCGCCGGTGCGCACCGCGTCGGTGATATGCGTCCAGTGCCGTCGGTGTATCTCGGAACCGAAGAACAGCACCGTATCCCGCAGCGATACCTCGCTGCCGCCGCACAGCGGACGGGCGATCGGCGTCAGCGCGTAGCGTCCGCGCGCATCCCTGGTGAAGATGCCGTGGCTGATCAGTAGACGCATCAGCCGGTGCAGCGCGTCCTCCTGCGCGCCGACCGCGCGCGCCAACTGCGCGCCGGTACGCGGACCCCCGACCAGTGCGTCGGCGATACCGAGATTCGCGGCCGCGTAGATCGCCTGGGTGAGCCAGCCCGCCGTGATCATCTCCATCAGAGCGATGGGGCCCGGCACCAGTCGGCGATGGAGCACGACCAGTGCCCCGCGAACGAATTCCACGACGCGCACGAGTGGCATGGGTGGTTGTTTGATTCGGTCCATGGTGACTCCATCCGTCCTGCGGAGACAGCGGTCACCACGCAGCGTACGTCGCCGAGGCCGCCGGGTAAGGCTTTCGCCCTGGTCGGCGAGCCGCGTTCGCCCCCGATCGGGATCATCCCCGCAGCCGTGTTCCAGGCGGATATGACACGAAGTTGATAACGGTTGGGCCGCTATCGGGATGGGGGAGCTAGGAATTGGGAAAGTAGAGATGATCGCGCCATGCGAGCGGAATGAGGTGCCCCATGAACACGTTGGTGTGCGGCGACTGCTGGCGACAGGAGAATCTGACGTTCGCGCAGCGATTGGACCCGGCATTCATCCGGCCGGGATTCCGATACCTGTGCGCCGAACACATGGCATTGCAGGACGAACTGCTCGGCCGACCGGGAATCGGGAGGTCGGCGGCCTAGCCTCCGGCGAGCGGTGCGCCGCGCGCGGCGAATCAGTACCCGCGCGCCGGATCGATCGGCGCGAGCAGCTCGCGCCCCGCCACGAAACGAGTCACATTCGCGGCGACATGGTCGGCGAAGGCGGCCAGGCGCAGCTGCGGCGGATTCGAATCATGCGGTGTGATGATGACATTGGGCAAGGTCCAGAGCGGATGCCCGTCCGGCAGCGGCTCGGGGTCGGTGACGTCGAGGCCCGCGCCGCCGATGGCTCCCGAGGACAGCGCGGCCACCAGCGCGTCGGTGTCGATCAGCGGGCCGCGGGCGATATTGATCACCCACGACGACGGCTTCAACCGCGATAGCGCGTCGGCGCCGATCAGGTGGCGGGTTTCGGGGGTGGCCGGGGCGGCGACCACGACGTGATCGGTCCGGGACCAGACCTTCCCGAGTTGGTCGGCCGAGACCGTCTCGACGGCGTCGGGGATACCGGGGCCGGTGACCGGACGCCCCGAACGGTTCACCGCGATCACATGCGCGCCGAGCGGGGCCAGCATGGGGATGAGGGCGCGGCCGATTCCGCCCGCGCCGACGATGGTGACGGTCTTGCCGCGCAACGACCCGATATGCGGGAAGAAATCCTGTTGCCGCCAGCTGTCGGCCCGCAGGTGCTCGGGCAGGTACCGCACCCCGGCAAGGAGCAACATCAGCGCGTGCTCGGCCACGCTGGCGGCGAAAGCGCCTGCCGCGGAGGTGAATCGAATATCCGGATAACGGTCGAAAACGCCCGCGGTGAACCAGTCTTCCACCCCGGCCGCCGGAAGTTGCACCCACTCGACGGTGTCGGGCAGTCGCGGGAATTCACCCGGCTTGCCCACCCAGATCAGCGCCCTGGCCTCCGCGAGATCGGCCACGACAGCGCCGCCCTCGACCACGGCTTTCTCCAGCAGGGTCGGCGCGGGCTCGGCGGGGCAGATCGCCACCGGGACAACTGGCTCGCTCATTCTGCGGACCTCCTCGCTGAACACCGATCGCAGCCGGTCAGATCGCCCCCCACCGGCCTGGACGGGCCGATACCCGCCACCGGAAATCTAGCATTACGCGGCGCGCGCAAGCCGGGTGCGTCGCTGGTCGGCCGCACCCGTGACGGCCGTGCGTGCGACTCGGCCGCCGGATCGGATTCGGCGATCGGTCAGGTCCGATCGTCGGGCGGATCCACCAGACGATCACGATCGGCCCAGGCCAGCAGCGGGTCGATGGCGAATACCGCGTCGTCGATACCCGCGTGCAGATCGCCCAATTCCGCGTATCGGGCCGGAACGGTCTTCATGGTGAAATCACGCGGATCAATATTCGGGATCTCCTCCCAACGGACCGGCGTCGACACCGTCGCCTCGGGGACGCCGCGTACCGAATAGGCGGCGGCGATGGTGTGGTCGCGCGCGTTCTGGTTGTAATCGACGAAAAGCAGCTTCGGATCGCGATCCTTGCGCCACCAGGTGGTGGTGACGTCGCCGGGTGCGCGCCGCTCGACCTCGTGTGCGAAAGCCAGTGCGGCCCTTCGCACCTCGGCGAAACCCCACTCCGGCGCGATCCGCACGTAGATGTGCAGGCCCTTACCGCCGGAGGTTTTCGGCCAGCCCACCGCGCCGAGATCGTCGAGCACCTCGTGGACGACGCCTGCCACCCGCCGCACCCGCGACCACGGGCAATCCGGCATCGGGTCGAGATCGATGCGCCACTCGTCTGGCCGCTCGGTATCGGCGCGCCGTGAATTCCACGGGTGGAACTCCACCGTCGACATCTGAACCGCCCAGATCACGTCGGCCAATTCGGTCACACACAGTTCGTCGGCATGTCTGCCGTAACGCGGAAAGTACACGCGCACGGTCGGAATCCAGTCCGGCGCACCGGCGGGCAACCGTTTCTGATGCACCTTGCCGCCCGCCAGCCCCTTCGGGAACCGGTGCAGCATGCACGGGCGCTCCCGCAGTGCGTTGACGATTCCGTCGCCCACACTCAGGTAGTACTGCACCAGGTCGAGTTTGGTCGCCCCGCTCTCGGGGAAATACACCCGATCCGGATTCGAGATCCGCACCGTCCGATCGCCGATATCCAGCTCGATCGCGGGCGTCGCCGACTTACCTGCCACCCGTCCGACGATAGCGGTTGCCGTGGATTCGAGCCGGACATCACCGGGCGGTTCGCGCGCCGGTGATGTTCCCGGCCGAACCGCCCGGTGATGCCCCCGGCGCGCTTACGTCACCGTCGCGAGGGCGAACGGGAGTACGGCGTCCGCGCCGGCGGTGCGCAGGGCGTGCGCCGCGAGGGTGAGTGTCCAGCCGGTGTCGGTGAGGGCGTCGACCAGCAGGATCGGCCCGTCGATCGCGGTGAGATCGGGCACCTCCCACGAGTCGAAGAGCGCCGCGACGCGGTGCGCGGAATTAGCGGCCGACACCGGCGGGCGGCCGGGGCGGGTCGGGACGGTGCCGAGATCGCGCAGGCGTCCGACCTCGGCCAGGCGCGCGGCCAGCGTCGCGGTGAGCACCGGATGCGTCGGTGATTCCAGGGCGAGGACCGCGACGGGGCGGGTGGTCCATTTCCATTCGCGCAGCACCGTGACGCAGGCGTCGAAGACGGAATCCGGTATCGGGTCGTCGGGGGCGTCGAGCAGGGAACGCAGGCGCTGGCCCCAGCCCAGGTCGGTGAGCCTGCCCAGCGCCCTGCCGGTGTCGGCGCCGCCGGTAATCTTGCCCGACAACGGGATACCGAGTTTGCCGAGGCCGGTCGGCCATTGCTTGCGCGGCGCGAGGTCGAGTCCGGGACGGTCGAGCCGGGCGCGGGTCGAGGCGAGCGCGGCGGCGTCGACCGTGGCGTCGAGGCGGGTGCCCGTGCAGTTGTCGCAGCGCCCGCACCCCGGCGTCTCGGCGTCGAGTGCGGGCAGTCCGGGATCATCGAGCTGGCGGCGCAGGAAATTCATCCGGCACCCGGTGGTGGCCTGATAGTCGATCATCGCCTGCTGTTCCACCTCGCGGGCGGCGGCGAGACGTTCGTAACGTTCGGTGTCGTAGGACCATTGCTGCCCGGTCGAGATCCAGCCGCCGCGCACCCGGCGGACCGCGCCGTCCACGTCGAGCACCTTGAGCACCATTTCCAGGCGGGAGCGGTTCAATTCGACCAGCGGTTCCAGCGCGGCGGTCGACAGCGGGCGGTCGAATTCGAGCGCGTCGAGGACCGAGCGCACGATGTGCTCGCGCGGGAAGGCGACGGAGGCGAAATAACTCCAGATCCGCGCGTCCTCGGGACCGGGCAGCAGCACAACCTCGGCGCGTTCGGTGCCGCGTCCCGCGCGTCCGACCTGCTGGTAGTAGGCGATGGGGGAGGACGGAGCCCCCACGTGCACCACGAACCCCAGATCGGGTTTGTCGAATCCCATACCGAGCGCCGAGGTCGCGATCAACGCTTTGACCTCGTTGTTCAGCAGCGCCGATTCCAGCGCTTCGCGCTCGGCGGGATCGGTCTGGCCGGTGTAGGCGGCGACGGTGTGACCGTGTTCGTTCAATACGTCGGCCAGGTCGTGGGCGGCGGCGACGGTGAGGGTGTAGACGATGCCGGAACCGTTCAGGGTGTTCAGGTGGTCGGCGAGCCATGCGGTGCGTTCCACCGCGTCGGCGAAACGGACAACCGACAGGTGCAACGATTCCCGGTCCAGGGTGCCGCGCAGCACCAGGGTCCGGTCGCTGGGCCGGGTGACCTCGGCCGATCCCGCGTACGACGGGTCGAATTCCGCGCCGATCTGGGTGGCGACATCGGTGACCACCCGGTCGTTGGCGGTGGCGGTGGTCGCCAGAACCGGCACGTCCGAGCCGAGGTCGGCGATCAGCGTGCGGATGCGGCGGTAGTCGGGGCGGAAATCGTGGCCCCAATCCGAGACGCAATGCGCCTCATCGATGACGACGAGTCCCGCGTCGGCGGCCAGCCGCGGCAGTACCTGATCGCGGAAATCGGGATTGTTCAGCCGCTCGGGACTGACCAGCAGTACGTCGATATCGCCGCGCGCGACCCGCTCGTGAATATCGTCCCACTCGGTGACATTGCCCGAATTGATCGTGGCCGCGACGACTCCGGCCCGTTCGGCGGCGGCCACCTGGTTGCGCATCAGCGCGAGCAGCGGGGAGACGATCACCGTCGGGCCGCGGCCCGCGCCGCGCAGCAATTTCGCCGCGATGAAGTACACCGCCGATTTACCCCAGCCGGTGCGCTGCACCACCAGCGCCCGTCGCCTGTGCACCACCAGCGCCTCGATCGCGGTCCACTGGTCCTCGCGTAACCGGGCGCCGGGACCGGCCAGTTCGCGTAGCAGATGTTCCGCCCGTTCCCGCAGGTCGGGCGCGGCGGTATCGATCACGGTGGTCTCGCTCGCCGAAGTCATGGCCCCCATCGTGCCCCACCGCACCGACAGCCCGCATCGGGCCGCGAACTTCGCGTCCACGCGGGAGAATGGGCGCCGAGGGATCCCGGATATCGGCGGGACCGCGCAGGAGGCGAATATGTCGAATCAGTATCAGCCGCCGCCGAATTGGTCACCGCCGGGTGCGCAGTTCCGCACCAGCGGTGGTTTCGGCCGAACCCTGGGCGGAATCGTGATCGGACTCGCGGTGACCCCTATCGGTATCGGACTCGCCGCCTACGGCGCGGCGACCACCAGCCGGTGGGTCATCCTCGGCGATACCGCCGACCGGCTGAGCTCCACCCTGCAGGTCGTCCTCGGCGCGCTACTTCTGCTGTTGGTCGCCGCCCTGGCCGCGTACTCCCCGGCGGGCACGGTCATGGCGGGCCTGGTGTGGGGCGTATTCCCGGGGGTCGTCTATTTCCTGTTCCCCGACGACACTTTCCGTCTCATCCAGGATCTGCCGTTGCTGTCCCAGGAAACCCGGCTCGCGGTGCACGCGTGGGTAATCAACGGCAGCGTCTTCCTCGTCGGCGTGCTGTTGGTCGGCGCGGGTCTCGCGGCGACCTTGCGCCGCCGCTGAACGTTGCGGCCGGAGCCCTCCACGTGGCACGCGGATCGCCTCGCGTGCCACGCGGACTTCAGCCCTTGACGCAGAGCACCTGGCGCAGGGTCGCCACGACATCGACCAGATCGCGCTGGGCCTCGATCACGGCGTCGATATCCTTGTACGCTGCCGGGATCTCGTCGACGACGCCCGCGTCCTTGCGCGACTCGACGTCCTCGGTCTGGGCGATCAGGTCGGCGACGGTGAACTGGCGCTTGGCGGCATTACGGCTCATCCGGCGGCCTGCACCGTGCGACGCGGACTGGTAGGAGGCCGGATTCCCCTTACCGCGCACCACATAGGAACGGGTACCCATGGAGCCCGGGATCAGCGCGAGCTCGCCCGCGCCCGCCCGCACCGCGCCCTTGCGGGTCACCAGCATCGGGACGCCGTCGATCGTCTCCTCCGCCACATAGTTGTGGTGGCAGGAGATCGGGTCGTCGAAACGCACGGTCCGACCGGCGAATTCGTCGCTGACCGCGCCGCAGACCAGTGCGAGCATGACCGCGCGGTTACGCGCGGCGTACTCCTGCGCCCACGTCAGATCGCGTCGGTAGGCCTGCATTTCCGGAGTCCCGGAAACGAAGACGGCCAGATCGCGATCGGGCAGGTCGGCATTGTGCGGGAGCGTGCGGGCCACGGCCATATGCCGCTCGGCGAGTTCCTTGCCGATATTGCGGCTTCCCGAGTGCAGCAGAATCCAGACCGCGTCCGTCTCGTCCAGGCACACCTCGATGAAGTGGTTGCCGCCGCCGAGCGAACCCAGCTGCTTATGAGCCCTGCCCTCCAGATTCCGCACGCCCGCGTCGAGCGTGCCGAAAGCACCCCAGAAACGCTGCCAGGCATTGCTGGCGCGGGCGAGTTCACCATGCGACGCCGCGAACCGAGCGCCCACCTTCGTCACGTCGACCGGGTCGCGGTGCGACTGGAAACCGACGGGCACAGCGGCCTCGATCCGGCTGCGCAGCGACCGCAGATCATCGGGCAGATCGGCGGCGGTGAGATCGGTCTTCACGCTCTCCATCCCGCATCCGATATCGACGCCGACCGCCGCCGGGCACACGGCGTCGCGCATCGCGATGACCGAGCCGACCGTCGCCCCCTTGCCGAGGTGCACATCCGGCATCACGCGCACGCCGTGCACCCACCGCAATTGCGCGATATTCCGCAGTTGCCGCAGCGCGGCCTGGTCGATCTCGTGCTCGGGGGCCCACATCAGCGTCTGCGCCCGCGCACCGGGCAACTCGACGGGAAACATCGTCTCGGTCCTCTCACTCTATGACCGATTCAACGCTAGAGATCCGGTGTCGATACCGCATCCGATTAATACCGGGGCCATTGGCTGCCTACGGCTTGCCATGGCGCAACTGGTTGCAACATGAGATCAGTATGGCTAAGGTCGCTATCTGATTGCATAGTGCAACCGGATAGGGATATCGAATGGCGCAATTGGTCCGCGTTCACAACTTCAATGTGTCCAGCGATGGATACGGCACAGGAGAGGGGCAAAGCCTCGAGCGTCCGTTCGGCCACGCCGATCCCGGGCCACTCTGGTCATGGGCAGGCGCCACCGCGCACTGGCCCAACCGCACCGACCCCGGTGGCAGCTACGGCCTGGACGACTACTTCACCCGCGACTACCGCAACAACATCGGCGCCGAGATCATGGGGCGCAACAAATTCGGTCCGCAGCGCGGACCGTGGGAGAACTACGACTGGCAGGGATGGTGGGGCGACGAACCCCCCTTCCGCACACCGGTGTTCGTCCTCACGCATTATCCGCGACCATCGATCACCCTGGGGGACACCACGTTCCACTTCATCACCGCGACGCCGAAGGAGGCGCTGGCGCAGGCATTCGCCGCCGCCGACGGCCAGGACGTGCGAATCGGCGGTGGCATCGCCACGGTCCGCGAATTCCTCGACGCCGATCTCATCGATACGATGCATATCGCCGTCGCACCGGTAGAACTCGGTCGCGGCGAAAGATTGTGGACGAGTCCCGACGAACTCGTCGACCGCTTCCACCTCGAGCGGATCCCGAGCCCGAGCGGAGTGGTACATCACGTGTTCTGGCGACCGTGACCACCTGAGCGTAGGGGCCGAATCAGCAGCGTTCGGAGGAGTGCGGTATCGGTCGGCATGATGTGAATTACTGTGGCGGCATTCAGGTCCGGGTGCTCGCGCCGCATTCTTCCGAACGCGGATACACCCGGTGCGCGTTCCCTTCGGCTATGGCGAGTACCAACGCCTCCGCGTCGGCGGTGGTGATCGCGTCGTCGGCGATCCATTCGTCGAGCAGGCGAGCGAGTCCACGCCGCCACAGCACCGCGCCGAGATAGTGCAGTTCGGGCAGGCCGAATCCGTCGGACGAATAGCACAGGGACCGGAACGGCGCGAGTTCGAGCGTTTCGGCCAGCACCGATCCCGCGCGCGATCCGATATGCGGAATCGCCAGTCCGAGGTCGATGCGGACGTGGTCGAAGATATGCGCCAGATAGCTCGCCTGACGATGGAACGGCCAGCAGTGCAGCAGCATGACGGTCAATCCGCTGCCCGAGGTGGTGCGAAGGAAATCGGTGAGCAGGAGCGGGTCGGCGTGGTCGAGTCGCAGGTCGTGATCGCCGAAACCGGTATGGAATTGCAGCGGCAGACCGAGTTCGGCGCCGAGACGCGCACCGAGTCCGACCAGCCAGCCGATCAGATGGGGATCGGACAGGCGGGTTTCGGAAGAGACGGTGGCGGGCGGGGAGTCCACGAGCGGAAAGTTCAGGCCGCAGCGATAGGCGACGATGGTCTTGAAGGCGACCGCGTGTCTGGCGCGTTCGCGCAGCGCGTTCTCGATTTCCGCGAAGAGGGTGGGGGAGGTGCGCCGCTGCGCGATCACGTATTCGGCCACCTGCTCCAGGCGCACCACTTCCTCGACCGCGCCGCCGGACAGATCGCGGAATTCGGCGAGTTGAGCATCGCGTCGTGCGACGAACCGCAGTCCGGGATCGGACGCGGGGCCGTTATCGCGAATGCGGTGACGCACTCCCGGGTGCACCGGCACCGTGAACGTCGAATGCGGTTGCGCGGCGCCGTCGTCGAGTTCGGGCCAGAATCCGGTATCCACCAGCCACCGGGTCACGCCCGCGCCCCGCAGCAGCCGGGCCGTCACCTCCCGCCAGCCGAGTTCGACGCGACGATCGAGATATTCGTCGGGGCTGGCGTGTGCGGGCAGGTCCAGCAGCGGCGCGCAGTATCTGCGCACTGCCAGACCGAGCGCCGAGTCGAAGGTGCCGCGCGGCCCCTCGCCGAGGAATCGCTCGAAATGTGGACGGTCCAGATCCGCGCCGAGTATGCCGTGGCAGTGGTGGTCGGTGAGTGGGATCGCGTCGGTGAGCATGTCAGAACCGCCAGCGAGTCAGCTCGACCAACTCCAGCGCGGTGGCCTCGCGATAGCGTTCGGCCTCCGCGCGCCGCACGGTGAGCAGCGCGTCGTGCAGTTCGGGACCCATCGCGGCGGCCAGTACCGTCGACTCGGCGAGCCGCCGCGCCGCTTCGTCCGGATCGGAGGGCAGCCGGGCGATATCGCGATCGGGACCGGATGTCGCCGGGTCACCGGTGATTTCGGGCGGTAGCGTCAGATTCTCGGCGACGCCCGCCAGTCCGGCGGCGATCACCGACCCGACGATCAGATACGGATTTCCCGTCGCATCGAAACATTTCACCTCGGCGTTGGCCGCCCAGTGCTCGGTTCCGCGTATACCGGTGACGAAACGCAGTGCCGCCTCCCGTGTTTCACGACCCCAGCACTGCCAGATCCCCGCCCATCGCGACGGTCGCAGCCGCAGGAAACTCGCCGGATTACCCGCGCCGACCGCGACCAACGCGGGCAACTCCCGCAGTACCCCGGCCAGGAAGGCCGCGCCGGTCGTGTGCATACCGTAGGGCTCGGGCCCGCCCGCGAACAGCGGCCCGCCCTCGGAGTGCAGGGAGAAGTGCAGGTGCGCACCGGAACCCGCGCCGTCGGGGTCAATACAGGGCGCCAATGTCGCACGCCACCCGAAATCCGCGCTCACCTGCCGGATGGTGTGGCGCAGCAGGACCGCGTCATCGGCCGCGGCGACCGGATCATTCGGGGCGATAGACAATTCGACTTGCGCCACGGCGTATTCCGGATGGAATTGGTCGACCGACATACCCTGTCTTTGCACTGTCGCGACCAGTTCGCGCGCGTACGCGCCGAGGCTGCCCAGCCGGACCATTCCGTAGGCGGGCCCGTCGAAAGCGGGGACGAACCCCGGCTCGCCGGCGTCGCCCAGCGCCCATTCGGTCTCGAACGACATCGACAGCCGCAGTCCCTCGGCCCGCGCCGCCGCGACCTGCCGTGCCGCGTACCCGCGCTGACAGGCGGCGAATTTACCGCCGTCCTGGGTGTACTTCTCGGCGGGCGCCCACGCCCAGCCGGGTTGACAGGCGAGGTCGGTGAGTGCGCCCAGATCCGGGATCAAGCGCAGGTCGCCGTCGGGGCCGCCCAGGTACCGGCCCATCGTCATCAGATCGTCGAAGGCGGCGGTCTCGAAACACGGTGACACACCGACGCCGAACCGGGCGGCATGCGCGAACCGCGCGGCGGGCACCGATTTGACCCGGGTGATGCCCGCGTTGTCGACGAACGACAGGGCGACCATGTCGGCATCGATGTCGGGGATGGATGCGGTCGGATCGCCGTCCGCGGGTATGCGCTCCGGCATGGTGGGCATGATCGTCAACGATAAGGGTCGCTTCCTGCGTCGTCCGGTATTTGCGGCACGGCACAACCCGCTGTCGGGAGTTTCGCCCGAGGCGGCGGACCGGTGATCAGGTCGACTCGCTGGCCTGCACCGGGACCGGACCGGTCGGACGGGCGTGTTTCGGAGCGGGCGGCAGCGTTCCGAAGGTGTCGCGCACCTCGCCGCATGCCTGGATGATCCGGTCGACCTGGGTATCGGTCAGGTCGGCGTGCATGGCGAAGCGGACGAGGGTGCGGTTGCGCGGGGTGACCGGCGGGCAGAGCACCGCGCCGAATATGCCCCGCTCCTCCAGGAAATCACGGATCGCGATGGCGCGCAGGTCCGGACCGCCCGGCAGCGACACGATATGCGAGGCGGCACCGCCGACGTCGAATCCGTAGGCGTTCAACGCCTCACGGATGCGCACGGAGATCTGGCGCAAGCGCTCACGTCGCCAGTCGTCGGCGCGGACCACGTCGAGGGCCGCCGCGAGACCGGCGATCTCGTGAGGTAGCAGGCCGGAGGAGAATACCGCCGGGTACGCCTCCATCTTGAAATAGTCGACGAAGTCGACGCCGTTCAGGCAGACGAATCCGGCGCGACCGGCGAAGGCCGCGGACAGGCTCGCGGTGCGGAAAGGCACCCGTTCGGCGAGGCCGAGCGCCACCACGGCGCCCGCGCCGAGCGGACCATCGGTGCCGAGCGTGTGGGATTCGTCCACCATCAGCAGGCTTCCGGTTTGTTCGGCGAGATCGCACAACTGGGCCAGCGGACTACGGCTGCCCGTGGTGCTGTACATCGCGTCGACCGCGATGATGCCCGGCCCGTAGGTGCGGATCTCCTCGCGCAGATGGCCGGGGAAATTATGCCGGAACGGATGTAGCGGCGCCCCTGCGGCTTTCGCGCCGTGCCATAGCGACATATGCGCGAGGCTATCGATATAGACGGGCGTGCGCGGGGTCGCGATCGTCTGCAGCAGGCCGATATTCGCTTCCCACCCGGATTGGCACAGGACGCCAGCGGGTGCCCGCATATGTTCGGCTAATGACAGTTCGAGCGCGTGCTGTCGGTCGCCGCGCTCCGGCGCCGCCATGGATTCGCAGATCGCTTCCGCGATTCTGGCGTTGCCCGCGATGGCGAGGTAGTCGGCTCTGTTCAGCAGGATGTCGTCCGGTCCCGGCTGACGGCCGTGTGCGATGTGCCGACCGCCCCAGTCGCCGACCACCCGGCCGTACTGGAATCGATCGACGCGGGACTGCACCTGCTCCGCGACAGTGGGAATCACGCTGAACTCCCTTCACCTGGAAATAGCTACTCGAGAGCACACATTTGGTGTGATTCAACCACCGTGCGCCGATCCGTGCGGTCGCTTCTGCCGAAGAAATCGCGGATATCGCGATCACCCGCGCCAAGTGGGGTATATGCGCAAAGGGTTATGGTTTGCCGGAAGACTGCGGGGGCGTCTGTTCGGCGAGGGCGGCTTCGATATCCGCCGCGGTGGGAATCGACACGCTGGCACCGAGAGTCGTTGTCGCCAGCGCGCCCGCGGCGCACGCGTAGGCCAGCGCCGCGCGTGGGCCGCGGTGCCAGGCGGCGGCGAACGCGCCGGTGAAGCTGTCGCCCGCCCCGGTAGTGTCGACCACCTCGACCACCGGGCTCGCGCAGCGGTGCGAGCGGTCGTCGGGCCCCCGGTATTCCGCGCCGTCCGCGCCGCGGGTGGTGATGACGTGCGGCACCGAACTCAGCGCCGCGCCGAGGCGCGCGGCTTCACCCGAATTGACCACGGCCACATCGATATGCGCCCACAACTCGGCGGGCAGATCGGTCACCGGCGACGGATTGAGCACCACGGTCGTTCCGTGCGCTCTCGCGTGCGAGGCCGCGATCGCGACGGTCCGGATCGGAATCTCCAACTGGCACAGCAGGATATCGGCCTTCGCCAGCACCGCGAGATCGTCGTCGTCCATCGCCGTCAGTCCGGCGTTCGCGCCGCCGACCACGATGATGCTGTTCTCGCCGTCCGCGTCGACGACGATGGCCGCCACCCCGCTCGGCCCCGATACCGTCCGCAGTCGGTCGACGCCGACGCCGCAATCGGTCAGCGCCGCGCGCAGCCGGGGTGCGAAGACGTCGTCGCCGACCGCGCCGACGAATTCCACCGTCGCACCTGCCCGTCGCGCCGCGATGGCCTGATTGGCGCCTTTGCCGCCGGGCACCATGGCGAATCCGGTGCCGAGCACGGTCTCACCCGGCGCGGGTAGCCGCCCGGTGGTGGTCACCAGATCCATATTGATGCTGCCGAGCACGGCGATCGCGGGCGTGCGGGCTCCGGTGGTCATGGCGCCGACGCTAGTCGCCGATCGGCGCGCGGGGCGTGCCGATCGCGAAGCGCCGCGTCGCGGGGCCGAGACCCCCACGTCAAAGGGTGCAGCGGTGGAATCGTCGGCAGGCGGCATCAGTAGGCTGTAAGCCATGACGGCAGGAACGACGACCGAGCTCGATACCCGCGAGGTAGTGCACGACGCCGCGCGAAAGGCTCGTGTCGCGTCCAGGGTGCTCGCCCAGCTCACCACCGCGCGGAAGAACGACGCGCTGCACGCGGCTGCCGACGCGCTACTGGCCGAGGCCGACACCGTGCTCGCCGCCAACGCCGAGGATATCGCCGTCGCTCAGGCAGCGGGTACAGAAGAGTCTCTGCTCGACCGGCTGCGGCTGACCAAGGCCCGCGTGGACGGCATCGCCTCCGGTCTGCGCCAGGTGGCGTCGTTGCCGGATCCGGTCGGCACCGTCGTGCGCGGTTCGACGCTGCCGAACGGTCTGGAGATCAAGCAGGTCAGGGTGCCCCTCGGCGTGGTCGGGATGGTGTACGAGGCGCGGCCCAACGTGACCGTCGACGCCTTCGGTCTCGCCCTCAAATCCGGGAACGCGGCGTTGCTGCGCGGCTCCTCCTCGGCCGCGCATTCCAATGCCGCGTTGGTCGCGGTACTGCGGAAAGCGCTGTCCGCGCAGGACATCCCGGCCGACGCGGTGCAACTGCTGCCGAGCGAGGACCGCTCGAGCGTGACCCATCTGATCCAGGCCCGAGGTCTGGTCGACGTGGTGATCCCGCGCGGCGGCGCCGGTCTGATCAATGCCGTTGTCCGCGACGCCCGGGTGCCGACCATCGAGACCGGCACCGGCAACTGCCACGTCTACGTCCACGCCGCGGCCGATCTGGCGATGGCCGAGCAGATCCTGATCAACGCCAAGACCCGCAGGCCGAGTGTCTGCAATGCCGCCGAGACGGTGCTGATCGATGACGCCATCGCCACCACGGCGGTGCCGCGCCTGATCGAGGCGCTGGAACGTCACGGCGTCACCGTGCACGGTGATCTGCCCGGACTCGTGCCGGCCAAGGACGAGGACTGGGGCGAGGAGTACCTGTCCCTCGATATCGCGCTGCGGGTCGTCGCCGATCTCGATGCCGCCGTCGAGCACATCAACAAGTGGGGAACCGGGCATACCGAGGCCATCGTGACCGGCGAACTGGCCGCCGCGCGCGAATTCACCAGCCGCGTCGACGCCGCCGCCGTCATGGTGAACGCCTCCACCGCGTTCACCGACGGCGAGCAGTTCGGTTTCGGCGCGGAGATCGGTATCTCGACCCAGAAATTGCACGCCCGCGGCCCCATGGCGCTGCCGGAATTGACCTCGACCAAGTGGATTGTGTGGGGCGACGGTCAGATCCGGCCGGTGTGAGCGGATCCATTCGGCAACCGCCGGATGAGGCGGAGGTTCCGGGGGTTCCGGCCTCCGAACCCGGGAGGCCCGTCCTCCCGCTTGCTTTGAATGGAAGGACATCGCGTGGCTTCGCAGGAGAGCGTGACCCAGGAGCCGATCTTCAGCTCGGTCGATGATGTGATCGAGCGGCTGGCCACTACCGGCTACCTGGCCGACAAGGGCACCGCCACGTCGGTGTTCCTCGCCGATCGGCTCGGTAAGCCGCTGCTGATCGAGGGACCGGCCGGGGTCGGCAAAACAGAGCTGGCCCGCGCGGTGGCCCAGACCTCGAACGCGGAACTGGTGCGGTTGCAGTGCTATGAGGGGGTGGACGAGGCCCGCGCACTGTACGAGTGGAATCACGCCAAGCAGATCCTGCGCATCCAGGCTTCCAGCGAAAATGACTGGGAGGAAACCAAAGCCGACGTGTTCACCGAGGAATTCCTGCTTTCCCGGCCGCTGCTGACCGCGATCCGCCGTGCCGACCCCACCGTGCTGCTCATCGATGAGACCGATAAGGCCGACGTCGAGATCGAGGGCCTGCTGCTCGAGGTGCTCAGCGATTTCGCGGTCACCGTTCCCGAACTCGGCACCATCACCGCCAGCCGTAAACCGTTCGTTGTGCTCACCTCCAACGCCACCCGCGAACTATCCGAGGCGCTCAAGCGCCGCTGCCTGTATCTGCACCTCGACTTCCCCGACGAGGAATTGGAACGCCGCATCCTGGCCAGCCGGGTGCCCGAGTTGTCCGCCGCGATGTCGGCGCAACTGGTGCGTATCGTGCACGTCCTGCGCGGCATGCAGCTGAAGAAACTGCCGTCGGTCGCCGAATCCATCGACTGGGGCCGCACGCTGCTCGCCCTCGGCATGAACGACCTCGACGACAACACCGTGCGCGCCACACTCGGTGTCGTCCTGAAACATCGCAGTGACCACCAGCGCGCGCTGGCCGAGCTGAAGCTGGCCTGAGCGATGGTCGACGGATCGGGCCAGGAGGTCGTGACGGCGCGGGCGCCACACGGGCTGCCCGGTCATCTCGTCGGATTCGTGGAGGCGCTGCGGACCCGAGGCATCCCGGTCGGGCCGTCGGAGACGGTGGACGCGGGCCGGGTGCTGACCGTGCTGGATCTGATGGACCGCGAGGTGCTGCGCGAGGGCTTGGCCTGCGCGCTGCTGCGCCGTACCACCCACCGGCCGACCTTCGACGGCATGTTCGACCTGTGGTTCCCGGTAGCCATCGGTGAGCGCGTCGCCGGACTCGACGATATCGAGATGCCGCACACCCCCAGCGGCGATATCGATATCGCGGCATTGCGCGAAATGCTCGCCGAACTGCTGACCATGGATAACGCGGATCAGCAACTCGAACAGCTGGCCGTGCTCCTCGTCGAACAGCTCGGACAGTACCAATCCGCGCGCGGGCCGTCCTTCTCGTCGTACCAGGCGCTGCGCGAGGTGCAGCCGCAGACACTGCTCGCCAAGATCATGGCCGGACTCGCCGCCGGACCCGACCTGAGCGAATTCGACGCCGAGGTCGCCCGCCGCGTCGTGCGCGGGCGCATCGAGGGTTTCCGGGGGAAGGTCGAGGCCGAAACCCGCAGGCGCGTCGCCGAACGGATCGGTCGCGAGCGCGTCGCCGGATACGGTGTCGCACGCCAGGCCGAAGACGTCGATTTCCTGCGCGCCTCGGAGCGGGAGTTGGTCGAGCTGCGCCGCAGCAGCCAACGTCTGGCCCGCATCCTCGCCTCGCGCCTCGCGGTGCGGCGCAGGCATTCCCGGCGCGGTGAAATCGATCTGCGCAAGACGCTGCGCAAATCGATGTCCACCGGCGGGGTGCCGATCGACCTTGTCAATCGCAAACCGCGCCCCGGCCGCCCCGAGTTGGTGCTGCTGTGCGACGTCTCGGGCTCGGTCGCCGGTTTCAGCAATTTCACCCTGCTGCTGGTGAGCGCGCTGCGTGAACAGTTCTCTCGGGTGCGGATCTTCGCCTTCGTCGATCAGACCGATGAGGTGACCCGGTTCTTCGATCCGAATACCCAGCTGGACAAGGCGATGGCCAAGATCTTCAGCGAATCGGGTGTCGTCGGATACGACGGACATTCCGATTACGGCAGCGCGCTACGCAGTTTCGTCGCCGAATTCCCCGAGGCGGTCACCAGTCGCAGCTCGTTGCTCATCCTCGGTGACGCCAGGACCAATTACCGCGATCCGGAGCTGCTGACCTTGCAGGAACTGGTCGATGTCGCCAAACACGCGCACTGGCTCAATCCGGAACCGGTCAACCAGTGGGGGTCGGGCGATTCGGCCGCCGACCGGTACCGGCAGGTGATCGAGATGCACGAATGCCGTTCGGCGAGACAATTGACCGAGGTGGTGTCGCGACTGCTGCCGGTATGAGGCGGTCGTGCTCGAACTCTCCGGCATCCATCTTTGCCGGACTTGTTGCGCTACCGCGTCGCGGTGCGATAACCGGACGAGGTCTGCGCGCTTCCGCCGACAGCGTCGCCCGGGCCGTCACGAACCGAGGTCATTCGACGCTCGGTCCGTAAGCATTCGTTAAGAAAATCGTTGGCCTGGCTCACCACGCTCCCCCCATGGTGCAGACAACAGCTGCCGGAGGCGATGCTGCCGGAGACAACGCTCCCGGTGACAGCGCCGCCGGGGACGACCCGTGCGAAGCGCTCGCACTCGCCGAACTCGCCGCCACCCACCTGCTCGACGAACCGGGGCCCGCCGAAGAACATCTCCGCCGTGCATTGGCGATCGGTGCGGCGACACTCCCCGCCGAATATCTGGCACGGCTGGGATCGCAGCTGGTCATGGTGATATCCGGGCAGGCGGGGCGCGAACTGGAACTCGCCGATGTCGCGCTGCGCGCCGCCGCGGCCTGGGACGGGATCTCCGAGGCCGACGCTACCCATCTGACCCTCGTCGCCGCCCGTGCCCTGCACCGCGCGGGCAGACACGAGCAGGCCGCGACCCTGTTCGATCAGCCCCTGGCTGCGGGCGCGGCGCCGTATCCGGATACCGAAATGGCCGTGCTGCGAGCCCAATACGGAAAATCTCTGAAACTGCTCGGCAGGCACCGCGGCGCGGCAGCGCAATTCCTCGAGGCCGCGCGCCTGGTTCGGGATATCCCCGGACGCGCGGAATTCCGCGCCGAACTGGCCTGGTCCGCCGCGTCCGCGCTCGACACCTGCGGCGAGGACGACAGGGCGCGCGCGGCCTACCGTCACGCCGCCGATCTGTGGGGCGAACTCGACCGTGTCGGACCCCGTTTCCGCTGCCTGCGCGCGGCAGCCTGGCTCCAGCACTGCGCCGAACCCGCTGACGCCGATCACCCGCGCGGCCTCACCGCCATGTACGAACTCCTCGCCGAACTCGAAGCGCTCGATCCGACCCCCGAAGTAGCCGTCGAACTCACCCATACCCGTCGCCAACTCGCGGATATGGAAGCCAGGGACTGACCGTTGGCTTTTCGTAAGAGAGTTGTTGGCGGTGCCCCGCATTGTCGAACTGTCGTCGGGACGGACTCGGCGCGTCGAGAATTCGGGGTTTCGAAAATGAGGAAACTGGCCGCCGCGCTCGCTGTCGCGGCCGTGATGACCGCGATGATGACCGCTTGCGCGGCGGGGGTGGAGTCCGGCGCCGCCGCGGTGCCGCCGGCCGGTGCGCCGACCGCGCCGGGTGGCTACTCCGCGACCACGGTGCGGCTCACGGGGCCCGGATACGAGGTCGACGTGCCGCAGGTGGCGGGCGGAGCGGAGGCCGCGAGAAACGAATACAACGCGGTGATGCGCGCGCTGGCGCAGAAATGGATCGATCAGGTAGACGGCACGACGACGCTGAGCCCGGGCGCGGGTCAGGTCACCTACCTCGGCACCCGTGCCATCAGCGGGCTGTTCGTGGTCAGCGTGTACGGCGAGGGTGCGGCCCACCCCAACAACGCCTACGGGACCCACGTGATCGATGCGCGGACCGGCCGCGAGATCACTCTGCGCGATCTGTTCATCGACGTGCGACAGGGCCTGAGCGTCCTCGCCGACCAGGCCGCCGTCGAGGTGCCAAGGACCCGCGCGGGCGACCAGTACTCCAAGAGCGGCATCGAGGCGACCGAGTACAACTACCGGCTCTGGCTGGCCACCCCCGGAGGGATGGAAATCCACTTCGGCGAGATCTCCAGCCACGCGGCGGGCGATATCGTCATCACCGTCCCCTGGTCGAAACTCGATTCGGTCTTGAATCCCGGCCTGCGCGATATCGTCAGCGGCTGAGGTAGCGCCGCCGCCGCCCCGAGCCGCCGTCGCGGGCACCGATTAAGCTCGACACTCATGCGAGAGACAGGGCGGTCCGGCCGCAAGCTGGGCGTCATGGGCGGCACGTTCGACCCCATCCACCACGGTCACCTGGTCGCCGCCAGCGAAGTCGCCAACCGGTTCGACCTGGACGAAGTGATCTTCGTCCCCACCGGGCAGCCGTGGCAGAAGGCGGACAAGCAGGTCAGCCCGGCCGAGGATCGCTATCTGATGACGGTCATCGCGACGGCGTCCAACCCGCGTTTCACGGTCAGCCGAGCCGATGTCGACCGGGGCAAGGTCACCTATACCGTCGACACCCTGCGGGAGATGCGCGCCCAGCATCCCGACGCCGAGCTGTACTTCATCACCGGAGCGGACGCACTGGCCAACATCCTCACATGGCAGGATTGGGCCGAACTGTTCGAACTGGCCAAGTTCGTCGGGGTGAGCCGACCGGGGTACGAGCTGAACACCGATCATCTCCAGGAACATCTACGCGATCTTCCCGGCGACGCGGTGACCATGATCGAAATCCCGGCACTGGCGATCTCGTCGAGCGAATGCCGTCGCCGCGCCGCCGAGAACCGGCCGGTGTGGTACCTCGTCCCCGATGGCGTGGTGCAGTACATATCGAAGCGGCACCTGTACGTGTCCGCAGAGCGGAAGGTAGCGCAATGACAGCGTCTGTCGAGTCGGTCGAGATCGCGCAGGTCGCCGCGCGCGCGGCGGACGAGAAGCTGGCTTCCGATGTCGTGGTGCTCGATGTCTCCGAGCAGTTGGTCATCACCGACTGCTTCGTGATCGCCTCCGCGCCGAACGAGCGCCAGGTCAACGCCATCGTCGACAATGTCGAGGAGCGGCTGCGCGAAGCCGGGCACAAGCCGGTGCGCCGCGAGGGCACCCGCGAGGGTCGCTGGGCGCTGCTCGACTATGTCGACGTGGTCGTGCACATCCAGCACAACGACGAGCGCAATTTCTATGCGCTCGAGCGGCTCTGGAAAGACTGCCCCGTGGTCCCGGTGGACGGTATCGGCGATCCGCGCGTGAACGCCGAATCGACCGTGGAGGACAGCGCGGAGTGAGTGTGCGAGCCTACGGATCCATCAGCTCGTTCACCACGGAGGCACAGCTGTGAGTAAGAATGCCGGCGTGCGCACGCTGATCCTGCTGCGCCACGGGCAGACCGAATGGAACGCCGCCGACCGGATGCAGGGACAGATCGACACCGATCTCACCGAACTGGGCCGACGGCAGGCCAAAGAGGCCGCGCGCGAGCTGGTTTCGCGCAATGCCATCGCCATCGTCTCCTCGGATCTGAAGCGGGCGCACGACACCGCGCTCGCCCTGGCCGAGCACACCCAGGTGCCCGTCGTCCTCGATCCGCGGCTGCGTGAAACCGGTCTCGGCGATTGGGAGGGCCTGACCCACCTCGAGGTCGACGCCGACTATCCCGGCGCGCGCGTGGCATGGCGGCTGGACGCGAACTATCGCCCGCCGAACGGGGAGAGCAAACTCGAGGTCGGCGCGCGTTCGCTGCCGCTGGTGCGGGAATTGTTCACCGACCGGCAGGATTGGCCAGGGCGGACTATCATCCTGGTTGCGCACGGCGGGCTGATCGCCGCCTTGACGGCTGCGCTGCTCGACCTGCCGCCGCAGAATTGGCCCGCCCTCGGAGGGCTGGCCAACACCAGCTGGGTGCAGCTGAGCAGCCACGGTCCAGGTATCGAACAGCCCGGATGGCGCCTCGATGTGTGGAACGCAGCGGCGAAGGTAGCTCCCGATGTCCTCTGAAGAGCCGATCCGGTCGGTGCCGGACGAAATGTTCCGGCAGGTTACGGCCAAACCGGAACGACAACTGCCCGACGCCCTATTCGGTCCAGCGCCCGCACCGCGGGCCGAGGAACCGAAGCGATCGGCGTCCTCATCGCGTTCGGAGGAGCCGATCAGGTCGGTCCCCGACGAACTGTTCAAGCAGGTGACCGCCAAACCTGAGCGGCAACTGCCGGACGCGCTGTTCGGGGGTCCGCCCGCGCCGAAACCGGCTGCCCCGGTGGACGAGTCCGACGGTGACGGTCCGGTGGTGGCCGAGTCCGGCGACGATGCCGCTCGGATCGCGGATTCCTCGACGTCCGAGGTCGAGGCCGGCTCCGGCTCCGCTGCGGTGGACGGTACCGGCGCCGCCGATGTTCGGGCCGACGCCGGATCTGTGGCGCAGACCGTGGTGGAGGCTCCGGCCGATACCTCGCCGGACGGGCCGGTCACCGCCGATGGCGATTCCGCGTCGTCGGATGTGGACGCCGCATCGGGTGTGGAAACCAGCCCGCCGGGTGCGGAAGCCGAGTCGCCGGAGGCCAAGACGGTGCCGTCGACTCCGGTGAGCGCGCCGCAGGGTGCGGATGCTGGGCCAGCCGCCGCCGACGTCTCGTCGGAACACTCCGAAACCGCCGCTTCGGTCGCGCCCGAGGACGCCGACAATGCCGCCTCCGCCGATTCGGCCGGTGCGGACGCCACCACACCGCCCGTCGATACCGCGCCTGTCGCGGCGGACTCGGATTCTGCCGCACCAGCCGTCCCCGCCGGGGTGGTTGCCGCGTCCGCCGAGCAGTCGTCGAGCGCGGTCGTCATCGATACGCTCGCCCCCGTCGAGGCCACCGGCCTCGCGGCCCTCGCCACGCCCGCGACGACTCCGCCCGCCGCCGTCGATGCCGAACTCGCGGCCGCCGTGACGGTCGAGGGTGAGCAGTCCACCGCGGTGGCCGAGGAATCCCCGCGTCCGGTGCTGCTGGTCGTCGCCGATTCGCTGTCCTATTTCGGCCCGAAGGGCGGCCTGCCCGCCGACCATCCGCAGATCTGGCCGAATCTGGTTGCCGCCGAACTGGATTGGGATGTCGAACTGGTCGGGCGGATCGGCTGGACCTGTCGTGACGCCTATTGGGCGCTGATCGGTGACCCTCGGATCTGGGCCACCGTCCCGAAAGCGGGCGCGGTGGTCTTCGCGGTCGGCGGGATGGACACGCTGCCCTCGCCGTTGCCCACCGCATTGCGGGAACTGATCCGTTACGTGCGGCCCGCGTGGCTGCGACGGGTGGTGCGCGGCACCTACAACTGGTTGCAGCCGAAATTGTCGAAACTCGGCCGACCGGTGGCATTGCCGCCAAGGATCAGCGTCGACTACCTGGAGCAGTCCAGGGAAGCGCTCACGCAACTGCGCCCGGAACTGCCCTTCGTCGCGGTACTGCCGTCGGTGCACAATTGCGACGCCTACGGGCGGGTGCATCGCGGTCGTCCGCGCGCGGTGAAGGCGCTGCAGGCATGGTCGTCGCGCACCTCGGTGCCGCTGGTCGATCTCGGAGAAGCGGTGCGCGACAATATCTTCTCCGGTGAAGCGAATCCGGACGGCATCCACTGGGGCTGGGCCGGGCATGCCGCGGTGGCCAATGCGATGGTGAAGACCCTGCAGGAGGTTCGGTAGTCCGTGGCCGTCGTGGTCGTCACCGATTCGTCCGCCGGCCTCCCCGCCGAACTCACCGACGAGCTGGATATCGCCGTCGTCCCCCTGCACGTCCTGGTCGGTGACCGGACCGTGCGGGAGGGCGTCGACCCGATCGAGATCGACTACACCGCCGATACCGTCACCACCTCGGCTGCCTCGCCGGGAGAGTTGCGCGAGGTCTACGAGCGGGCGCTGGCACGCAGCGGCGGAGACGGTGTCGTCGCCGTGCACATTTCACGACAGCTCTCCGGAACGTGGGAGGCGGGCAGGCAGGCCGCCCGCGATATGGCTTCGGACAATGTGCGATTGGTCGATTCGCTCGGCGCAGGTCTCGCCACCGGGTTGCCTACGCTGGCGGCGGCCCGTCGCGCGCGAGCGGGCGCCGCGCTCGACATCGTTGTCGACGCCGCTGTCGCGGCGGCTAGCCGGGCGCGCACCTTCGTCCTGGTCAACCGCACCGAGCAGCTGCGCCGCGGCGGCAGGCTCAGCACCGCGGCGTCATTCTTCGGCAGCGAGTTGGTGACCAAGCCGCTGTTGCAGATCGTGGAGGGACGGCTCGAACTGCGCGAGAAGGTCCGCACCAGGTCCAAGGCCTACGCGAGACTCGTCGCGGCGGCCGTGGAGGCCGCGGGCGACGATGGTGCGGCGGTGGCCGTTCAGCACCTCGGCGCACCGGAAGCGGCGGAGACCATCGCCGGGCAGCTCCGCGACCTGGCCCCGGGAATTCGCGAACTCATCGTCGCCGAATTCGGGCCGACGATGGGCGTGCACCTCGGTGTTGGGGCGGTCGGGGTCGTCGTGGTCCCCGGCGGTTGCGCGTAGCGGTGTCATTCCTTCTCGTCCCAGAGTTGGGTGTGGTGCGCGCCGACGAGTTCGGCGATACGTTCGACGAATTCGGCGGCCGGTAGCGGATCGACGCGGCGTCCATCGCGCAGGCGCGGCGCAACGGTATTGTGCGCGGCTTCCTCGCCGCCGATGATCGCCTGATACGGCACCAGGCGAGACTGCCGGACGCGAGCGCCGAGACTACCCAGTTCCGGTGGTCGCATTTCGGCGCGCAGGCCCCGATCGGCGCAGTACTCGGTGAGCGCGATCGCCTCGGGTAGCTGCTGCTCGGCGATCGGTAATACCACCACCTGGGTGGGCGCCAACCAGGGAGGGAACGCGCCACCGTGCACCTCCACCAGGTGTGCCACCGCTCGCTCGACGCTGCCGATCATGCTGCGATGCACCATGATCGGCCGGTGCCTGGCCCCATCGGGGCCGATATAGTGCAGGTCGAACTGCGCGGGCTGGTGGAAATCGACCTGGACGGTGGAGAGGGTGAACTCACGTCCGGCGTAATCGGTGAACTGCACGTCGATTTTCGGTCCGTAGAACGCGGCCTCGCCCTCGGCCCGTTCGTAGGGCAGCCCCGAGTCGTCGAGCACCTCGGTGAGTACCGCGATCGCGCGTCGCCACATATCGGGCGCGGCAATGTATTTGCCGCCCGGACCGGGCAGGGACAGCCGATATCGAGCCGGGACTATGCCGAGTGCCCGGTGCGCCCCGCGAATCATGTCCAGTGCGGCACTCACCTCCGAGGCCACTTGCTCCGGGGTGCAGAACAGATGGGCGTCGTTGAGTTGGATGGCGCGTACGCGGCTCAGCCCGCCGAGAACGCCCGACAGTTCTGACCTGTACATACCACCCAATTCGGCCATGCGCAGCGGCAATTCGCGATAGCTGTGGGATCGGGATCGGTAGATCAAGGCGTGATGCGGGCACAGACTCGGCCGCAGCACCACCTGCTCGCCACCCGATGACATCGGCGGGAACATGTCGTCACGGTAATGGGCCCAGTGCCCGGATATCTCGTAGAGTTCGCGTTTGCCGAGGACCGGCGAACAGACGTGCCGGTAGCCCGCCCGCCGCTCGACTCCGCGAATGTAGTCCTCGAGGCAGTGCCGGATCGCCGCGCCGTCGGGGAGCCAATAGGGCAGGCCCGCGCCGATGAGCGGATCGGTATCGAACAGGCCGAGTTCACGGCCGAGGGTGCGGTGGTCGAACATGAGTTCTCCTCGCTGATTTCAGACGAGTGCCCACGCGACGAAGCCCCGGGCACTCGCCCGGGGCTTCGGAAATACAGAGGTCAGCGCGCCGGGACGGTTTCCGGCGTCGTCATGGCAGCGCGCTTCATGGCGGCAACCCTAGCAGGGCGCACCTGCGGGGCGCATCCGCGTTTCCGGGTGCGGCGCTCGGGGACGGACGGGCGCGCACCTCTAACCTTTCCGGGTGACCGGATATGACCACGCCTTCGAGCACCTCGACACTTCGACTCTGCCGCCGCGTCAGCAGCGCATCCTCGCGACCATTCGTGACTGGGTGCAGCGGTACGGATACGCGCCGAATACGCGCGAGATCGGTGACGCGGTGGGGTTGCGCTCCGCGTCGTCGGTGTCGAAACATCTGAAGAGCCTCGAGGAGAGGGGTTTTCTGCGCCGCAGCGCTACCGTGTCACGTCCGATCGATGTCCGCATGTTCCTGCGGGAACCCCGCGCGGAAGCCGATGATGCAGTGGTGGCCGTGCCCGTCCTCGGCGATATCGCGGCGGGCACCCCGATCCTCGCCGAAGAACATGCCGACGACAGTATGACGTTGCCGCGCGAACTCGTCGGCCGTGGAACGGTTTTCGGTCTGCGCGTGCGCGGCGATTCCATGGTGGAGGCCGCGATCTGCGATGGCGATATCGTGGTCGTGCGCCAGCAGCACGAAGCGCATTCCGGGGAGATCGTCGCCGCCATGATCGATGGCGAAGCCACCGTCAAGGTCTATCGCCGCCGCAACGGCCACATCTACCTCGAACCTCGCAACCCGGCCTACGAGGTCATCGACGGTGACGAGGCCGTCGTCCTCGGCAAAGTCGTCTCGGTGATGCGCCGTATCTAGCCCGGTTCTCCACAGCCTCAGGGTTATCCACAGAATTTCCTGAAGCCCAGGTCGGCCGCCGTGTTCCGGGAGCTCGGACGCTTACGGTCGCCCCATGCCACGACATGACGAGCGCGAGCGCATCCGCCGGAGACTGGGCGCCCTCACGGCCCGCGTCGGAGCGGGCCGAACGACCGGTATCGGCCTGCCAACGCCCGCGAGGGGACCGGGGCCGGGTCATGTGCGGCCAGGCGGGCTTCGGAGTGATTCGGCCGCAGCCGGATACGTGCCTGCCGGGTCGAGTGGACTCGACGGCGGGGGCCAGGCGGGTCGCACCGCCGCACCACATCGGCGCGAGTCCTGGCCCGAGCGTCCCGAATCGCCTTCGGGAAAGTGGGATCTCGAACAGTTGCCGGACTCGTCGAATGTCGGGGCCTCACCGGAGGAAACAGATTCGGTCGCATGGGTTTCGGGCGTAGGTGAGGGGCTGTTGGCCCCGGTCGGCGACCGGGATGCCGCAGCGGTCGACGGTGGGGAAGCGGTGCGTGCCCCGCATTGGCTGGAGGAATCCGGGCGGGGGATGGGGTGGTGGGGGCGGATGGTGCCGGATCGGTTTCGGGGAGCGAGGGTGGATCCGGGGCGTCGCGGTGTGATGACGCTGGCGCTGGTCGGGTTGATCACGGTGGTGGTGGCCACGGTCGTGGTGTTCCGGGAGCGGCCGGTCGCGCAGGCCGTGCCGCCGGTCGTGTCGGTGCGCGCGAGCGCCACCTCGGTCGGGGTCGGCGTGCCGCCGGACGGTTCCGCGACCGGAAAGGCGACAGCGGCCGGTGTCGATGCGGTCGCCGCACCGGGGTCGGAGGCTGTCACGGGTGAGCTGATCGTCAGTGTGGTCGGTCTCGTCCACAGCACCGGACTGGTCCGATTGCCCGCTGGATCGCGGGTGGCGGATGCGATCGCCGCGGCGGGCGGCGTCCGCGAGGGCGCCGATCTGACCACGCTGAACCTCGCCCAGCGTCTCGGTGACGGCGACCAGGTACTTGTCGGGTCCGCATCACCCGATCCGGGTCCGGCACCGCTCGGCAGCACGACGATCACCGCGGGCGGGCGAGTATCGACCGCGCCGAAACCCCCGTCCGGCTCCACGGGCCCCACCGGACGTGTGAACCTCAATACGGCCACCGAAGCCGACCTCGACGCACTCCCCGGAGTCGGACCGGTCACCGCCCGCGCCATCATCGCCTGGCGCAGCGCGAACGGCCGTTTCACCGATATCGAACAACTCGGCGATATCGATGGCATCGGCCCCACCCGCCTCGGTCGTCTCCGGGAACTTGTGACGATATGAGCCCGGGGCGGCCGGTCCGATATCGCGGCGAGCGAGAGTCTTCTTCCCACAACCGGACTCGGCTGTTCGATCGGATGCGCCGCGTCCGCGAATCGATGGCGGCCGGGATACGAGCTCGCGGCTTCGGTCCAGAAGCAGCGGATGGCGACCACGGCCAAGCCGAACCGGATGTACTCGACGCCAGGCTGCTGCCCGCCGCGGTGTGCTGCTGGGGCGCGACCATCGCGGCGCTGACCGGCGGCTGGGCGCTCGGGATCGCGGTCGGCGTGGTGGTCGCGGGGCTGGTTGTCGGGGTGGGAATATCGGGTCGGTGGACGGGATCGGACCGGTGGCGGTACCGACGTGAGCACGGACGGTGGCACGAGGCGTCGGAGCTGTGGGTGGGGGTGGATCGGCGGCGCTCGGTCGCGGCGGTGGTGCTGGCGTCGATGCTGCTCGGGTCGGGGTTCGCGGTGGCGACGGCTTGGCGGGAGCACCGGGTGCAGACGCATCCGCTGCGCGCCGCGGTGGGCAGTTCGGTGCGGGTGGTGGTGACACCGGAGGATGATCCGAAAGCTGTGCGCGGCAGTTCGTTCGGCGGTCAGCGATTGTGGATGGTGCGGGCGGGGCTGGCGGAGTTCCGCCGGGGGGATGTGACCTACCGGGCGGGTGGGTCGGTGGTCATCCTGGGTGGGGGAGACGACTGGAAGCGGGTGCTCCCCGGGCAGCGGATCGAATTCCGTGCGCGCGTCGAATCACCGCGACACCGCGACCTGACCGTGGCGGCACTGCACGCACTGGGGTCGCCGCGTCCGGTCGGGACATTGCCATGGTGGCAGCGGGCGGCGGCTCACGCGCGTTCGGATCTGGTGGACGCGGCGGCGGAGGCACTGCCCGCCGCACCGGCCGGACTGCTACCCGCCCTGGTCGTCGGCGATACCTCGGCACTGCACGAGTCGGTGCGCACGGATTTCGAACTGGCGGGTCTGCAACATCTGACGGTGGTCAGCGGGGCGAATTTCACGATCGTGCTATCGGTGGTGCTCTTGGTGGTCCGGCTGCTGACCCTCGGCCCGCGCCCGAGCGCCGCGATCGCCGCGGTGACATTGCTCATGTTCGTCGTGATCGCCCGACCCGATCCGAGCGTGCTGCGGGCGGGCGCGATGGGTGCGATCACCCTGCTGGCATTGGTCACCGGACGCAGGAAGCAGGCGCTGCCCGCGTTGTGCGCCGCCGTCATTGGATTGCTGGCCTTCTGGCCGGAACTCGCGGTGAGCGCCGGGTTCGCGCTGTCGGTGCTGGCGACGGCGGCCCTGATCCTGTTGGCGCCGAGTTGGGCCGACTGGCTGTGCGCCCGCGGGTGGTGGCGGCTGCCCGCTGAACTCGTGGCGGTCTCGGCGGGCGCTTTCGTGGTCACCGTGCCGATCATGGTGGCGTTGTCCGGACGGGTCAGCCTCGTTGCGATTCTCGCGAATATCCTTGTCGCGCCCGTCGTCGCGCTGATCACCGTGATCGGTGCGGTCGGCGCGGCGACCGCGTCCTGCTGGCCGTCACTCGCCGAAATCGTCCTGCGCGCCGCCGGACCTCCGCTGTGGTGGCTGTTGGCCGTCGCGGAACGTTCGGCCGCGCTCCCCGGAGCGACGGTCGTCGTCCCCGGCGGTTCCGCGGGTGGCTTCCTCGCTGCCGCACTCGTCACCGCCCTGGTGTGCGGATTGCGTTCGGCGCCATTGCGAAAACTCATCGGCGTCATCGTGCTGGGTTGTGCGGTGATCCTGATCCCGGTCCGAATCCGGCATCCGGGCTGGCCCCCGAGCGACTGGATACTGGCGGCCTGCGATGTGGGCCAGGGGGACGCACTCGCCCTGTCTCTCGGCGACGGCACTGCCATAGTGATCGACGTAGGCCCAGACCCGCGCACGGTCGGCGCCTGCCTGGACCGACTGCGCGTCGAACGTATCGCCCTGCTCGTCCTCACCCACCCGCACGCCGACCACATCGCGGGCCTCAACGGCGCACTCCACGGCCGGTCGGTGGCGGCCATCGCGGTCGCCCCGCACGAATTGGACGCGCCGGTAACGGATTCCCCCCGCCGCGCCGCCACCCCGACGGGCGACGACGTCGCCTCGCCGGGCAGAGACGCCGCCTCGCCGGGCAGAGACGCTGCGTCCGAACGGGATACGCGGGGTGTGGTCGAGGACGCGGCCCGGGTCGGTGCGGTCGCTGCGCGTGCGGCGATCACCGTGCTCGAACTCTCAGCGGGACAGCTGCTGGACTTCGGGGAGGTGCGGCTGGAGGTGCTGGCTCCCGTCGCTTCGGCCCAGCCGCGTGCGCGCGGCGCCGAGGGCGCCAACGATCGCTCTCTCGTCATCGCCGCCAGCACCCCGGTGGGGCGAATTCTGCTGACTGGCGATATCGAGGCGCCCGCACAGCATCGCCTTCTGGTGCGCGACGCCGATGCGGTGCGGGCGGACATCCTCAAGGTTCCGCATCACGGGTCGCGCACCACCACGAAGGAATTCCTCGCGGCGGTCCGGCCGCGCCTGGCCGTGGTCTCGGTCGGAGCCGAGAACACCTTCGGCCATCCGAACCCGGAGATCCTGGCCGAGCTGGAGAACCTCGGCGCGACAGTGGTCAGAACCGACCGCGATGGCGATATCCTCGTCGTCGGCTCCGCTTCGAGCCCAGGGGTGATGACCTCCCGGCGATCGGCTATCGGCGCTGCCGTTCGGCAACATCGTGGCGATCGCGGGCACGTACCGGACCGCCCGAGGTGGATCGGCGCAGCTCTGCCTAACGCCGCGCGGTGGTCTCGCGACACATCACATAGGACCGGGGACCGCCACCGGGCAGGTCGAGTTCGGCGACCAACTCGTAACCGGCATGACGGTAGAAATCGACATTCACCGCGTTGGTCGTTTCCAGGTGGGTAGGCAGACGGTAGGTGTCGGCGCAGGCTATGCCGAAATCGAGTAGTGCGCGGCCGTGGCCCTTTCCGCGCGCCTCGGCGGTCGTGGCGATCGCCAGCAGATGCCAATGCGGTCGCAAGGGGGCCACCGTGAACGCCGCCAGGCTGACCTCCTTCATGAGTCGATTCCTCGGTCCGTTGAGACGGGAGTACCGGTAGCCGAGGACGGCGCGTTCGATCCGTGAGAGGAGGCCGGGGATCGGAGTCCAGAGCGCGGCACCGAGCAGTGTGCCCTCGGTATCGACGGCGACGTGTACGCCGCCGGCCTTCCAACACATCTGCGATGCGGTCAACTGAAAGCCTTTGCGCATCTCTTCGTGCCGAGTGGCCGGGTTCGTATGCAGCCACAGCGACAACGGGTCGTCCTGCAGGATGTCGGCTAGCACAGTGGAAATTCGTGCGATCTCGGACTTGCTGGCTTCGCGAACCTCACGGGCGCGGACACGGGACGACATCTGTTCTCTTTTCGCTGACCGACGACTACTCGGTGTCGGAGAGTACTGCGCCTGCGCGCGGCACAAGTCCGGGTGCGATGACTTCTCGCCGATCCGGTACCCGCAGTGCCATGGGGCAATGTCTCGGCAATCGTGGGACGTACATCGTGTGCCGATACCGCGCCCGCGACGAAGACGAGCCGAGTCGGGTCGCGGAAGTGTCGGTGCCAGACCGTAGGATCGCAGCCGTGAGCCAACGTCCCTCGGCGGTCCAACTGGTGCTCGGTGATGAAGAACTGTTGATCGAACGCGCGATCGCGGGCATTGTCGCGCAGGTACGGGCGGTGGCGCCGGATGGCGACGCGGTGCCGGTCGACCGGCTACGCGCCGGTGACGCGAATTCCGCGGAGTTGGCTGAACTGTTGAGTCCGTCGCTGTTCGCCGAGGACCGCGTGATCGTGCTGGAATCCGCCGCCGAGGCGGGTAAGGACGCGGTCGCGGTCATCACCGCGGCGGCATCGGATCCGCCGGACGGTGTGGTGCTCGTCGTCGTGCATTCCGGGGGCGGCCGGGCCAAGGCGCTGGCGCCCACCCTGCAGAAGGCCGGTGCGACGACACACGATTGCGCCAAACTGACCAAACCGGCCGAGCGAACCGAGTTCGTGCGCGGGGAATTCAGGGCGGCGGGCGTGCGCGTCTCCGGGGACGTCGTGCAGGTGTTGCTGGAAACAGTCGGGTCGGAACTGCGCGAGTTGGCCGCCGCCTGCTCGCAGTTGGCATCCGATACCGGAGGAAAGATCGACGTGGCCGCCGTACGCCGCTACTACTCGGGTAAGGCGGAGGTTTCCGGATTCGATGTCGCCGAGCTCGCGGTGGCGGGGGATCGACCGGCCGCGATGGAGGCATTGCGCTGGGCCAACGACCGGGGCGTTCCGCATGTACTTCTCGCGGACGCGCTCGCCGATTCGGTCCACACCATCGCGAGGGTCGGATCGGCCGGTCGCGGCGACCCGTTCGCCCTGGCTCAGCAGCTCGGTATGCCGCCTTGGAAGGTGAAGAAGGCGCAGGCCCAGGCCCGCGGCTGGACGCCGGACACCATCGGCACCGCCCTGCAGGTGGTCGCGACGTTGAACGCGGACGTGAAGGGTGGCGCGGCGGATTCGAGCTACGCCTTGGAGTCCGCGCTGACCAGAATTCTCGATTTGCGCGGGGCAGGCTGACCCACGCGGTCCTCGGCACAGGGCAAACCGTCGGCAGCATGCGCTGTGCCGGACTGGCAGCGGGCATTCCTCACCTCGGTGGCCTGGTCGGTGCGCCGCAGGCCCCGCCGTGGAACGGGGACCGCATCCGTGACGTCCCGGGCAAAGGCAGAGACATCGGCCAGAACCGCACGCCGCGAACCTGTTTCGCTAGCAGCCGGATTTCTTCGGAGAGCCGGTCAGCGAGTCGATCGGGCAGTCGGATTTCGCGCGACTGCGCTCGGCGCGGCCGTCCGTAGCTTGGAGCAGCGCGTCGGCGCGAGCTCGGCCCAGCACCGGGCGGCCCTTCAAATTCACGGTCACGCTCGAGCTGGGAGATCTGGTGAAATCGCATGTGATGGTTGATGTTCCGTTACCTGGCATCTCGAGAATGCCGGAACAGCCGGACTCCGGCACCACCACACCTCCGATCACGAATTCCATCCGATACCACACGAAGGCATTCGCGACAGGCGGCGTCACCCCGGGGACAGTGATCTTCGTGAATGGGTCTGGAGTAGTGGTCATTGCCGCGGTCACAGTGCAGGATGCCCCGCAGGGACCGTCCCAGCTCATCTCCGAACTCAGCGTCGTCTCGCTGTCCCACGCCTCGTCCAGCGCGGCCACGGCCGCCCGGATCTCCCGGTAGAACCCTGCCACATCCTCCGCGCTGAGCAGGGCGACACGGATGTCCAGATCAGGTCGAACGATCCGATCGGCACGGCCCGAGGCGAGGTAGGTCGTCACCGTATCGCTGATGACGGTGGATCGGTTGTCGCCGGAGGCGCCGAGCTGGACCGGCTTGCCCGCATCCGCCCGAGGGTCGAGGCTGAACCCGAGGCCGGCGGGTTTGAGCGTGTGGGCCAGGTCGATGCCGTGGAACCTCGATGGCCGCAGAATCTGCAGCCCGGCCACCGCGGCGGCGGAGGTCTCACTGCTGCCGTCCGCCATCCAGGCGTCACGATCGCCGCGCAGGAAGGTCTTCTCGTCGACGCGCAGATAGGTCAGCACCTTCCCCGGACCGAATTCCAGGGTCCCTGTCGCGTCACCGACATTCGTGATGCGCAGATCGAGAGCCACGCTCGTGCCATCGTCGGCGGTGAGACGGCCGGTGTAATGCGCGCCGGCTGCGTTGACCAACGCCAATTGCGCGGATCGCAATTCCGCGCGGGCCAGCGCCTCTGGGGATTTGGGTGGCTCCCGCAGCAAGATCCATCCCACCGCGGCCGTGGTGGTGACAACCATCGCCACCACGAAGACCAGGACCAACGGCCACCACCGCCGGTCTCGCGACTGGACATCTTCGATCGGTTCGTCCACCGACTCCGCCGCCGCGGCTTCGGCAGTCATACGCCCCCCAGTTGAGCGATCAAAATATCGACGTCGGCGACTCTATGGCAACTGCGGCCAGCGCGCCAAACGCTGCGGACTACCGAATCAGTCTTGCGCAACGGGGTTTTCGATCCGCGCGCCTCGCGCCGCTGACGCCCAGAGCCTGCACGGGCGGGGCCGCGAACCGCCGCGGCATCGATAGTGGGGCCCCTCGCAGTCACCTACGACGTGTCGATGCCGTTGCAGGACCCCGATCAGCGGATCATCATCTACCGCGCGGCCGATCCGGATTCCCAGACGGCGCTGGATCGGCTCGGGACCGCACCCGGAGCTGATCCAGCGCCGAAGGCATGGCTCATTCGGCGGCGCTGAGCACTAGCTCCTCGTCGGCATCGGTATCGGCATCGTCGTCGGCGTCGTACCGGCCGTCCCATTCCTCATACGCGGGCACGTCCTCGTCCCGGGTGACGATCCACTCCAGCGAGTAGCCGCCGTCCTCGTCCGGGACCATGACATTCTCGATTCTCAGCCCGAACCCCAACACCTCGGCTGCCCGGATGATATCCGGCAGATCCTCGGCTCTGACCACAGTCTGATTCGCGTACACGGTTACCATGCGCGGAATCGTAGCCGCCCGCACCGACATACTGGCTACTACCGGGTGAACTCGTCCGAGGTCGACGCGCTATGCGGCGGTGAGCTCGGGCACGACAAAAACCGCCGTGGTCGTCGAGGCCACGGCGGTTACGCCAGCGCGGTCGGTATCGAAGCGATACCGGGAATCAGATCTTGTTGAGGGCCAGCGCGAGGGCCGACTTCTTGTTGGCGGCCTGGTTGGCGTGGATAACGCCCTTCGAGGCGGCCTTGTCCAGCTTGCGGCTGGCGAACTGCAGACGCTCGGTGGCGACTTCCTTGTCACCCGAGGCGGCAGCTTCGCGGAAGCTACGGATCGCGGTGCGCAGCGCGGACTTGACCGACTGGTTGCGCTTGCGCGCCTCCTCGTTGGTACGGATCCGCTTCATCTGGGACTTGATGTTGGCCACGCCTGTTTCCTCGTGTTCCTGTCGCTGAGTGGTGTGCTGGGCAGAATGTGTTCCGACTAAGCTTTTCGCGTGCGACACACCCGGAGATTCAGGTAACGCAACGCCGAAGATCGAGGGTACCAGCAGCCGTCCGGCAGAAGAAATCGGCGCCTTTCGCACCGGGATGTCGGCGGCCCGCGCGGGGTTCCGCAGCTCACGACCAATCGGTCTGTCAACCGAACTTTCAACGTGTGCCGCCCAGGCGATGCAAGAAATTTACCTGTGTCACACACAGCATTGCAGCTGGGTGTTGCACGATTTTTCCCATGACTTCCGCCTCCCCGCTACGTTCGGTCCGATCCGCCCCACCGAACCCGAACGGGTCCAACGGGAAGGCGAACGGCAACGGTAAACCACAGACATCAGGCCTGTTCGATGGCTATAAACCGGGTCGATACGCAGGTGCGTTCGACGAGATGTTCGACGGCTCGGGACGCGTGCGCCAGCCCTATCGGGGCATCTTCGAAGCGCTCGCGCCACTCGATGTGGCCGATCTGGAGCGTCGCTCGGACGCACTCGACCGCGCGTTCATCGATCAGGGCATCACCTTCTCGCTATCGGGCCAGGAACGGCCCTTCCCGCTCGACCTGGTGCCGAGGGTGATCGCCGCCGCCGAGTGGAACAAACTCGAGCGCGGGATCAAGCAGCGTGTGGTGGCGCTCGAATTGTTCCTCGCCGACGTCTACGGCGAGCAGAACATCCTGCGTGACGAGGTGATACCCAAACGCCTGGTCACCTCGTGCGAGCACTTCCACAGGGAAGCGGCCGGGCTGGTGCCGCCGAACGGGGTACGCATCCACGTGGCGGGAATCGACCTGATCCGCGACGAACGCGGTGATTTCCGCGTCCTCGAGGACAATCTGCGTTCCCCGTCGGGCGTCTCCTATGTGATGGAGAACCGACGCACCATGGCCAGGGTTTTCCCCGACCTGTTCTTCTCGCACCGGGTGCGAGCGGTCGGCGACTATCCGGCCTATTTGTTACGGGCGCTGCGGGCGTCGGCGGCGCCGAACGAGGCCGATCCGACCGTGGTGGTGCTGACCCCCGGCGTCTACAACGCCGCCTATTTCGAACACTCACTGCTCGCCAGGCAGATGGGCGTGGAGTTGGTGGAGGGGCGCGACCTGTTCTGCCGGGACAATTTCGTGTACATGCGCACCACCGAGGGCGAACGTCAGGTCGACGTGATCTACCGCAGGATCGACGACATCTACCTCGACCCGATGCATTTCCGACCCGACTCGGTACTCGGCGTCGCCGGTGTCGTCAACGCCGCCCGCGCGGGCAATGTCGTGATCTCCAGTGCGGTCGGCAACGGCGTCGGCGACGACAAACTCACCTACGCCTACGTCCCGACGATCATCGAGTACTACCTCAACGAGAAACCGGTGCTGCCGAATGTCGACACCTATCGGTGCTGGCTCGACGACGAACGCGCCGAGGTGCTCGACCGCGTGGAGGAACTGGTGATCAAGCCGGTGGAGGGTTCCGGCGGATACGGCATCGTCATCGGACCCGACGCGACCCGGCGCGAACTGGACGCGGTACGACGCAAGGTGAAGGCCGATCCGCGCGGCTGGATCGCGCAACCGGTGGTGCAGCTGTCCACGGTGCCGACGAAAATCGGCAACGAACTGGTGCCGCGCCATGTCGACCTGCGCCCGTTCGCGGTGAACGACGGCGACGACATCTGGGTGCTGCCCGGCGGCCTGACCAGGGTCGCGCTGCCCGAAGGTTCGCTGGTGGTGAATTCCAGCCAGGGCGGCGGCAGTAAGGACACCTGGGTGCTGACCGGCCGCGCCTCGTCCGGGGAACGGGAATTGGCCGGCGCGGAACTGGTGAGCGATCCGCCGCAATCCGACGCGTTCGAACTCGGCCGTGAACTCACCGCCCACCAGGCCAATCAGCAACAGCAGCAACAGCAGCAGGCGGATCGGGCGTCGGCGCGCGACGCGGATCAGCGGCACGAGCCGAATGACGAGGTGCGCTGATGCTGGCCCGCAACGCCGAATCCCTGTACTGGATCGGCCGCTACGTGGAGCGCGCCGACGACACCGCCCGCATCCTCGACGTCGCGGTCCACCAATTGCTCGAGGACGCCAGCGTCGATCCCGATCGCACCTCGCGGGTGCTGCTGCGGGTGCTCGGCATCGAACCGCCCGAGGGCGAACTGGATGTGTGGTCGGTGACCGATCTGGTCGCCTTCAGCCACGAGCACGGCGGCTCGATCATCGATTCGATCGCCAATGCCCGCGAGAATGCCAGGGGCGCGAGGGAAGTCACCTCCAGCGAGATGTGGGAATGCCTGAACGCAACGTATATCGGGCTCGCGGTCACCGAGCGGGCCGCGCGCAGTCTCGGACCGCACGAGTTCTTCCACTACATCAAGGACCGAGCGGCCATGTTCGCCGGACTCTCCGATTCGACGCTGAGCCGCGACGACGGCTACCGCTTCCTGCTGCTCGGCCGTTCCATCGAACGCGTGGATATGACCGTGCGCCTGCTGCTCTCGCGCGCGGGTGACCGCACCTCCTCGCCCGCCTGGGTGACCGTTCTGCGTTCGGCGGGCGCGCACGACACCTATCTGCGGACCCACCGCGGCGCGCTCGACGCGAATCTGGTCGCCGAATTCATCCTGCTCGACCGGCTTTTCCCGCGTTCGGTATTCCATTCGGTGCGGGTCGCCGAGAACTGCCTCGCGGAACTGGACCAACGCCCGAGCAGCCGGGTCGGTGCTCGTCACGAGGCGCAGCGGCTCCTCGGCCGGGCTCGCAGCGAACTCGAATTCCTGCCGCCCGGAGTACTTCTGGAAGATCTGCAGAATCGCCTGCTCTCGCTGCAGAAGACGTGTCGCGAGGTCAGCGAGGCGATCGCGCTGCAATATTTCCACGCCGCCCCCTGGGTCGCGTGGACCGACCTGCGCAGCAGCCAGGACAGCCGAGTGCAGGTGGAAGGCGAGTTATGAGTTGGCGAATGCGGGTGGTGCACACCACCGGATATGTGTACGACGCTCCGGTCACCAGGTCTTTCAACGAGGCCAGGCTCACCCCGCGCGCGGACAGCAGACAGAACGTCATCCTGAACCGGGTCGAGACGGTGCCGTCGACCCGTTCCTACCGCTATACCGATTACTGGGGCACCGCGGTCACGGCGTTCGATCTGCATGCTCCGCATACCGAACTGGAGGTCACCGGTTCCTCGGTTGTGGAGACCGAGCCGTTCACGCCGCCCGCCGAGGAATTGTCGTGGGAGCAGCTACAGGAGGAGCGGCTCGTCGATCGTTTCGATGAATTGCTGGCGCCGACCGACTACGTGCCGCGTGATCGCACACTCACCCATGTCGCCGAGCGACTGGCGAAGGGGGTGCCGCCGGCGAAGGCGGTGGTGCGCGCGGCCGAGTGGGTGCACGAGAATATGAACTACATCGCCGGAACCACCTCGGTCCACACCTCGGCGGTACAGGCGTTCGCCGAGCACGAGGGCGTCTGCCAGGACTACGCGCATCTGACCCTGGTGCTGCTGCGCAGTATGGGAATTCCGAGTCGTTACGTCTCCGGTTATGTGCATCCGAATCCGGCCGCCGAGATCGGGGAGACGGTGGCGGGGCAGTCGCACGCCTGGATCGAGGCGTGGACCGGCGCGTGGTGGGGTTACGACCCGACCAACAATATCGGCATCAACGAGCAGCACGTGTCGGTCGGCGTCGGCCGCGATTACGCGGATGTCACGCCGCTGAAGGGAGTTTTCTCCGGTGGCGGCTCCACCGACCTCGAGGTCGTCGTGGAAATCACGCGTCTGGCGTAGCGTGTTGGTGTGGCTCGGGTGCTCGCCCGACTCGTAGCCTCTGTATTTGAGCCTCTGTATTCGAGCCTCTGTATTCGAGCCTCAGTATTCGGGCCTCCGTATTCGTAGCCGCTGTATTCGTTGTTTCGGTATCAGTACCCAGGATTTCGTCACGGCCCGAGAGGGTCCGATCTCGAAGGGACTGTTCGACATGACCCCTACTGAAGGCTTCCCCGCGCTCGCGGGGACGATCGGGTGACCCCATGTCGCCCACGGCGCAAGAATTTGTCGAAGAGGTCGAGGACGGCCCCGTTTCCGACGCGAAGAAATGGGCTGCCGAGGGACTCGGCACTTTCATCCTGGTGATGGGCGGTGTCGGCACCGCCGTTCTATCCGGTGACCGGGTCGGTCAGCTCGGCGTCGCGCTCGCTTTCGGGCTGACGCTGCTGTTCCTGGTCTACGCGATCGGCCCGATCTCGGGGTGTCACGTCAATCCGGCGGTGACGCTCGGCCAGCTGCTGCTCGGTCGTGTCGGGGTCGTGACCGCGGCGGGTTACATGGTCGCCCAGCTGGTCGGCGCGTTCCTTTCCGGTCTCGTGCTGTTCGCCGTCGCCAAGAATCTGCCGTCCTACGACCGCAAGGTCGACGGACTCGGGGCCAACGGCTGGGGCGCGCACAGCCCCTCGGCCCAGAAGGGCCCGCTCGGCGAGGTGGTGGTGCAGAACGGGTACGGGATCGCCGCGATGATCATCATCGAGGTGATGCTGACCGCGCTGCTGGTCTTCGTCGTACTCGCCTCCACCGATCAGATCTCCGATGTCCCGCTGGCCGGTCTGTCGATCGGTTTCACGCTGGCGGTCATCCACCTGGTCTCGATTCCGGTGGACAACACCTCCGTCAACCCCGCCCGCAGCCTCGGTGTCGCCTTCTATCAGGAGGGCGCGGGCGGGCAGGTCTGGGCCTTCATCGTGTTCCCGCTGATCGGCGGCGTCCTCGGCGCGCTCGTGTACGGCATGCTGTTCGGCCGCACCCGCGACATCGTCAGCTGAGCGTTTCCGTCCCGAGGGCCATCCGTCGCGGGTGGCCTTCGGGCGTTCGCGCGCCGGCGCTCAGCGCCAGTGGTATTCGGCGACCAGGCGGTGGGCCACCAAGTCGAAGGTCTTGCGCTCCAGGATCGCGCCCTCACGGCGGATACCCGCCTCCGGCACGTCGAGCACCCGGTCCAAACGCACCCAGCTCGGCCTGCCGTCGTGATCCCAGCTGCCGCTGCCGATACCGATCCAATTGCTGTCGTACGCGCGTTCGGGCTTCGAGGAGAGCATCAATCCGAGCAGGGTCCTGCGGTCACGTCCGACGACGAGCACCGGACGGTCCTTGCCGTTGTTCGGATCCTCCTCGTAGGGCACCCAGGTCCAGACGATCTCACCGGGATCCGCGCGACCGTCGATCTGCGGGCAGTAGACGATCTGCCGGGCCCGCTCGGCGGTCGGGACGGGCCGTGACGCGATGGGCCGCACCTTGACGGCCGGGCCGCGACGCGCGGTCAAACTACCCACCAGCTTGTCGACGAGCTTGGGTCCCTGCTGCTTGACGATCCTGGGCCCCTGCTCTTTGGCGATGAGGCCGAGCTGCTTGCCGATCGTGTTCCAGGTACGGGCCATTCAAGCAGGATAACGGCGCGGTCACGACTTCTCATCCGGGACCTGATTCCCCGGTGGGGATCACGATTCTCACGCTCCCGCGGCCCGGTCGAGGACCTGCGCCGCCGGTGATCGCGGCCGTGGCGGACCACCGTGACCTGTGCGAGGTCGATACCGCTGGCGGGCGCGACCCGGTGCGCATGGGACGATAGACGGCAGTTTGCCGATACCCATGAGGAGTGGAGTGCCCGCCAGCTTCGCCGACACTACGTTCACCGATCCGTCGCGGATCCGGAACTTCTGCATCATCGCGCATATCGATCACGGCAAGTCGACGTTGGCCGACCGGATGCTGCAACTCACCGGTGTGGTCGAGGAGCGGGCGATGCGCGCCCAGTACCTGGACCGGATGGATATCGAGCGCGAACGCGGTATCACCATCAAGGCGCAGAACGTGCGGTTGCCGTGGCAGGTCGACGGCACCGATTACGTGATGCACCTCATCGACACCCCCGGCCACGTCGACTTCACCTACGAGGTGTCGCGCGCGCTCGAGGCATGTGAGGGCGCGATCCTGCTGGTCGACGCCGCGCAGGGGATCGAGGCGCAGACCCTGGCCAATCTGTATCTGGCCATGGAGAAGGACCTGACGGTCATCCCGGTGCTGAACAAGATCGATCTGCCCGCCGCTGATCCGGACCGCTACGCGGCCGAGCTGGCGCGTCTGGTCGGCTGTGAGCCCGAGGAGGTGCTGCGGGTCTCGGGTAAGACCGGTGTCGGTGTGCCCGCGCTACTGGATCAGGTGATCGCGCAGGTGCCCGCCCCCGTCGGCGACGCCGACGCCCCGGCCAGGGCCATGATCTTCGATTCCGTCTACGACACCTACCGCGGCGTCGTCACCTATGTCCGCGTGGTGGACGGCAAACTCACTCCGCGCGAGAAGATCAAGATGATGTCCACCGGCGCGACCCACGAGTTGCTGGAAATCGGCATCGTGTCCCCGGAGCCCAAGCCGACGCAGGGTCTCGGCGTCGGCGAGGTCGGTTACCTCATCACCGGCGTGAAGGATGTGCGCCAGTCGAAGGTCGGCGACACCGTGACCGCGGCGCGTGGCGGCGCGACCGAACCGCTCACCGGTTACCGGGAGCCGCGGCCGATGGTCTACTCGGGTCTCTACCCGGTCGACGGTTCCGACTACCCGGATCTGCGTGACGCGCTGGAGAAGTTGCAGCTCAACGACGCCGCGCTCACCTACACGCCGGAAACGTCCGTGGCGCTCGGCTTCGGCTTCCGCTGCGGATTCCTCGGGCTGCTGCATATGGAGATCACCCGCGAGCGGTTGCAGCGCGAGTTCGACCTCGACCTGATCTCCACAGCGCCCAACGTGGTGTACCGGGTGGAGATGGAGGACGGCGCCGAACATGTCGTCACCAATCCGTCGTATTGGCCGGAGGGCAAGATCCGCAAGGTCTTCGAGCCGATCGTGAAATGCACCGTCATCTCGCCGAGTGAGTTCATCGGTTCGATCATGGAGTTGTGCCAGGGCAGGCGCGGCGAACTCGGCGGCATGGACTACCTGTCCGAAACCCGCGTCGAGATGCGGTACACCATGCCGATGGCGGAGATCATTTTCGATTTCTTCGACTCGCTCAAGTCGCGCACCCGCGGTTACGCCTCGCTGGACTACGAGGAGTCCGGCGAGCAGGAATCGCAGTTGGTCAAGGTGGACATCCTGTTGCAGGGTGAGGCGGTGGACGCGTTCAGCGCCATCGTGCACAGGGACGCCGCGCAGGCCTACGGCCACAAGATGACCACGAAGCTGCGTGAACTCATTCCGCGCCAGCAGTTCGAGGTGCCCATCCAGGCCGCCATCGGCTCGAAAATCATTGCCCGCGAGAATATCCGCGCTATCCGCAAGGATGTGCTCGCCAAGTGCTACGGCGGCGATATCAGCCGTAAGCGCAAACTGCTCGAGAAGCAGAAGGAAGGCAAGAAGCGGATGAAGACGATCGGCCGCGTGGAGGTTCCGCAGGAAGCCTTCGTCGCCGCGCTGTCCTCCGATGCCGCCTCGGATAAGCCGAAGGACAAGAAGTAGGTTCCGTCTCCGCGTCGTCGGATCGCCTGATCCGGCGACGTGCTTCCGGCCGGGACCGTTGGAGCGAGTTGCCCACTCGTAACCGGGACGCTGTGACGAAAGGCCCCTGCGCGTCGGCGCCGCTCGCGCGGCGCGGCGAAACCGGCTGCGGGAGGCGCGTCTTCAGCCCGTTCTCGAGGGATCATCAGCGATCTCTCAGACTCGGGCGGTGTGAGCCAGGGCCGCGGCGGCGAGCCCGGTTGCCGATATCGCGGCAGGTGAGAGCCGCTATTCGAGTGAATGTCCGGTTGGTGATACCCGTGGAAATAGGGCTACCGTTCGGCTTGGTGTCATGGCAAGGTTGCCCGAGAATATGACAGCTGGGTTTTCCGGAAATATCGTTAGGTGATCTTCACTCGGTCCGCCCGGTACGGTGAGGATGCTCGAACCGAGATGTGGAGCTTGCATGACGCGTGACCTGCCCTTCGACGGCGACGAAGCCGAAGCGATGGACCCGTCCGGAGATACCGCGTATCGCGTCGCGAACGGCGTCGCGCGTGTGGCTCGCGGCGGCGCCTACGTCACCGGCGGCGCACTGATCGCCTCCAACGGCGGTGGGCCCGACACCCCGGGCGGCCAACGCCTCGACAGTTGGAGCACCGGCTGGTCCGGAAATCGTGATCCGGAGCCGGATCTGCCGAGTCCGGTGGTGACCTTCCCGGATCCCGAGCCGAATTCGGTGCCGGTCTTCCCGGCCCGTCCCGCGCCCGTCTCCCATGACCACGGTGTTCTCGCCGCACCGCTTCCCGGCGCCGCGAACGGTGATTCGGCGGCGGCTCTGCGGTTCGGAGCGCCTGCCGATGACACCGTCGCCGGGACCGGGACCGATTTCTTCCCCGGTGCGCCGAGCTTTCTCGGTACCGACGCGGGCGGATCCGATGCGACCGTGCCGGATTGGCTTTCCGGTGACGAGAGCGGGCAATTCGGTGACGGGGGCTACGCCGCGAGTTCCGCCACGCTCGGTCCCGGTTTCGGTCAGCCCGATGCCGGTGGCTTCCTGAATCCGGGCGCGGATATGTTCGGGTTCGCCAGGCACCACGTCTCCGATCCGGCGCGGGTGGGTGAACTCGCCGGAACGGTCGAGGAGAACGCGAATCAGGTCGGCTTCGGCCACTCGGGTTTCAACCCGTGGGCGGGCACCCAGCCGGTCAGCGCCGCTGACGCGGCCGAATTGTTCGACGGTATCGGTGATTTCGGTGTCTACGTCGGTGTCGACGCGAGCATGTCGCTCTACACCGAACTCGAGGTCGATTTCGGAATCGGGCCCGACGGCGCGTATCTCACCACCGAGATGAAGGTCGAGGCTTCGGCCCAGGTGTCGATCAAGACCGCGGCGGGCACCAATGTCGGCGAGCAGATCGACAACCTCTCCGATTGGCTCGACAACAAGCCGACGACAGGCGCCGGTCGCACCGGTCACGAGCAGCACGGAATCGGTTCCGGAACAACCGGATTCACCGGGTCCTCGGGAACAGGCCCCGGTGCCTCGGCTCCGGTGCCGTCCCCGGCGCCCGCCCCCGCGCCGATCGCCGTATCGCCCGCGCCCGTCGGGATGTCCGCGCCCGCGCCCGCGCCGGTGGCTGTCGCGGCCCCCGCCGCGGTGGCCGCACCGGTGGTGGCGACCCCACTGCAGACCACCATTCAGCCGGACGCCGCGAACTCCCCGATCGCGAATGTGATCGCGGCCCCGACCGGCCCCTCGCCGCTGACCGCGCCCGCCGCGGCGGTTCCCGTCCTCTTCGAGCCGGTGCGGCCCGCGCCCGCAGGCCCGGTGGTGCACACGCCCGCCGACACCCACATCGATTCGACCTACACCACCCCCTCGCCGGTGACCAAGGTTCCCACCACGATCACCCACACCATTCCCACCCCGACGCTGCCCGGTCACAGCACACCCGACCCGGGCACCGTCACCCTGCCGGGAACGGTGATCACCACACCGCCCAGCGTGGACGTCAAGCCGAAGCCGGGTACCGATGCCGACGGCCAGGGGACCACCGCGCCCGGCGTGACCGTGACGACCCAGCCCACCCGGCCGACGACGCAGCCGTCCACCCCGAACGACGACGTGACGACGCCGGGAACCGGCGGCAGCGGTACGGGGGCAGGCGCGGGCACCACCCAGCCGAGCGTGCCCACCCAGACACGGCCGTCGGTCGAAGCGCCGACGGCGGAGGTGCCGAGCGTGTCGGTGCCGACCCAACCCTCCGTCACGCACAGCGCGCCGACCCACGCGCCGATCCCCCCTGCGGTGGATACCGACGGACCCACCATCGACCTGCCCCCGGTGGAGGTGCCGACGGCCGATATTCCGACCCCGGCGCACACGGCTCCGGCCACCCCGGTCAAACCGCTGCCGGTCGCTCCCAACGGACGGCCCATCAGTGATCAGCTGGATTCGTCGCACGGATACACTGCCACACAGTTCGTTCCCGACGCGGACCACTCGATACAGTTCGTTCCCGACGCGGACCACTCGATGGCGGTCTTCGCCTCGGGCGGCCTGTCCACCGGGCTGATGCCGGACGCGGTGTCGCACGACCTGCACGCGGTACACGGCATGCTGGATCACACGCTGATCTGACCGGCAGCGGTGCGAACGGAGAACGCGCCATCCGGTGTCGTCTCACAGTGATCGTCAACCAGGATTAGGAGGAGGCTTGTCTGCCGCAGCCGGGCTGGAGTCCGCGACGGTAAAACATCCCGACGCGATGGCGCCTCTCATCCGGATCCTGGACGAACTGCGGGAGATGACCCGGGCGGCTGGACGCGACGATCTCACCGGACGCCTCGGCATGGTCCGCGCGCGCGTCGGTGACCCCCGGGTGCGCCTTGTGGTCGTCGGCGATCCGAAGAACGGCATGAGCACCCTGGTCAACGGCCTGGTCGGCGCCCAGGTCAGTGCTACCGACAGTGCGCTGAGCGTGCCGGTGATCGCCGAGTACGGGCCCCGATCGACGGCGACCCTGGTGAAATCGGTCGGCGGCGGACGTACCGAACGTCTGCCGGTCGATCCGCTCGACCCGGGGCCCGCCCTGCGTGCCGAGGGTGTCATCCGGGCCGAATTCACCGAGCCGAGTCCCCTGCTTGCCGACGGCATCGTCGTGATGGACGCCCCCGGCGCTCCCGTCGACGAGCACATCACGTGGTCGATGATCGCGGCGGCGGACGCGGTGCTCTACGTCGTGGACGCGGGCAGTGAGCTCAGCGCCGAGCAGCTCGGCTATCTGGAACGGGTGCGGCAACTGTGCCCGACGGTCATCTGTGTACTCAACAAGATCGATATCTACCCGCATTGGGCGCATATTCAGCAGCGCGACCGGGAACTGCTCGACGGGGCAGGACTGAGTTTCGCGGTAGCCCCTGTATCGGCCCTGCTGCACCGCCAAGCGACGTCGTCCGGGTACCAGATGGCCGGGAATTACCAGCGCGATATCGAATCCGGAATGCCGCAGCTGATCGACCATCTGCGCGATTACGTAGTGGCCCGCGCCGATTCGGTCGCGCTGGAATCCGCCGTCCGCGATATCCGGCTGGTCAGCGATCACCTGGCCATGACCTTGCACAGCGAGGCCGAGGCGTTGCGTGATCCGCGGCGCAAGGCCCAGATCACCGAACAGCTCGGCATAGCCCGCGACCAGGCCGAACAGCTCCGTCAGCGCACCGCCAACTGGCAGGTCACCCTGGTCGACGGCAGTACCGAACTGATGGCGGATATCGAGCACGATCTGCGCCACCGGCTGCGCAGTCTGGTGCGCGACGCCGAAGCCGAAATCGCGCAGACGGATCCGGCGCGCGGCTGGAAGGAATTCGGCACCGATCTCGACGCGCGGATCTGCGAGGCGGTGGAAGAGAATTTCGTGATGGCGCACTACCGCGCGGTGGAGCTGTGCGAGCAGGTCGCCTCGAAATTCCCGGCCGACAATCGCACCCCCGCGCTGGCCGATCTGCGCCTGGAGAATCCGGGCGACGCACTCGGCCCGGTGGCCCCGCTGGAACCGCTGGAGAGTGCGAAAGCCGGTGTGACCCAGCAGTTCCTGTCCGGTCTGCGGGGCTCCTACGGCGGCATCCTCATGGTCGGCCTCGCCACCAGTCTGCTCGGCATGTCGCTGGTGAACTGGTATTCGGCGGGCGCGGGCGTCCTGCTCGGCGTGAACGCCCTGTGGGACGATCGCAAGAACCGCATCGTGCGCCGCAGGGCCGAGGCCAAGGTCGCCGTCGCCCGGTTGATGGACGACGTGATCTTCCAGGTGAGCAAGGAATCGCGTAATCGCCTGCGCGCCATGCAGCGTTCGCTGCGTGACCATTTCACCGAAATCGCCGCCGAGACCATGCGTACCGCGGACGAAGCCCTGCGCGCCGCCGAGGAGGCGTCCGGCAAGTACGGCGATCGGCGCGAGGAGCGCATCGCCGAACTCGACAGCCGACTTGGCAAGCTGCGCGCCGTCAGGGATCGCGCCGACCAGTTGATCGGCGCGTAGTCCGGCGTCTCCCGGTCAGTGGGAATGGCTCGCCGGTGTGTGGGCGGGCTGGAAATTGCCCGCCGGGCGCGAATCCTCGGCCCTGATGACATGGGTGACGGCGTTGATCAGCGCGAGGTGGGTGAACGCCTGCGGGAAGTTGCCGAGGTGACGTCCGCTGCGCGAATCGATTTCCTCGGCGTAGAGGCGCAGTGGACTGGCATAGCCGAGCAGCCGCTCGCACAGATGCCTCGCCCTGCGCACCTCGCCGATCTCCACCAGTGCCGACACCAACCAGAACGAGCAGATGGTGAAGGTGCCCTCGGGGCCGGTCAACCCGTCGTCGGTGGTCTCGGTGTGATAGCGCAGCACGAGTCCACGCTCGGTGAGCCGGTCGGCGATGGACAGGACGGTGGCGCGCACCCGATGGTCGTCGGGCGGGAGGAATCGCACGAGCACCACGAGCAACAGTGAGGCGTCGAGGGTGTCGCCGCCGTAGATCTGGGTGAAGACGCCGTCCTGGTCGACGCCGTTGGCGAGGATGTCTTCCTTGATCTCCTCGGCTATGGCGTACCACTGGGTAGCGCGCTCGATCTGACCGTGCATTTCCGCCAGTTTCGCGCCACGGTCGAGCGCGACCCAGCACATCACCTTCGATGAGGTGAAATGCTGCGGTTCCCCGCGGACCTCCCAGATGCCCCGGTCGGGTTCGCGCCACCGTGCGATGGCCGCGTCCACCTGACGTTCCAGCAACGGCCACAGGGTTTCCGGCACTTGGCCGCGCGATTTCACGTGCAGGTACACCGCGTCGAGCATGGTGCCCCAGATATCGTGCTGATCCTGGTTGTAGGCGCCGTTGCCGATGCGGACCGGACGAGCGCCGTCGTATCCGCGCAGGTGGGGCAGTTCGATCTCGGTGAGTTCACGTTCTCCGCCGATGCCGTACAGCACCTGGAGCGGCACCGCTTCCCCGTCGTCGGTGGTGGTCGCGTCGTTGAGGAAGGCGAAGAAATCGTCGGCTTCGCGGTCGAGGCCGAGGGTGTACAGACCCCACAGCGCGAAACTGGCATCCCGCACCCAGGTGTAGCGGTAGTCCCAGTTGCGCTCGCCGCCGGGGCTTTCCGGGAGCGACGTGGTCGCCGCCGCCATCAGCGCGCCGGTCGGCCGGTAGGTGAGGCCCTTGAGGGTCAACGCGCTGCGCTGCAGGTAATTGCGCCACGGATGATCGGGGAAGTTGCCGAGGGTGATCCACTGCCTCCAGCATTCCGTGGTCGCCCACATCTTCTCGGCGGCCTCCTCGAAGGTTTTCGGCGCGGGCAGCTCCGACCAGGTCAGTGCGACGAAGACCTCGTCGCCTTCCTTCATGCGGGTGCGAGCGCGGGCCTCACGGCCTTCCAGTCCGAGGCGCAGATCCGTGGTGAGCACCAGGGTCGGACCGACGGTCGGATCATTGGCGCGGATCGCGGTGGCTTCCTCGTAGACCTTGCCGGTGTACTCCCAGCGCGCGGCGGCGCGGTGGTAGTCGAAGGCGGGCTCGCAGCTCATCTCCAGCTCCACCGTGCCGTTCACGCATTTGACGGTGCGCAGCAGCATATGTTCGGCATCCCAGTCCATCGGGGTGCGGCGGTGGGTCTTGCTGCGCTGGTCGTTGTTGTGCCACCCCCCGAGCACCAGCGCGTCGCGCACGATCAACCAGCCGGTCGCGGTCTGCCAGGTGGTTTCCAGGATCATTCCGCCCGGCAGGTAGCGCCGAGCCGACGGGACATTGATCCCGTAGGGGCCGATCCGGAAATGGCCCGCGCTGCGATCGAGTATCGCGCCGAAGATACTGGGGGAGTCGGGGCGCGGCACACACATCCATTCGACCGCTCCGTTGCTCGCGATCAGGCAGGTCGTCTCGCAGTCGGACAGGAACGCGTAGTCGTCGACCGGAGGGAAGGCGCCGTGGCCCGCCCCGGTCAGCGCGGTCGGCACGGGCAGGTCGTCGGGCTCGTCGACTGTCAGATCATCGGTTGACGCCATACCCCATCTTGGTTTGCCCGCGGCTCCGCCGTCCACTGTGTGCGCCGAAGCGCCCCCGCGCGGGAGCCGGAAGCGAACGCATGTCCGGATCCTCAGGTTCGCCGTCTAGGCTGAATGGCGTGCATCGCATTGCAGGTTGGTGGGACGGCTTCGAGCTGTGGATCGCGGGTTTGCCGTTCCTCCCGCAGTTCCTGGTGGTTCTGGTCGGCATCGTCCCGATCAGCTTCGCCATCGCGTTCGCGCTCGATCGCGCGTTGCGCGAGGTCATGCGCCTGCTCGGCCGCGATCGGGCCGAGGCCGAGGCCATCGCCGCCGCCGAAGCGGCCATGCTGGCCCCGGCCGCCGTCGCGATCCGCGTACACGCGAAGAGCGGTGCGCGCTGATGCCACGCTCCCGCGTTCAGCTCGCTCTGATCGCCTTGCTCGTCTTCGTCGTCCTGGCCTGGTTGATCACTCGTTAGTTCCGGAGCGCCAGTCGTTGAGACGTTTCCCGATCTTGGTCACCGTTTCGCCGACCTCCTGACCGACGGTGTCGACCACGGAGCCCACATCGCGCCCGAGGGTGCGCACGGTCCGGATCAGCGGATCCTCCGACTGGTCGAAATTCTGCTTGTAGGCGCGTGCGGCTGCCCTGACCTCGTCGCCGATCCTGGCGTTCTTGTCCTGTGCGCGGCGCGGATAGTCGCCTGCCACGATGCGCCCGTATTCGCCGGACTGGATCCAGCGTCGCAGTTCGGCGGCGCGCAGCACCGAGAACGGATGCGATTGCAGCTCCAGATTCAACAGTTTGAGCACACCGTCGCGGAGGTCGCCGGAGCGGTCGTAATCGTCGGCCTGGGCCAGGAAGGCCCCGTGATTCATCTCCTCGACCCAGGTGCCGCCCGCCGTCTTCATGTGCACCCGCACCGAGGCCTCGACATCCTGCCCGCACAGCAGACCCGCCCGGTCGCCGGACAGTTCCGATTTCCGGCTCCACTCCATCAACGCCGCGACGATCGCGCGTAAGGCCCAGCCGCCCACCGGCATCCAGCCGACGGAGGCCGTAATGCGCAGCAGATGCATCAACATGGTCCGGTACACCGCGTGTCCGGACAGCGCGTGCCCGAGTTCGTGGCCGATCACGAACCGGAGTTCCTCGGTATCCATCAGATCGATCAGCCCGGTGGTGAGCACGATGAACGGCGCGTCCATGCCGATCGTGAATGCGTTCACCTGCGGGCTCTGGAGGACGAACATCTCGGGTGTGGTGCGCGCGTCGAGGATTTCCACGCAGTCCTGCCGCAGCTGATGTAGCGACCGGAACTGCCGCTCGTCGACCCGCACCGCGGTCGCCAGATACATCAGTCGGTGCTGGCGTTCCTGCAACAGTCCCGACAGTGTGCGCAATACCGCGTCGAAACCGGTGAGCGAGCGCAGCGTCACCAGTGCGGTGCGATCGGCCGGATGCTCCCACGCGCGCGTGCTGATTCCCGGCATCCTGGTGCGGACCCGGTCTGGGCTGTTGATCATGGGTTCGGGCTCCCCCCTCTATCCATCGAAATCGTCGGCTCCAGTCTGCCCGCTCGCGCGGGTGGGCGACAGGGGCTCGGACCGGAAAACGGTGTGCACCAGAGGAAATGGCTTTCATCCGCCGTTCGCGGGTGCGGTCCGGGCCGAGGAACCTGAATGACCGCGACAGCCTGTCACAGATCCAGCCTGGCGATCACGGTGACGGGCGGCGTCAGCAGTACCTCCCACAGTGTGCGCCCGAAGAATTCGCCCGCTTTCGCCGTGCGCGGATGTGGTTGCTGCGACCAGTACAGATCCGCCCAGTGCAGACAGCTCTGCATCGGCCCGGCGCGCATCAGCGACATATCGGCGCGGAAACCTTCGGCGGCCGTCTCCACGAGCCATAGGCGGGCCCCCGCGCCGCCGTGCCGGGTGACGAATTCCGCGACGTCGTCGAGGGTTTCGAAGGCGAAGATCGACTGGAACCGGGAGGGCGCGTGCGGATAGCCGGTCAGGCGAACCCAATCCCACATCAGCTCGAGACCGGTGTCGCGGTCGGCGACGACATGGGTGACACCGGTCCGGTCGACGATATCCACGCGGAAGATCCGGGTGAGGTAGCGCTCGCCGTGCGGGGAGATGCCCGCCGGGAATGCCTTATACGTTGCCGCGTGGCGGCCGAGCCCGAGTACGGCTCCCCGGGACAGGGACTTTCCTCTGTCGAGGTGGAAGTAGGTCGGCATACCCTCACCGCTGTCCCGAAGTTCTCTCGGCTTACGGTACCGCCGATAGTGCACGCGCACAGACATTTTGGATACTTCGGACCCAGTTCTGGCCGCTGGCGCATCGAGGACCGCTGCGCCGTCGCCCCGCGCGAGGTGCGGACCGGTAGGTCTCCCTCTTGACTCAATCGTTATCTTCGCGCAGACTAACCGAACCGACCGGACATTACTGTCCGGTAAGGAGTTCGGATATTCGTCGGTGTGGAAGGAATCCGCATGGCCAGCAATGATTTCGCCGCGCGTTATCGCTGGTGGATCCGCTGCCGCGGGCTCTACGAAGATCCCCGGGTCACCCCCGACGGCGATGACGGACAAGATGTGCCGGATTCCGCGTCGGCCGACCCGAGTCGCACAGTCTGGTGCGGTCTCAGACGCCGGAACTGATTCCGGTCTGGCCGGGCCTGTCCACTCCGGGCAGCTGCCCCACTCACGAAAGTGTGTCTATGCCTTCAATTACGCGCCGGTCACTGCTGACCGGGGCCGCCGCAGCCGGTGTCCTGATGGTCGCCTCGCGCAATTCCGATCGGGCGAACGGGATCGCCGCGCGGGTCAACAGCGTCCCGCTCACGCGCGAGGAGCATCGCGTCGTCGTCATCGGGTCGGGCTTCGGCGGTGGCGTGACCGCGCTGCGCCTGGCCGAGGCCGGTGTCCAGGTCCTGGTGCTCGAACGCGGTATGCGCTGGCCGACGGGGCCGAACGCCGATACCTTCCCGCGCGCATCGGCCCTGGACAAGCGTCTGCTGTGGTACAAGTCCAGCCCGAATCTCTTCGGCACGCCGCTGTTGTTCGAGCCGTACACCGGGCTGATCGAGGCGGTTCCCGGCGAGAACATGACCACGCTGTGCGCCTCGGGCGTCGGCGGCGGATCGCTGGTCTACCAGGGGATGTCGCTGCAACCGAGCGAAGCGGTGTTCAACACGCACTTCCCGCAGGAACTGGACTGGCAGCGGATGGACCGGATCCACTACCCGCGGGTGTCGAAGATGCTCGGCTTGGCGGTGGCTCCCGACGAACTCGTCGCCAGCCCGCAGTACGCGGCGGCGCGCATCTTCGCCGAACACGTGCGCAGGGCGGGGATGCCGCTGGAGAAGATCCCCATGCCCATCGACTGGAACTACGCCCTGGCCGAATTGCGCGGCGAGATGCGGGCGTCCTACACCAACGGCGACGGCGCCATGGGTGTGAACAACGGCGGCAAGCATTCGGTCGACGTCACCTATATCGCCGCCGCCGAGGCGACGGGACGGGTGCGGGTGGAAACCCTGCATCAGGTCACCGATGTCGAACGCGCACCAGACGGCCGCTGGACCGTGCATGTGGAACGGCTCGACACCACCGGAACGGTGCTGGAGAACAAGATCATCACCGCGGGCACGCTGGTGATGGCGGCCGGAACGATGAACACCACCCGACTGCTGATGCGCGCCTCGGCCAAGGGCGCGATCCCGGATCTACCCGACGGGCTCGGACAGAACTGGGGTTCCAACGCCGACCGGATCTACGTCTGGAACAACCTCACCGAGGATTTCGGCACCGCGCAGGGCGGGCCGGTGGTCTACGGCAGCAAGAACTGGGATGACGATCCCTACGCGGCGCACACCATCATCCAGGCGTCGATCCCGCCGTTGCAGGTGGATCCGAAGAGCACGATGATGGTCGGCTACGGCGTCAGCACCGGTCGCGGCACTTTCGTCTACGATTCGGCCGCCGACGACGCGGTCCTGCACTGGCCCCACGAAGGCGACCACGAGATCCAGGAAAAGCACATCGGGCCCGCCGCGCACAAGATCGCGGGCCCCGGCAGTGTGCTGCTCGACACCAACGCCCTGTTCCCGTCCACCTGGCACCCGCTGGGCGGCGCGAGTATCGGCACCGTCTGCGATCTCGACGGCCGGGTATTCGGCCAGCGCGGTCTGTACGTCCTCGACGGTGCGCTCATGCCGGGTAATACCGCCGCCTGCAATCCGTCGATGACGATCGCCGCGGTGGCCGAACGGGCGCTGGATAATCTGGTGGTCCGCGATGTCGGCTCGGTGATCTGAACTCGCTGTCGCGGTAGGCCGTTGGCGCGCGGAGCCGGAAAGTTCTCCGCGCGGCCGGGTTACGCGCTCGACGTCGCCGTGGCCTGGCCGCCGGAGCGGCTCAGCTCATCTGCCGCCGGAGCGACTCCGTTCATCTGCCGCCGGAGCGGCTCCGTTCATCGGCCGCCGGAGCGACTCCGTTCATCGGCCGCTCGACGGATACCCCAGGGTCTGTACGGCGATCCGGGCCGCCTCGGCGACCAGCGCGTTGTCGGGCGCGGCCTGCTGCTCGGTTTTGGTGGTCAGCACCGCGATGACCAGCGGGGAGCGGCCCGGCGGCCAGGCCACGGCGACGTCGAGCGCGGAACCGTAGGCGGGAGAACCGGTTTTGTCGCCGACGGTCCAGTCGGCGGGAAGGCCCGCGCGGATGCGTTTGCCGCCGGTGGTGTTGGCGACGAGCCACGATGTCAACCGGGCGCGTTCTGGTTCGGCGAGAGTGTCGCCCACCACGAGCCTGCGATAGTCGGCGGTGAGTGCGGCGGGGGTGGTGGTGTCGCGTTCGTCGCCGGGGATCGCGGTATTCAATTCCGTCTCCCAGCGATCAAGCCGCGAGGTCGAATCGCCGAGGGAGCGCAGGAACGCGGTGAAGCCCTCCGGCCCACCGAGGAGTTTCAGCAATTGGTTACCCGCGGTGTTGTCGGACAGGGTGATGGCCGCCTCGCACAGTGCGGCGACGGTCATGCCGGTATCGACGTGTTTCGCGGTCTCCGGTGAGGCGTCGACGATGTCATTCGCGGAGTAGCGGATCACCTGGTCGAAGTAGCCCGAGGACAGGGGATGGTCGCGCAGCAGGGCTCCGCAGGCGAGGCCCTTGAAAGTGGATGCCATCGGGAATCGCTCGCCGTCGCGGTAGGAGACGACGCGGCCGTCGCCGGTGTCAACCGCGTAAACCCCTAGTCGTGCAACAGATTTCGATTCGAGTTCGGCGAAGGACGGTGCCGTCGGCACGGATGTGCTCGCGGGTGTCGCCGGATCGGCGGCCGAACCGCACGCGGTGGTCACGGCCATCGCCGACACCGCGAGCGCGGCGGCGAACAGGCGTTTACGGTGTGGCCGGTTTCGGGTCGTTGCTGAGGAAGTCACCGCCGCAGGACACCATCGCGACGCGACGCGGGGCCAATATCGCATCCGGGTCCGTACGAGTCGACCTCGCTATCGTCGCAGGCCCGTGCCCCTCGATCGGCCACCGCGCTGGTCGATACTCGCCGCGATGATCCGGCCGCGTCCGGCCGCCTTGGTTCAATGGCCGCATGGATCTGATCCGCCACCTCCGCTTCTTCGTCGCCGTCGCGGACGAGAGGCATTTCGGCAGGGCGGCGGTGGCACTCGAGATGACCCAGCCGCCGCTGTCACAGGGGTTGCGGCGCTTGGAACGTCATCTGGGCGTCGACCTCATTCATCGCACCCGCCAGGGCGCGGTACTCACCCCGGCGGGACTGCAATTGCTGCCGCGCGCCCGGTTGCTCGTGGACGACGCGGCGCGGTTGCTCGCCGAATCGCAACGGATCGCCCACGCGCGCGGCGCCGTGCACTGGGGCGCGACCGCGGCGCTGCCCGATCGGGTGGTCACCGCCGGTGTGACGGCGCTTCGCACGATGGTCGGTGCGGGCGCGACGGTCGCCACCACCGTGGATGCCTCGGTCGATCTGGTCGTGCGGGTGCGCGGGGGACTGTGCGATGTGGCGGTGATCGAACATCCCGCCCTCGTGGAAGGCGTCGAGGTCGGGCCGGTGGTGAAACTGCCGCGTTGGCTGGTCGCGCCCGCTGATCATCGCAGCGCCCTCGTCGAACGTCCGAACTTCCCGATGCTCGCCGGACTCGCCTTCGCGCACGCTCCACGCGCGGCGAACCCGCCCGCTTTCGACACGGTGGTCGACCTACTGCGTGAACGCGGCCTCGACGCGCCGATCGTCACGGTACGCGACGATCGCGCCCTGCTCGCCGCCGTCGCCGCGGGTTCCGCATTCGGGCTCACGACCGCACCGCCCGCGGCCACACCGGGGGTGAGCTGGCTGCGGATGGCCCCGCAGGCGATCGCGCTGCGGGTTCGTGTGGTGCGCAAACACGGGGCCGACGCGCTCGCCGACGCGGTGGATCGGGTGCTGTACCGGGAGCGTCTGCGGTGAGCGGGGCCGAGGACCGGATTCGCGCGGTCTTCGCGGACGCGGGCTGCTCCGGCTGGCTGCATGCCCGCCGGTGCGACGACTCCGCCGGTGAGGTCTCGATCGAAGGACGCTCGCGGGTGGTGACCGCCTCCGTCTACAAACTGCCGCTGTTCGTCGCTTTCTGCCGCGGCGTCGACGCGGGGCGGATCGATCCGACCGCCCGGCTCACGGTGCTGCCGTCGGACTGCACGCCGGGGCCGACCGGTATCGCCGTCCTCCATGATCCGGTGACGATGAGCCGTCGCGATCTGGCGACGTCGATGATGACCGTCTCCGATAACGCGGCCGCGGATGTGCTGCTCGGCGAGGTCGGCCTCGGTGCGGTCGAGGATCTGCTCGCCGAGCTCGGTCTCACCGAGACGCGAGTGGTCGGCGGCACGGCCGACCAGTACCGCGGCCTCGTCCGCGACACCGATACGCACACCACCGCCGAGGCGTTCGCCGCGTTGGCCGATAACGACGAGGCGTGGTCGGTCTCGGCCTACGACCCTTCGTATACGAGCGCGACCACGCCGGAGGAGATGACGCGGCTGCTGCGCGCGATATGGACCGGCGCGGTGCTCTCGCCCGCGCGAACCGATTTCGTGAGGTACGTCATGCGCAGGCAGCCGTGGTCGCATCGGATCGCTTCGGCATTCCCGCATCGAGGGGTATCGGTGGCCGGCAAGACAGGAACCATCGGGGTGATCCGCAACGAGGTTGCCGTGGTGGAATTTCCAGGAGAATTTCCGGTCGCGGTCGCCGTGTTCACCCGTGCGGCGCGGGCGGATCCGGTCCTGCCCGTGGTGGATGCCGCGATCGCCGAGGCCGCTCGAATCGCCGTCACCGAGTTGCGTCGTCCGCTGCAGGAAAAATGACAGCGGCGCAGGTCATGGGATGAAATCGAACTCTGATGCGGAGATCTTTTCGATTCGAACTCGACCCTGAGGCTCTGCTACAGTCAGCCGGTGTCTCCGAGTGCCGTCCCGCTGGTCCGCCATGAATTGGCGTTGATCGCTGTCGGTAACCTCGCGGTCGCGGACATTCTCTGTCGTTGATCGGCGACCGAGCAGGTCTGCGCCCCTCTGCTCCGTAGACTGGCGTGCACCTTTTCGCAGACCTGTTCGTTTCCGACGGCCCGCCGGGGCCGAGTCGCGCCACTGCCGCCGTTCGCGCGGAACGTCTACCCGACACATCTTTTGTCCGTCGCCGCAGTTTTCCCGGCGACGATCCGCAGGAAGGGTCCACCCCATGTCTCGCAAATCTTGGCTCCGCTCGCGCCGCCGCTACGGTGTCGCCGCGCTCACCGCGATCGCGGCAGTAGCCCTCACCGCATGCGGCGGTGGAGCCAGCGACACCGTGGGCGGAGGTGGGGCCGACGGCAGCGGTGGCACCCTGAACCTGTACGCCTACGCCGTGCCGAAGCCCGGCTTCGACAAGGTCGTCCCCGAGTTCAACAAGACCGATGCGGGTAAGGGCGTCGTGGTCAACGGCTCCTACGGCGCGTCGGGCGATCAGTCCCGCAAGGTCAAGGACGGCGCCGAGGCCGACGTGGTCAACTTCTCGGTCGAGCCGGACATCACCCGCCTCGTCGACGCGGGCCTCGTCGACGCGAACTGGAATGCCGACGCCAACAAGGGTATTCCGTTCGGGTCCGTCGTCGCGATCGTGGTCCGTCCCGGCAACCCGAAGGGCATCAAGGACTGGGACGATCTGCTGAAGCCCGGTGTCGAGGTCGTCACCCCGAACCCGTTCAGCTCGGGTTCGGCCAAGTGGAACCTGCTCGCCCCCTACGCGGCCAAGTCCGAAGGCGGCAAGAACCCACAGGCCGGTCTGGACTACCTGGGTCAGCTGGTCTCGCCCGAGCACATCAAGGTGCAGCCCAAGTCGGGTCGCGAAGCCACCGAAACCTTCCTGCAGGGCACCGGTGACGTGCTGTTGAGCTACGAGAACGAAGCACTGTTCTCCGAGCGCAAGGGCGACAAGATCGAACATGTGATCCCGCCGCAGACCTTCAAGATCGAGAATCCCGTCGCGGTACTGAAGAACGCCAAGAACCCGGAGAAGGCCGTCGCCTTCCGCGACTTCCTGTACACCCCGGCCGGCCAGAAGGCATGGGCCGAGGCCGGTTTCCGTCCGGTCGACCCGAAGGTCGCCTCCGACTTCGCCAAGGATTTCCCCACCCCGCAGAAGTTGTGGACCATCGCCGATCTCGGCGGCTGGAAGACCGTGGACAAGGAACTGTTCGCGGCCAACACCGGCTCCGTCGCGGTCATCTACGACAAGGCGACCAAGTAGCTCGGCGATCCGAGCCACCAGCGGAGTGAGTGACGCACCGGGGCTCGCGTGATGAACGCGAGCCCCGGGAACGTCACCGACGAACACGGGATACTGGACGACTGTGACTGACAGCAGCACCGCCGCGACCGAGCCTGCGCCCGGTCCAGGCAGCCCCGAGAAAGCGAGCGGATCCGCCGCAGGCAGAGCCTCATCCGGCCGTTCCAGGTCGCGGTTGTCGTCCTGGCTGCGTGTCAGCGGTTCGGTGGGTCCGCTCGGCATCGCCACCGCGGTGCTCTGGCTCAGCGTCATCGTGTTGCTGCCGCTGGCCGCGCTGACCGTGACCTCCTTCGAAGACGGCTGGTCCGGCTTCTGGGACGCGATCACCGCACCCGCGGCACTGGACTCGCTGCGCATCACCATCTTCGTTTCCGTGATCGTCGCGCTCATCAATGTGGTGATGGGCACGCTCATCGCCTGGGTGCTCGTGCGTGACGAATTCCCGGGCAAGAGCATCGTCAACGCGCTGATCGACCTGCCCTTCGCGCTGCCGACCATCGTGGCGAGCATCGTGCTGCTCTCGCTCTACGGCCCGCAGAGCCCGGTCGACATCCACCTCAACGCGACCCAGCCGGGTCTGGTGGTGGCACTGGCATTCGTCACGCTGCCGTTCGTGGTGCGCTCGGTGCAGCCGGTGCTGATCGAGGTCGACCGCGAGGTCGAACAGGCGGCGCTCTCGCTCGGCGCGAACAATTGGACGACCTTCCGTCGTATCGTTCTGCCGACACTGACCCCGGCGATCATCAGCGGCGGCGGTCTCGCCTTCGCCCGCGCCATCGGCGAATACGGCTCGGTGGTGCTGATCGGCGGCGCCATCCCCCGTAAGACCGAGATGGCCTCGCAGTACATCCAGAAGCAGATCGAGATCGACCGGCCGATCAACGCCGCCGCGGTTTCGGTGGCGCTGCTGGCGATTTCGTTCGTGAGTCTGCTCGCGCTGCGGCTGCTCGCGGACCGCAGCGCGCGAAAGGAACAGGCGAGCCGATGAAACTGTCCGCGCTGACGCGTATCTCGCTGCGCACGGTAGCGCTCGTCTACCTGTTCATCCTGTTGGTGCTGCCGCTGGTCATCATCCTGTGGCGCACCTTCGAAGACGGTATCGTCGCGTTCTTCGATTCGATCACCACACCGGCGGCCATTTCCGCCTTCCAGCTCTCACTGCTCATCGTGGTGATCGTGGTTCCGGTGAACGTGGTGTTCGGCATCGTCACCGCGATAGCCCTCGTCCGCGGGCGGTTCCCGGGCCGCACTCTGGTTCAGGGCATCGTCGACCTGCCGTTCGCGGTGTCACCGGTGGTGGTGGGTGTCGCGCTCATCCTGCTGTGGGGCGCGGGCGGCTGGTTCGGCGGCCTGGAGGATCTCGGCGTCAAGGTGATCTTCAACCTGCCAGGCATGGTGATCGCGACTATTTTCGTCACGTTGCCGTTCGTGGTGCGCGAGGTGGAACCCGTGCTGCACGAGATCGGCGACGATCAGGAGCAGGCCGCGGCGACCCTCGGCGCATCGCGGTGGCAGACCTTCTGGCGGATCACGCTGCCCGCGATCCGCTGGGGCCTGACCTACGGCGTTGTGCTGACAGTGGCCCGCGCACTCGGCGAATTCGGCGCGGTGATCATGGTCTCTTCCGCGCTGCCCGGCCAGTCGCAGACCCTGACGCTGCTGGTGCACGGCCGCTACATCAACGACCACAACACCTTCGGCGCCTACGCCGCCGCCACCTTGCTGATGGCCATCGCACTCGTAGTCCTTCTGTTCATGACCCTCCTCGAACGTAAGCGGGGCGCCAAATGATTACCGTGACAAGCGCGAAGAAGAATTACGGTTCTTTCGCCGCCCTCGACGACGTCTCCCTGGAGATCCCTTCCGGCGAACTGACCGCGCTGCTCGGGCCGTCGGGTTCGGGCAAGTCGACGCTGCTGCGTTCCATCGCAGGCCTCGAGTCGCTGGATTCGGGCACGGTCGTCATCGCCGACCGCGATGTCACCCATGTGTCGCCGCAGAAGCGCGATATCGGTTTCGTCTTCCAGCATTACGCCGCGTTCAAACATATGACCGTGCGCGATAACGTCGCGTTCGGCCTGAAGATCCGTAAGCGGCCCAAGAACGAGATCGCCAAAAGGGTCGACGAATTGCTCGGCATCGTCGGACTCGACGGTTTCCAGCACCGCTATCCGGCCCAGCTCTCCGGCGGTCAGCGCCAGCGCATGGCCCTGGCGCGGGCGCTGGCGGTCGACCCGCAGGTGCTGCTGCTGGACGAGCCCTTCGGCGCTCTCGACGCCAAAGTGCGCGCGGATCTGCGCACCTGGCTGCGCAGGCTGCACGAGGAGGTCCACGTGACCACCGTGCTCGTCACCCACGACCAGGAGGAGGCGCTCGACGTCGCCGACCGGATCGCGGTGATGAACAAGGGCCGCATCGAGCAGGTCGGCAGCCCGGAGGATGTCTACGACCGCCCGGCCAACGAATTCGTGATGTCGTTCCTCGGGGCGGTGGCCCGCCTCAACGGACATCTGGTGCGCCCGCACGATATTCGCGTCGGCCGCGATCCGAGTATGGCGCAGGCCGAACACGAGGGCACCGCGGATTCGGCGGGGGTCACCCGCGCCACCGTGGAACGGGTCGTGCACCTCGGCTTCGAGGTGCGCGTGGAACTGCGCAACGGCGCCACCGGCGATCTGTTCGCGGCCCAGGTCACCCGTGGTGACGCCGCGGCATTGCGTTTGGCCGAGGGGGAGACCGTCTACGCGCGCGCCACCCGTATTCCGGAGTTGCCCGCGTAGTGGGGGAGCGCGTCGGGCCGTAGATCGGCCTCGGCGCGCTGTCGACTCGAGCCCGGCGCAATCCCCGCGTGCGGGCTCGATCCATTCACGGCCTGGATGGCCCCGATATCTCCGCGGCGGTGGAGTGCCGATGGCTCGGGTCGCCGTCGGGGTGCCCGCCGATGTGACGATCGTCCGATCACACCGTCCGCACCGGACTCCGAGCGCCGCGCGAGCACGGGTTATTCCGCCCGTGGCCGGGGAATGTCTCGTGATAGCCGCCGATGCGCGAGGGCGGGTTGACGTCACTCAGTATTGGTGTAACTATTGGACACAGGCAATTGGTCCTATGAGGAGAGGCAGTGACGACGATGTCCGCAGCCGTGACGTCCGCCATCGATCCCGATCTGGCGAGGGCTCAGGAATACGCATCCAAACTGCTGCTGTTGTCGGAGGGCTCCGTCAACAGGCATTTCGACCCCTTCGAAGATATCGACTGGGATCACCCCGACTTCGACGTGAATGCCGGACCGGAGCGCTGGATCCTTCCGGTCTCCGGTGACGCGCTCGGCCGCCACCCCTGGTACCAGGCGCTGCCGCAAGAGCAGAAGATCGCCATCGGCAAATACCGCCAGGCCAATGTCGCCAAGGTGGGTCTGCAATTCGAGTCGATCCTGATCAGCGGCATGGCGACGCATAATTTCGGCCTGCCCAACGGTTCTCCCGAATTCCGCTACTGCTCCCACGAGATGATCGAGGAGCACAACCACACCCTGATGTTCCAGGAGATGGTGAACCGCATCGGGCTCGACGTTCCCGGCATGGGGCCGCTGGTCTCGAAATTCAAGTACATCGGCGCTCCGGTGGCCGCGCTGTTCCCGAACCTGTTCTTCATGGCCGTCCTCGCGGGCGAGGAGCCGATCGACCACATCCAGAAGGCCATTCTGCGTTCGGGTGAGGAAGTGCATCCCATCATGCGCGGGGTGATGGCCATCCATGTCGCCGAGGAAGCGCGCCACATCTCGTTCGCGCACGAATTCCTCGAGCAGCACGTGCCGGAACAGAACGCCGCCAATAAATTCGTGCTGTCCCTCGCGATGCCGCTCGTCATGTGGATTCTCGGCCGCTCGATCTACACTCCGCCGCGGTCGTTCTGGAAGGAATTCGATATTCCGGATCACGTCCGCAAGGAGCTGTTCTACGGCAGCGAGCAATCGAAGCGGGAATTCGCCGATTTCTTCGGCGATGTGCGGACCCTGGCCAAGGATATCGGCCTCATGAACCCGATCGCGCGCGGTGTGTGGAAGCTGTTGAAGATCGACGGCCCCACCACCCGATACCGCTCGGAGCCGCAGCGCGGCAAGACGGCCTGAGCGGCGCCCGAAGATGCCCTACGTCGTCACCCAATCGTGTTGCAGCGACGCGTCCTGCGTCTACGCGTGCCCGGTCAACTGCATCCATCCCACGCCAGACGAGCCCGATTTCCTGACCGCGGACATGCTGTACGTGGATCCGCAGGCATGCGTCGACTGCGGCGCCTGCGCCAGCGCGTGTCCCGTCGACGCCATCACCTCGTCGAAGAAGCTGACCGAAGAGCAGAAGCCGTTCATCGAGATCAACGCCGATTTCTACCGGCAGTCGCGCCCGCGTCCGCTGCTCGCGAAACCGGTGCCGGCTGCCGAGATCCGGACCGAGCGGCAACCGCTGCGGGTGGCGATCGTCGGCTCAGGGCCGTCGGCCATGTACGCCGCCGACGAACTGCTGACCCAGCCCGACGTGTCGGTGACCGTCTTGGATCGGCTGCCGGTGCCGTACGGCCTGGCCAGGTTCGGTGTGGCGCCCGACCACGGTCACACCCGTCGGGTGAGCGACCTCTTCGACACGATCTCGGCGCAGCCCGGATTCGGGTCGTACCTGAATATCGAAGTGGGCGAGCATATTTCCCATGACGAGCTGCTCGGACATTTCCACGCGGTGATCTACGCGGTCGGCGCGTCCTCGGACCGGAAACTGGACATCCCCGGTGAAGGACTGCCCGGCAATGTCTCCGCCACCGATTTCGTCGCCTGGTACAACGGTCACCCGGACCACACGAACGCCGTGTTCGACCTCTCGCAGCCGCGCGCCGTCATCATCGGCAACGGCAATGTGGCCCTGGATGTGGCCAGGATCCTGACCAGCGACCCCGAGGCGCTGGCCGAGACAGATATCGCGCCCCACGCGCTGCGGGCCCTGCGGGAGAGCGGGATCGAGGAGGTTGTGATCCTCGGACGCCGCGGCCCGGCCGAATCCGCTTTCACCGTGCCGGAATTCGTCGGTCTGCTCGGCGCCGATGTGGATATCGCGATCGAGGGCGAGCTGCCCGACTACGGGGCGGAATTGCCCTACCAGGTCGAGCAGAAACTGAAACTGTTGCACAGCGTGCGAACCCGGCCCTTCGGCGCGCGCAAGCGGGTCGTCTTCCGGTACCTGTCCTCGCCGATCGAGATCCTCGGCGTCGACGCGGTGACGGGTATCGACGTCGGCCGCAACGAACTCGTCCTCGGTGCGGACGGGCGACCCAATGCGGTCGCCACCGGCGACATCGAGCGGATCGCGGCAGGACTCGTCCTGACCTCGGTGGGGTACCGGGGCGTGCCGTCGGCCGGATTGCCGTTCGACGACACGGCGGGCGTCATCCCGAATTCGGGCGGTCGGGTACTCGAATATCCCGGCGGCGCGGTACTTCCCGGAAATTACGTCACCGGGTGGATCAAGCGCGGTCCCACCGGTTTCATCGGCACCAACAAGTCCTGCGCGCAGGAGACCGTCCGCGGGCTGGCCGAGGACTTCAATGCCGGGCGGCTGCGTGAACCCATCGGCAGCGCGGCGGATTTCGACAGTTTGGTTCGTGCGCGTCGTCCCTCGGTGCGCGCGGGCGGCGCGACCCTTCGCCCCGCACGTGGTCTGCGGCGGCTGCTGGCGCTGGCTCGCGCCTGATCGCCGCCCGCAGCACGAGGCGTTCGAGCTCCCGCGCGAAACTGGCAGGCCGCAATGGTCTGGTTACCGACCAGTCGGTGTGCGCTATCCCTTTTCTGAAGGCTGATCCGTCGAGCCGGTGAACCTTGCGGAGGGCGGTCCGCTGATCGCTGAACAATAGCGGAATCCGGTACGCCACAGCCGTTCTGCCTCGCGCCGAGATGGGCGGCATGACCGCTTCGGGTCGATTCACCAGCTTCTTCGCCATGGCATCACCATGATTCGCACAATCCATATCAAAACCGCATACGAATCCGTCGAGTGACAGCTAATCTGTGGTGGCTGTTTGGAAGACGACCGCGGCCACATGGCTGGACATGTGCTGGACGTGGTCACGGTGCGTTGACGGGATAGCGATGACTACAGGGCTGGGTTTCAGCATTGGTTCAGTGAACTCCGTAACCGCTGCGGTGAGCGGAGAAGGGCTACGGCCGTCGATCCGTACCCGGCGTACGGCGTTGATATACGACGACGTCGGCGAGGCGGGCGTTTCCGGATCCGGCACGGCTGTCACCGACTTCGCGGATCTGAGCCGCGATCCCGAGCCGGTGACCGTCGTCGGCCGTATCTACTCGCCCGCGAATCTCGTCGCGGTGGTGACCGCGGAGCTCATCGCGGCGGCGGAACCGAGTGCCGGGGTCGTGACGACCTATCCCGCCGCGTATTCCGATAAGCAGGTGGCACTGCTGCGACAGGCGCTCGACCTATCCGGTGCGCGCGATGTACTCCTCGTACCCGAAGCCGTGGCCGCCACGGAGTGGCTGGAATTCGAGCGCGGTCCGCTCGAATCCGGATTCGTCCTCGTCTACGACCTCGGTGGTAACAGTCTCGATCTCGCCGTCGCTCGCGTCGGACCGGACTGGACCGACCACCCGATCGTCGGAAAGCCGCTGCGCTCACATGAATTCGGTGGGCGTCCGCTCGGCGCGATCATCGCGCGCTACGCGCGCGGCGCCACGTCGGACGGGCTGGTCTCCTCGGTAGCGCCCCGCGATATCGAGAACCTGCGCATCGCGCACATCAGGAAATCCTTCGACCTGGTGCGATCGTGTATCCGTTCCAGTGGACGGACCCTGGCCGATATCGACCATGTCCTCGTCGTCGGCGGGGCCGCCAGACCCGCCGAGGTCGCCCGGACCCTCACCGAACTCGGCAGGCCGATCGTGATGTCGGCCGATCCCGGCCAGTGCTGCGCGGCGGGTGCGGCTCATTTCGCCGCGCGGATGTTCGCACCGGCCGACACCGGCGCCCGTGCCCCGAGGGTCGCGGTATTCTCCAGCGCCGCGGTGGCATCCGCGCTGGCCATGTCGGCGGCGACGGTTTTCGGCGGCACCGGCGAGCAGGGACCATCCCCGGTACTCGAGATCGTGCCCGGAGCGGAAGCGCTCACCGAGAATCTGCTCTACGACCCGCAGGGCGAATCCGCCCTCGACCGTGTCATCAGGCAGGGGATGCCCGCGGCGTTGGCCACGACGCCCGCACGCAACAGCCTGGTCGCCCCGATCACGAGTAGTGCCACGATGGGCCCCTCCATCGCCGAATCCGGCCGGACCGCACACCCGGATCCCCGCGCCTGCTGTGAACACCCGCGCACCGGCACGCTGTACGCGGACCCAGCGCACTTCATCAATCCGCTGCCCTTCACTTCCCTGCCCACACCGGGTTCGACATCGGGAAAGCCGATCTCCTGGCCTGCCCCGCCCGAGATTCCGCGGGTGAGTCTGCCCACGTCCGGCGAGAATCCGGATGTCCCGGCCGCACCGGGCCATTCGCTGCCATCGGCCCCCGGTACGGGTACCGGGACGTCGACGAGCGGAGGCGTCGGCGGCAGTGCGCCCGGCGGCGTGGCCGGTGAAACATCGGGCGGTGCGACCACACCGGGCGGTGGGACCGGAGGTGACGAAACCACGGGCGGCGCGACGTCATCGGGTACCGGGGGATCGTCCGCGGGCGTCGGCGGTGGTTCGAAGACGGACACGCCGGGTGGCGGTGAATCCTCCGGCGGCGCTTCCCCACATGGCGGTGGTTCCGCGTCGGGCGGCTCGCACGGCGCCGGTTCGGGCGGTGCGGGTTCGGGCACTGGCGCTTCGGTCGGCGGATCGTCGCCGGGGGCTTCGTCCGCGGGCACTTCACACGGAGGGACGGCGGGCGGCACGAATACCGGGGGCTCCAGGCCGGGAACGTCTGTCGGCGGCGGTATCCCGGGAGGCGGCGCTTCCCCGGGTGGTCCCTCGAGTCACTCGTCCATCGGCGGCGCCGGCGGCGGCCATTCCTCCTCGTCCCCCGGTGGATCGAGGGGCGGGATGGGCGGAACCGGCGGGATGGGCGGGGGCATGGGCGGCGGACCGCGCGGCAGGTGACCGCCGAGGTGACGCGAGCCGCAGAGGTGCGTCGCAGAGGTGCGCCGCGGCGGCACGTCCGGGCGCGGGCTGATGCGGCCCGCCGAATCCGGACGAATCGACCGGCCGTCGGCGATTGTCGGAGCCCCTGGCCGACGGCGCTCTTCGCCGTCGGTGCGCGAGTTCGGCCGTCACCGGATGTGCGGTCGTATCGGTGACGTTACGGGAACCGGCGTTGCACAATGGGCTCGTGGATGTTCTCGGGGGAGGGCCTCGCCTGATCGCACTGGACGTGGACGGAACCCTGCTGGAGACCGGTTCGCCGATCAGCGAGCGGGTGGCCCGCGCGGTCCGCTCTGCCGTGGTCGCGGGGGCGCACGTGGTGGTGACGACCGGGCGGACATTGCTGACGACCCGTCCGGTGCTGAAGGAATTGGGGCTGGTCGAAGGGCATGCGCTGTGTTCGAACGGTGCGGTGCACATCGATGTGGCACGCGGTGAGCCGGTCGCGGTGCAATCCTTCGATCCGGCCCCGGCCGTGGCGGCATTGCGGGAGTTGTTCCCGGACATGATCTTCGCGGTGGAGAAGGTCGGCGTCGGAACATGGGCCACCGGAATCAGCCCCGGTGAATTCTCCATCGGCGATTATCTGCTCGTCGATCACGGTGAACTCAGCCGGGAGCCGACCCCGCGCCTGAACGGGTGGTGGCCGGACGGATCGCTGGAAGAGATGCTGCGACAGCTGAAAACGCTCTACGTCCCCGGAGCGAGCTGGGTACACGGTGAATTCGGTCCGTGGCTGACGGTTTCGCGCCGCGGTGTCTCCAAAGGCTGGGCGCTGGAACGGTTGCGCACCGCCCTCGGCGTCCCGCACGAGGCCACCCTCGCCATCGGTGACGGTTACAACGATCGCGACATGCTGGGCTGGGCCCGACATTCGGTCGCGATGGGCAACGCGTCCGACGAGATCAAGGAATTGGCGGACGAAGTCGCCGACGACGTACTCGACGACGGCGTCGCGAAGGTGCTGGAGCGCTGGTTCCCGAGCTGATCCCGCCCCGGATCCGCCGCGGCGGGCGCCGCTACACCCCGCCGGTTTTCGCGACCACCTCCAGGTAGTGCGGATTGGTCATGATGCCGAGCGTGTTGCCGAACGGATCGACCACGCAGGCGGTGACGAAACCTTCGCCGTCGCCCTGGGCGGTGATCGGCTGGTATTCCTTCGCGCCCATGGCGAGCAAACGCGCGAAAGTAGCCGCCAGATCGTCGACGTGCCAGTACACGATCCCGCCCGCGCCCGGCTCGTTGCGGGCGCTCGGCGGCGCGTAGGCGCGATTGATGATGCCGAATTCGTGCTGGTAGTCGCCGATGCGGAATTCGTAGTACCCGTTCGGGACGTGGTAGTAGGGCGCGGTGCCGAGGAATTCGCTGTACCACTCCTTGGCGGCCTCGAGATCGTCGGCGTAGTAGGTGGTGGTAGCCATTCCACGAAGCATGTCGTGCTCCTTCGGTCGATGTGTTCCTGCTGGTGAGATAACGATCCCATCCAAAGTGCTCACCGAATGAGCACTTTTACCGGAAGAATCGACCTGTGCGAGCAGACCGATTGGTGGCGACCCTGTTGTTGATGCAGGCGCGCGGCCGGGTGACGGCCGCGGAAGTCGCCGCCGAATTGGAGATCTCCGTGGCCACCGCCCGCCGCGACCTCGAGGCGTTGTCCGCTGCGGGCGTCCCGGTATACCCGCAACAGGGCCGAGGCGGCGGCTGGTCGCTGGTCGGCGGCGCCCGCACCGATTTGACCGGGCTGAACGAACCGGAGGCGCGGGCGCTGTTCCTGCTGGCCGGATCATCGGCGGGTGCGGTGCCCGAGGTGAAGTCGGCGCTGCGCAAACTGGTGCGCGCACTGCCGCAGACATTCCGCGCCGATGCCGAGGCCGCGGCCGACGCGGTGGTCATCGATCCCGCGCGCTGGGGTCAGCACGACCGCACCCGCCCCGGTGTGGTCACCCTCTTGCAGCGCGCCGTGGTGGAACGGCGCCGGGTGCGGTTGGTCTACGAGCGCGCGGGCCTGCGTTCGGAGCGGCTGGGCGACCCGTGGGGTCTGGTCGACAAGGACGCCATCTGGTACCTGATCGCGGGCACCGAACGCGGCAGACGCACCTTCCGGGTCGACCGCATCGTCGAAGCCGCACTCACCGACGAAATTACCACTCGCCCCGCTGATTTCGACCTATCGACCGTGTGGGAGGAAGTGGTCGGCGAGATGGAACAGCGTAGGTCCACCGTCTCGGCCACCGCGCTCATCGCCGCCGAATTGCTTCCGGTGCTGCGCAATCAGCAGGGCAGGCACTGCGAGGTCGACGGACCGGTCGAGGACGGACGGATCATGGTGCGCGTCACCGCGCCGACCCCGCGCATGATCGCCCAGCAATTGGCCGGATGGGGCGCCGAGATCGAGGTGCTCGCTCCGCAGTCGGTGCGCGACGAACTCGCGATGCTCGGCGCGCAGTTGATCGAGCGCTATCAGAGCTGACACGGGAATCCTCAAATACCTTGCGGCCGAGCCAGTTAATTCCGGTGAATGCGACGACCGTGTAGTCGGCCGACCGGCCACGCGAATACCTCGGTGAAAGGAAAATCGGTGCGATAGAGTGTCGATCGCGGACATCGTCCGGGCACTCCACACATCATCGAATCGGCTCCTCGGTATGAATCGAAAACGTTTCGTTCCGTACTGCTCGGATGATTCATCGAGCGCGCGGATTCCGTATCGGGGGTCGGGGAGGATAGAAAACAACATGGTCCGTGGGACTTTCAGAAAAGCAGGTCGCAAGCTGATCGCGGGAGTGCTGCCGATCGCGGCCGCTGTCGCCTTCGCGGGGGTCGCCGCCGCCGAACCGGGCCAGGTGGCCCAGGCTCCGGCGCCGGTGGTGCAGCAGGTCGTTGAGCCGGTCGCGGGCGGACTCCCGCTTCAGGAGGTCGCGACGAATCCGGGGGCGCAGAACTCCGATCCGGTGGCCAACGGCGCCGTGACGGGTGCGATGGCGGGCGCGGCGGGGTCGGGCATTCTTTCGGGCGTCTCGTGCCTGCCGGGTTTCATCGTGGCGGCGATTCCGTGCGCGATCATCGGCGCGATCAACGGCGCGCTGTGGGGTACCGCGATCGGCGTCATCGTCGGCCTGGTGGCACCGGGCGCGGTGCCGCAGGTACTGCCCTGATCGAGGGCTGAGCCCTGCGGGATCGGGCGGTGTCCGGGGCGAATCCCCCTGGCACCGCCCGACCGTCATGCTCCGGTGGTCCGGGCCGGGATGAGCTCGCTCAGCGCACGCACTGTTTCGACGGCCACCACCGCGTGTCCACTCGAGGTGAAGTGGATCAGATCCGCACTCATCAGATCCGGGCGCAGTCGCAATGGGTGATTCCAGAAGTCCACCACCAGGACGTCGTAGCGCGCGGCCGTTTCGCGCACGATCTCGTTCAACTCGGCCATCCGGTCTCGCATCGGCCGCATCGGCGCCATCCGCTCGGTCTCCCAGACATCGGCCAGAGCGAATGTGAATATCTGTGCCCCGCTTCGGGACAGTACGGCGTAGAGGGCATCCAGATTCGTCCGCAGCTCGTCCATATCGCCACGAAGGAACAGATCGTTCCCGCCGCAGGTCGCGTGTACCAGGTCGGGCCGGAAATCCAGCACGGGGCCAACCTGTTCGGCGATGACCTGTTCGATAGTGGCGCCTACGCGGCCGGTATTGAGATAGGCCAGATCGGGATTCACCGAGCCGAGCACGGTCGCTACCCGATCGGACCACCCGGCGGCGTCGTAGCCCGGGCTGGGATCACCCACACCCAGTGCGACGGAATCGCCGAGTACGGCGAAGCGTTGCCACGGTGCTCCCGCGAGCAGATCGCGGGCCGTGCCGGTGGGCAGCAGCATCGGGTCATCGGTCTCGGCGGGAAAAGTGCTGTCGGTCATTATGTGCTCCTTATTCCGTGGTGGCGCGTACGCGGGACGGGATCGCGGTGATGACCGCCGCCGCCAGGGCGATACCGGCGCACACCGCGAAGACGACATGGAATGCGGCGAGTTGATCGCCCGGATTCGCCGCGAAGATCGCCGCGAGCACGGCGACGCCGAGCGCGCCGCCGACCTGACGTGCGGTGAGATTCATGCCGATGCCCGCCGCGAACTGCTGTGGCGGAAGGGCGCTCGCGGCGGCGGTGCCGAGGACGGTCACCACGATGCCGACACCGCCGCCGCCGAGCAGGCCCGCCGGTATCCACGCCGACCACAACGCCGCGTCCGGACCGAGGGCGTCGGTACTCATCCAGATCGTCGATGCGGCGAACATCAGCGTCCCGACTACACCTACCCAGCGCCTCGGCCCCGGATCGGTGATCCGGCCCGCCACCGTGGCGGTGACCATGGACGCGACCGCGCCGACGGTGAGCGCCCCCGCCGAAGCGAGTACCGAATAGCCCCAGATCGCGTCCAGGAACAGCGGTCCGGTCAGCAGCCAGGCGAACATCGCCGCGCCGAATACGAACGACGCCGCATTCGCCAGCGCGTATGGTCTGCTGCGCCACAACTCCACCGCGATGGCCGGGTTACGGTGGCGCGTGGAACGGACAAGGGCGACGAGCAGCAGTAGCGCGCCCACGCCGAGGGCGGCCACCGTGCCCACCGACGTCCAGCCCCAGCGTTGCCCCTCGGTGACTCCGGCGACCAGTCCGCCGAGGCCGAGCGCCACCGCGAGGGTGCCGAGCGGATCGGGTAGTGAACTGCCGGGCTGCCTGGCGTCGGAGACCGGAATGCGCAGGCCGGGCAGGATCAGTGCCAACGCGACCGGGACGTTGATGACGAAAACCGAGCGCCAGCCGAATACCTCGACCAGTGCGCCGCCGATGGCGGGTCCGACCACGGCGGCGAAACCGCCCGCCGCCGTCCACGCCCCGATCGCCGCGCCGATGCGTTCCCGAGGGGTGACATCGAGGACAAGACCGAGTGCCGACGGCATCATCAGCGCCGCCGTCGCCCCCTGTAGGAGCCGACCGGCGATGAGCCAGCCCGCCGTGGGAGCGAGCGCGCACAGCAGGGAGGTGAGTGCGAAACCGGCGAGGGCGGTGAGGAATACGCGGCGGCGGCCGAGCGTGTCGGCGATACGGCCCGCCGGGGTGAGCAGTGCCGCGAAGGCCACGGCGTACCCGCTGACAACCCAGGTCAGGGTGGTCGTCGCGGTGCCGGGATAGTCGCGGGCGATCGAGGGGAAGGCGATATTGACCACGGAGAGATCGAGGAAGGCGATGAATGCGGCGCCGCAGGCGATCAGCAGCGTGGTCTTGGCTGCCTTCGTCGCCGGGGGAGCGGTCCGCGTGGACACTTCGGTCATGGGTCTGCCCTTCGTGCACCGTTAACAAAAAGTACGATCGTTCGTGCAATAAAGTACGTCCGTTCGTTCGTATTGGCAAGAGATCGGTGGAACAATGGGGCTCATGGCCGAGACGACATCAGCTTCCGCGCCGCACCTCACCGATCAGCGTCTGGTCAAAGGGGCCCGCTCCCGAGCGTCCATCGCCAGGCATGCCGCGGACGTGGCGTCGGTGGAAGGGCTGAACGGAGTGAGTATCGGCAGGCTCGCCACCGACCTCGGCATCAGCAAAAGCGGTATCGCCACCCTGTTCGGCAGCAAGGAGGCCCTGCAACTGGCGGCGGTGCACGCCGCCCGCGATGTCTTCGTCGAGCAGATCATCACCCCCAGCCTCCGCGAGCCGCGCGGTGTCACCCGCTTGCGCGCGCTGGTCGACCGCTGGTTCGACCACATCACCGAGCCCGCCTTTCCCGGCGGCTGCTTCCGCAGCGCGGCCCTGATCGAATTCGACAGCAGGCCCGGCCCGGTTCGCGACGCTCTCGCGGCCGACCACGACGAATGGCTCACCTTCCTGGCCACGGAAATCCGCAAGGCACAAGGCCTGGGCGAACTCCCGTCCGGTGACGCGGACGCCCTCGCGTTCGAATTGGATGCCGTGGTCAGCGCCGCCAACCTCGCCCGCCAACTGGGCGCCGATGCCAAGGTGGCCACCGCGCGCTCGATCGCGGATCGCCTGCTCGGCCGGAGTGAGGGCTGAAGATGCCTACGTCGGCGCGGTCATCTCAGGCGGTGAGCGCCAGCATGTCCGCCCGCGCCGCGTCGTAACGGTCCCAGACGATGTCGGTGAGGGCCGGATCGGGGCCGATGACGTCGGCGTGCACCAGATCCGGTGCGGCGGCGGCCAGGCGGTCGGTCAGGAGGCCGGGGGCCAGGAACCAGGTGGCGACGAGGATGTGCTCGCTGCCACGGGCGCGCAGGCGCGAAACCGCCTCGGGAAGTGTGGGTTCGGTGGTGGCGAAGCAGATTTCGGTGCGCAGGCCGGTGGCGGCGGCGAGACGGCGGGCCACCTCGGCGGTGCGCGTATTGGCGGTGACGCTGGACGATCCCACCGCCGCGACGGCGATGCCGACCCGGGGCCCCTCGGTGATATCGCTGGCGGCGTGCGCCTCTCGCACCCGTTCGCGCAGCGCGCCGATCAGGCGGGCGTCCGGGCCGAGGACATCGGCCTGGGTGAGGCGCAGACGCGGGTGGCGTGCGCGGGCCGCTTCCAGCAGTCCGGGCAGGTCGACGCGGGCGTGGAAAGCGCTCCCGAGAAGCAGCGGTGCGACGATCGCGCGTGTATGCCCCTGTGCGGCAACGGCATCGATGACCTGATCGACCGAAGGCGCGCTCAGGTCGAGGAAGGCGGGGCGGACGTCGACACCGGGGCGGGCGTCGGCGATATCGGCGACCACGGCCGCCATCGTCGCCGCCGAGCGCGGGTCACGGCTGCCGTGCGCCACCGCGATCAGCGCCGGGCCGCCCGACGCCCGCGCGGGCGTCGGCGCCGAGATGCCGATCGAGGCGGTCATCTCAGACTCCGGCGCCGACCTCGACGGCGCTGAGCACATCACCGACGAGTCCGGCGCCGAGGGTGTTGCCGCCCGCGGGATCGATGAGCAGGAAGCTGCCCGTGTGCCGGTTCACCCGGTAGTCGTCGGCCGCGATCGGTTCGGCGACCCGGACCGAGATCCGACCGATATCGTTGAGCGACAACGCTTCCGGATTCGGTTCCGCGGCCAGACGCTGCTCGTCGAAGCGCTCGACCAAGGTGCCGACGATGGCCTGGGTGGTCCGGGTACCGTGCTTGAGCAGCAGCCGCGCGCCGGGGCGCAGCGGCTTGTCCCCGAGCCAGCAGACCGTGGCGTCGAAGGTGTCGATGGGCTCGGGCGCGTCGGTGACCGAGGCGATGACGTCGCCACGGGAGATATCGACATCGTCGGCCAGGATCAGCGTGACACTGCGACCGGGCTGGGCCACCGCCAGCTCGCCGTCGGGGGTGTCGATACGCTCGACGGTGGTGCGAATACCCGAGGGCAGCACCACGACTTCGTCACCGGGGGACACCGAACCGGCGGCGATCTGCCCGGCGTATCCACGGTAATCCGGGTATTCGGCGGTGCGCGGACGGATGACGTACTGCACCGGGAAACGCAATCCGATGGAATGCGCGCCGGTGCTGTCGGCGTCGGCGGGCACCGATTCCAGATGCTCGATCAGCGAGGGCCCGTCGTAGTACGGGGTATTCGTCGAACGCGAGGCGACATTGTCGCCGTGCAGCGCCGAGACCGGGATTTCCAGCACATCCTCCTGAGCCCAGCCCAGCGCCGTGGTGAGGGTGTTGAATTCGGCGGAGATCGCGGCGAAAACCTCGGCGGGGTTGTCGACCAGGTCGATCTTGTTGACCGCGAGAACCAGTTTGGGCACGCCGAGCAGCGCGAGCACCGCCGCGTGGCGGCGGGTCTGCTCGATGACGCCCTTGCGGGCGTCGACGAGCAGGATCACCAATTGCGCGGTGGATGCCCCGGAGACCGTATTGCGGGTGTACTGCACATGCCCCGGAGTATCCGCGAGCACGAAAGACCTTGCGGGAGTAGCGAAGTAGCGGTAGGCGACATCGATGGTGATGCCCTGTTCCCGCTCCGCGCGCAACCCGTCCACGAGCAACGAGAGATCCGGGGTGGCCAGACCCTTGTCCACCGACGCGCGGGTGACGGCGTCGATCTGGTCGGCGAGTACGGATTTCGTGTCGTAGAGCAGCCGTCCGACCAAGGTGGACTTGCCGTCGTCGACAGAACCGGCGGTGGCCAGTCTCAATAGGTCGGACATCTCAGAAATAACCCTCTCGCTTACGGTCTTCCATCGCGGCCTCGGAAACCCGGTCGTCACCACGGGTCGCGCCGCGCTCGGTCAGTCGGGACGCGGCGACCTCGGCGAGAATCGCCTCGTTGTCCGTCGCGTCGGAAAGGATGGCGCCGGTGGAAGATCCGTCGCCGACGGTGCGGTAGCGCACCGAGCGGGTCTGGAGTTCCTCGCCGTCGCCGGGACCGCCCCAGACGCCGGGGGTCATCCACATGCCGTCGCGCTGGTAGACCGGGCGCTCGTGCGCGTAATAGATGCTGGCCAGATCGACATCCTCGCGGGCGATGTAGCGCCAGATATCGAGTTCGGTCCAGTTGCTCAGCGGGAAGACCCGAACGTGCTCACCGGGCGCGTGCCTGCCGTTGTACAGATTCCACAGCTCCGGGCGCTGCCGCTTGGGATCCCACTGGCCGAAGGCGTTGCGCAGCGAGAAGATCCGCTCCTTGGCGCGGGAGCGTTCCTCGTCGCGGCGGCCACCGCCGAAGACCGCGTCGAAGCGGTGCTCGGAGATGGCGTCGAGCAGCGGGACGGTCTGCAGCGGATTGCGAATGCCATCGGGACGCTCGGTGAGCCGGCCGTCGGCGAGGTAGTCCTCGACCTTGGCGACATGCAGTCGCAGGCCGTACTTCTCGACCACCTTGTCCCGGAAGTCCAGGACTTCGGGCAGGTTGTGGCCGGTGTCGACGTGCAGCAGCGCGAAGGGCAGCGGCGCGGGCCAGAATGCCTTGAGGGCCAGGTGCAGTAGCACCGTGGAATCCTTGCCGCCGGAGAACAGGATCACCGGCCGCTCGAATTCACCGGCCACCTCACGGAAAATATGGATGGATTCGGATTCGAGCGCGGCCAGGGTGTCGAAATCGCTGATGCCGAGAGAACGTTCGCTGATGGTTCCGGTCATCAGGAATCCGCCTCGGATACCCCGTCGTTCACGGCGGGGAGGGAGAGGTGTGCGTGTCGTTTGTGTTGCACGGCATTATCTTTCGTTAGGATCGAACGTATGGGCGAAGTGGTGCGCTACACCTACAGGCTGCGGCCTGGACGCATCGCCGAGGCTGCGGGTGGTGTTGGTTCGGCCCGCCTATACGACGATGACGTGTAGTTCGTGTTTCGCGAGAGCCAAGCGACTCGAACTGCACGAACGTGGTTTCGCGTGTTCCTCGTGCGGTTTCACCGATTCGAGGGACCGCAACGCCGCCAGAGTGATTCTGGCTGTGGCAGAACGGGGCCACACCAGTGTTGATGACGTGAGACAAGCCGATCACCTCCTCCGGGTGGATGGTCAGGTTGCTGTCTGAGCTGGAAATCCCCCTGCTTTCAGGAGGGGGAACCGTTAAGATTGGTGCAACCCGCATTCGGTCTTGGCGAGGCCTGCCCACCGGCCGCTTCGTGGATCGGACCCCGGCTCCGGCTTCCGCGTGCACGGAGCACACCCGATAGACGGATATCCCTCTTCCACCAGGGGGTTGACGAGAATGCCGTGCTCTTCGATGTAGCTCTGCATCTCGTCGTCGGACCACGGCGCGATCGGATTGATCTTCACCAGGCCGAAACCTTCGTCGAAGGAGATCAGCGGGGCGTTGGCCCTGGTCGGGGCCTCCACCCGGCGGATGCCGGTCACCCAGGCGTTGTATCCGCGCAGCGAATTCCGCAGTGGCACCACCTTGCGCAACCGGCAGCATTCACCGGGGTCGCGGGCGAAGAGATCCTTGCCGAGCAGTCGATCCTGTTCGGCCACTGTGGTTTCCGGCCCGACGTTCACCACGTTCACCCCGTACACGGCCGCCACCGCGTCGCGGGTGCCGATCGTCTCGGCGAAGTGGTAGCCGGTGTCGAGGAACAGCACGTCCACGCCGGGACGAACCTCCGCGGCGAGGTGCACCAGCACCCCGTCCTGCATATTCGAGGCGACGATATAGCCGGAACCGAAGGTCTGCTCGGTCCACCGCAGCAGTTCCAGCGCCGAGGCGTCGGGCCCGAGTTCGGCCGCGCCGCTTTCGGCGATGTTCCGCAATTCGTCCTCGGACAATTTCTGCGCGAGTTTCGTTGTCACAATAGATCTCCCGTCACACGAGCCGTCGTCACCGAAGGTCGGCCTCGTCGGCGCGAACGGCCCACTGCGCGAACCGTTCACCGTCTTCACGGTGCTTGATGAAATTGCGCACCACGCGCTCGATGTAGTCGCCGAGTTCGGTGCTGGTCACCTTGTGCTGACGCAGCTTGCGCCCGAAGGCGCTGTCGAATCCGAGGCTGCCACCGAGATGAACCTGGAAACCCTCCACCTGATTCCCGGAACCGTCATCGACCAGCTGGCCCTTGAACCCGATATCGGCGATCTGCGACCGCGCGCACGAATTCGGGCAGCCGTTGATATTGATGGTGATCGGCACGTCGAGCTGGGCATTGAGGTCGTCGAGGCGCTGCTCGAGTTCCGGCACGAGCGCCTGCGAGCGCTTGCGGGTCTCGGCGAAGGACAGTTTGCAGAATTCGATACCGCTGCAGGCCATCAGATTTCGCCGCCACACCGACGGGCGCGCCTGCAGGCCGAGCGGTTCCAGTTCGTCGATCAGCGCGTCGACCTTGTCGTCGGCGACGTCGAGCACGATCAGCTTCTGGTACGGGGTGAACCGGATGCGGTCCGAGCCGATCCGTTCCACCGCGTCGGCCACCTTGGCCAGGACGGTGCCCGACACCCGGCCCGCGATGGGGGAGAAGCCGACGGCGTTGAGCCCGTTCTTCAACTTCTGGACCCCGACGTGATCGATCGGCTTGGTCGGCTGCTCCGGCGCGGGACCGTCGATCAACTTGCGCTGGAGGTACTCGTCCTCGAGCACCTGGCGGAACTTCTCGATACCCCAGTCCTTGACCAGGAATTTGAGGCGGGCCTTGGTGCGCAGGCGACGGTAGCCGTAATCGCGGAAAAGCGAGACGACGCCCTCCCACACGTCGGGCACCTCGTCCAGCGGCACCCACACCCCGACCCGCTGCGCGAGCATCGGATTCGTGGACAGGCCGCCGCCGACCCACAGGTCGAGACCGGGACCGTGCTCGGGATGTTCGACGCCGATGAAGGCGACGTCGTTGATCTCGTGCACCACATCCTGCTGGCCCGAGATCGCGGTCTTGAATTTGCGCGGCAGGTTGGAATATTCCTTCTTGCCGATATAGCGGCGCACGATCTCATCGATCGCGGGCGTCGGGTCGATGACCTCCCCGAAGGATTCACCGGCCAGCGGCGAGCCGAGCACGACGCGCGGGCAGTCGCCGCACGCCTCGGTGGTCTTGAGGCCGACGGCCTCGACGCGCTTCCAGATCTCCGGGACGTTCTCGACCTCGATCCAGTGGTACTGGACGTTCTCGCGGTCGGAGAGGTCGGCGGTGTCGCGGCCGAATTCGGTCGAGATCCCGCCGAGTGTGCGCAGCTGCTCGACGTTGAGCGCGCCGCCGTCGCAGCGGATGCGCATCATGAAGTATTCGGCTTCGAGCAGGTCGATGTTCTCGTCGCCGGTGAAGGTGCCGTCGTAGCCCTGTTCACGCTGGGTATAGAGACCCCACCAGCGGAAGCGGCCACGCAGATCGCCCTTGTCGATGCTGCCGAAGCCCTGCTTGGAGTAGATGTTCTCGATGCGGGCCCGGACGTTGAGCGGGTTGTCGTCCTTCTTGGACTGCTCGTTCGGATTCAGCGGCTCGCGGTAGCCGAGCGCCCACTGGCCCTCGGCCTTACGGCGCACCGGCTTTCCCGTGCGCGCCCGCGGACCGGCCGGGGCTTCGCGTCGGGGACGGTCCGGTCGAACGCGCCGCTCCGAGGCGGGGCGTTCCGGACGCGCGTGCTGCCCCTGCCGGGATTCGGGCGTGGGGTGATCGCTGGGACCGGCGTCGGTACTCGACGTCATGGGGTCGCTCCTGCTGGTGTTGGTACATCCGTGCTGAAGGGGCGAGGGGCTGACTCGCTCCCGCGGTGTCAGCGGACCGATGCGATATCGGGAGAATTCCGGGCAAACCCGGGAATGCGCGCCGCTGAGTTACCGGTGACGACCGGACGGACAACTGGCACTGCAGACGCGCTTGAAGTCGACGTGGCGACGTGCCACAAGTCGTACTCCGGATCCGCGCATGGGCCTATTGTGCCATGTACGAACGGCCGATCCGACCGCCCTGCCAGTATTTCCCGCAAAAGTGCGGGAAATCCCTGCACCGCCGGGTCTATCTGTGATCGCTGTCATAGTCGTTTGCTCGGGCCCGGGTGGTGATGCATCCGCTATGTCCGAAACGGCGCCGACGTATCGGCCTCGTCACACGAACGCCGCCCGCGCAGTGGCGCCCGCGCCGGGACCGTCACACTGGAGGGGTGAGTTCAGCCGCCGCAAGTTCCAGGCGCACCGAGTCGACGCACCCGGTGCTGCGTGATTTCGGGGGCGGGGCGTTCGGGATCTACGTGCACGTGCCGTTCTGTGCGACGCGGTGCGGATACTGCGATTTCAACACCTACACGGCGGGGGAATTGGGCACGTCGGCCTCGCCGCAGTCGTGGCTGGAGGGCCTGCGGGGCGAGCTGGCGACGGCCGCCGTGGAATTCGGGGCGCTGCCGAGTGCGACACCGGCGGTGGAAACCGTCTTCGTCGGCGGCGGCACCCCCTCACTCCTCGGCGGCGACGGCCTGGCGGCGGTACTCGACGCCGTCCGCGCGAATTTCGCCCTCGCTCCCGGCGCGGAGGTGACCACCGAATCGAATCCGGAATCAACCGCGCCCGCTTTCTTCGAGCGGATCCGCTCGGCGGGATACACCCGCGTCTCCCTCGGTATGCAGTCGGCGGCCCAGCACGTGCTGTCGGTGCTCGATCGCACCCATACTCCCGGCCGCGCGGTCGCGGCGGCGCACGAGGCGCGGGCAGCCGGTTTCGACCACGTCAACCTGGATCTGATCTACGGCACCCCCGGTGAGCGCGACGCCGATCTCGACGCCAGCCTCGACGCTGTACTCAGCGCCGGAGTCGACCACGTATCCGCGTATTCGCTGATCGTCGAGGACGGCACCGCCCTCGCCCGCCGGGTGCGTCGCGGGGAATTACCCGCCCCCGACGAGGACACCCTCGCCGCCCGTTACGAACGCGTCGACGCGCGCCTGTCCGCCGCCGGACTCACCTGGTACGAGGTATCCAATTGGGCCGCAGGCGATTCCGCGCGCTGTCGGCACAATCTCGGCTACTGGGACGGCGGCGACTGGCTCGGAGCCGGCCCCGGCGCGCACAGTCATGTCGGCGGCGTGCGGTGGTGGAACGTCAAACATCCCGCGCGCTACGTGGATCGGGTCGCCACCGGGGAGTTGCCCGCGGCGGGGTGGGAAACGCTCACCGCCGAGGAGCGCTACACCGAACGAGTGATGCTCACGCTGCGCCTGCGCACCGGTCTTCCACTGGCCGACCTCGCCCCCGACGCCTTCCCGGCCCTCGCCCGCGCGGAGCGTGACGGCCTGGCCCGGCGCACGGCTACCCATCTCGTCCTCACCGATGCCGGGCGACTTCTCGCCGACGGCGTGGTTCGCGATCTGCTCGTCTGAACCGGTCGATCCCGCTGCGCCGATCGCGGGCCGTACAATCGGCGTCGCAATGTTCGGCCAGGCCCGATCCGGGGTGGCACAAGGGCGGCGCTGTAGAGCTGACATGTCGCACAGGCGCGGGGGAATGATGGCCGAGGACAATGCCGCGATCGCGGCTCGGGTCAAGCGAATCAACGAGGCTGTCGAGCGAGTCCGTGGCCGTTCCCGATCTACGGACGGGACCGTCTACATCGAGACCGACGCGCGCGGTTCGATCACCGATCTGCGCTTGTCGGAGTATGCGTTGGAATACGGAGCCGAGCGTTTGGCCGGTCTCATCGTCGACCGGCATCGTGTCGCCTACGCCGCCGCCGAGGCCGAGGCCGAACGGGCATTCACCGAACTTTCCACAGATGACGACATGTCGTCGTTCGCTCCGATACGTCGTCGCGATAATGGCCGAGGCGATAATGGCCGAGGCGAAAATGGCCGAGGCGATAATGGCCGAGGCGAACGTGATCGGTTCGGCGGCGACGAGTACGTCCTCTGAGGCCGCGCCATGTTCGAGATGGATCCGGTGCTGGTGCGCGAACTCGCCACGCAAGTGCGAGGACGAGCCGAGACGATACTGGGCAAGGTACCGGTGGCCGTACCCGACCGAGACAAGGCGAGGGCGGGCGTTTATAGCCAATCGCTGGCGCTGACACGATCCCAAGAAACATTGGAAGCGTTGGACCGGGTGCTGAAATTTCATGCCGGTAGATGCACCGGAATCGCCGACGGGCTCGACCAGGCGGTCAGCGAGTTCGAGAACCAGGACCAGGTGCGAGCAGCCCAGTTCCAGGGCGAGCCGCCGAGATGAGCGAAGCCGATCCGCTGCTTGTTTCACAGGTGCTGGCATGGGATCTGGGCCCTGCGAATGACTTGGCGGCGACATTGTCACGGGTGGCCGCGGAAATAGAATCCGAGGTGGAGGCCGTTGCGCGGTCGGTCAGGGATTCATATTCTTATTTCGTGGGGACAACCGGCGATGCTCTCCGGCAGCGTTGCGAAGATGATCGTAGGGATACGTTGACCACGGTGGATCTCTATGAATCGATGTCGGACACGTCAAGTCCGTTGTGGCGGTTTTCGAGGCGATGATCCTGCGGATACGTGCGACGATCGCGGCGGTCGAGGAATCCCAGTGGGATCTATTCTATACGGATGACGGTACGGTATCGTCTCGGAAATCGAACTGGGAGTGGGGCAAGAAGTATTGGTGGGCGCCCGGACCCGCGATCGCCAAGAAAGAGCTCGAAGAACTCGAATTCACCGCGACCCTCCGCGCATCGCTCACCCGGATGCAGGAATTCGACATCGTAGCGGAAGGGCGGATACAGAATCTGCTCGAACAGGTGCCGATCTCCGCCCGGGAAGCGCTGATCCCGATGCCGAGCGACCCTGAACTGGCGAAGATTCTCGTCGACTATCAGACCGACGCCTCGAAATCGGATATGCAGGTTTGGCCCAGCGGCTCGGTTCTCGATGCTATCCGCATGGTCGACCCGACCTTCCAAGGTCGAGCTATGACGGAGGAGGAGGTTGCGCAAATGAAGCTGCTGTACACCTCGCGCGGAACGGGTGGCGTGATCGAGTTCTTCCAGATCAAGAGCGACGCGGAGACCATGGCTGAGAGCCAGTATCCCGATACCCGCGAGGCGCAGCAGGATGGTCATGGTGATGCATTCAGGCATGCGTATTGGAATGCGCGGATGACGCAGGAGTTCGGCGCGGATTGGACCGAGTCCTATACGACCGCGCACGAGAAGACAGGCGGTAATCCGCCGGCGCGGGAAGCGATGGATCTGTACAACAATGAGCGCGGCAGGGAAATCGGGAAGAACAATCCGAACGCCAGTGCCGAGGAACTCGCAGCAAAGATCAACGCGGATATCGGCGGCGGAAAGATGATCGTCTTGTCGGAATCATCCGACACTGGAACTCCGCAGGTCGCCTGGAGCAACAGTGTCGAAGTGGGTAAGACCAAGGTGCAACCCGGTGTCGACATCCCGCTTCCCCAGAGGGGAGTGTAATGCGTATCAAGTATCTGGCACTGATTATGTTTCTGGTTCCCGCCGCGAGCGGGTGTTTCGGGACGAAACCATCGACGGAACCGATTTGCCTCGGCGAAACAGTGAGCGTCAATGGGCCTCTTGACAAGCTGGGCTCGGCGACGCGATTCAACGAGGAATTGAGTCAGATCGTGGAAAGGCGTGGAGAGGTCACGATGGGCGAGCTCACACGGGCTGCTGGCTGGTCGGACGCGTGGGACCGGGTAGTAGACGTGTACGGGGGAATCGACGCGGCGGATCTGAGTCGTGCTGCCCAGTCGGGACCCGCTGCTGAGTGCTGGCGGGGCCTGCCGACTCGCGGGTCATCGAGCAGCGATCGTCCCGCGCAGGGCTTCTATCTATTTCTCAGTGGGGGCAAGCTGGTTCAGAAGGTGTTGTGGTCGGCGGACCGCAAGTGGATCGAGATGGGCAGGGGTGTCGGGCTCACACCGGAGTCTTTGTTGGTCACGGATCCGACCAGACACATACTCGTTCCCGCGGGTTAGCCAGCTCTCACCACGCCTCAAACGGCGTGGTGCGTGAGCCGCCGGTGTGGCCGCCCGGTGAGATCTGCTCAGCGAACGCGCGAAGACTCTGTGAGTTCGTCACTATGCGACGCCGGGGAACCCGTATAGGCTTCGATCAACCCCCAAGGAGTCCAATGCCCCCGGCACGTCACATGTCACTGATCCATGAGCAGAACGAGTTCGCCGAGGCGCGGGCCGCTGAGAAGGTGGAGACCGCCCGCCAGAGCGCGATCGCCGCGCGGACCGTCGCCAGCCATTCCGAGAACGCCGACGACTGCCAGTCGCTGCTGGCGATGCTCGGCCTCGACGCGCTCGCGGGCAAACACGCCAAGAGTATGCGCTAGCGCCCTGCGTGCCGTACGGCACGTGGTGGCATTCCGTTGGTGGCCTGTGATGCCCCTCGGAAATCGAACGCCAGGAATTCGCTGATGTCGCCGAGTCGGCCCGGTTCGACGTATGCGGGCAGGCTGTCGGCGTTAGTCTCGTACGCGCGCCACCACCCCGACATCGAGGTGGTGGCGCGGTATCGGTGTGATCCCACGCCGTCAGGCCAGCAGCGTCCGAATGTCGGTCAGATTCAGCCCGAGGAGATCTCGTGTCCCCATCGAGAGCGTGTCCGGCGTTGCGCGCACACGATCCAGCGCCGCGATCCCTGCCTCGCCGAACCGGTGGTGCCCGCCGATCGCTGCCATGCGACGCCGCCGATCACGGCCTGCGCGAATCGGCCGAAACCGCACCGCAATTCCTGGATAAGAGTCTGCCGGACACCCCGCTCGGCAGCTGACACCCGTCGCACGACGCACTCACCCGAGGAGTTCTGTTATGTCGACCGTCACCACCAAATTCGGGTCCGCGCTGCGCGCCGCCATGGCCGCGCTGTCGCTGTCGTTGACCGCCGTCGTCGTCGCCGCGCCCGCTCAGGCGGCGCCGCGGCCGACCATCGTCCTCGTGCACGGCGCCTTCGCCGACACCACCAGTTGGGATGGTGTCGCCGCCCAGCTGCGGACGGATGGCTATACCGTCGTCACCCCGGAGAATCCGCTGCGCGGCCCGGCCTACGACGCCGCCGCCGTGCAACGCACGCTGGACACCATTTCCGGGCCGATCGTCCTGGTCGGCCACTCCTACGGCGGTTTCGTCATCAGCCAGCTGCACGATCCCGACGTCGAATCCCTCGTGTATATCGCGGCCTTCGCTCCGGTCCGGGGCGAGATCGCGCAGCTGGCGCTCGATCCGATCCGCTTTCCCGGCAGCCAACTGCTGCCGCCCGCCCTGCAAGTGAAGGTGGTCGACGATCCCCGTGGCATCGCGGGGAAGAATCTCGACGGTTACGTCGCGCCGGACCGATTCCACGATGTCTTCGCCCAGGATGTCAGCGACGCTACCGCCGCCGACATGATCGCGCACCAGCGTCCGATCGCGATCGCGGCGAATCTGGAGCCCTCGGCCGCCCCGTCCTGGGTCGGCACGCCGAGCTGGTACCTGGTGTCGGGCGGCGACCGGGTGATCCCGCCGTCCTCGCAGCGGTTCATGGCGAATCGGATGGGCGCGCGCACCAGCGAGATCGATGCCTCGCACGCGTCGCTGGTTTCGCGGCCGGTCGAGGTCGCCGCGGTGGTCGAGGCCGCCGCGAGCAACTGACAGTTCGATGTCGGTGATCAGCGCGATCGATCGCCCGGCCGTCGCGATGCCGCGGGTGCCCGCCCGCGACGATCGAGCTATTGGTGTAATGCCAACTAGACTGGATACTCAGACGGAACCCGGGAATCGGCGGATGACCATGCCCTCCCGGGGGCGTCGGCGGTTGGCGACGCACCGATGAGCGAGGAGGTAGGCCCGATGTCGAGCACCGAGGATCGGCGCTTCGAGGTCCTACGCGCGATCGTCGCGGATTACGTGGCGACGAAGGAGCCGATCGGGTCGAAAACCCTTGTCGACCGCCACAATCTCGGCGTGTCCAGCGCGACCATCCGCAACGATATGGCCGTGCTGGAAGCCGAGGGCTACATCACCCAGCCGCACACCAGTTCCGGGCGCATTCCGACCGATAAGGGCTACCGCCAGTTCGTCGACCGGATCTCCGAGGTCAAGCCGCTGTCGGGGGCCGAGCGCCGAGCCATCATGGAATTCCTGGAATCGGGTGTCGACCTCGACGACGTGCTGCGTCGTGGTGTCCGGCTGCTCGCGCAGCTGACCAGGCAGGTGGCCGTCGTCCAGTATCCGACCGCGTCCGCCTCGACCGTCCGCCATATCGAGGTGGTCGCGCTGAATCCCGCGCGCCTACTCCTCGTCGTGATCACCGACACCGGCCGCGTCGATCAGCGGCTGGTGGAACTCGGCGCGCTCATCGATGACGAGGACCTGGCCGTGCTGCGCGGCATGCTCGGTGGAGCCATGGACGGTAAACGCCTGGCCGCGGCCTCGGCGTCGGTGGCCGAACTCCCCGAACACGCGCCGCGCAAACTGCGCGATGTGCTGATCCGGGTGTCCACCGTGCTGGTGGAGACGCTGATCGAACATCCGGAGGAACGGCTCGTGCTCGGCGGCACCGCCAATCTGACCCGCAACGCCGCCGATTTCGGTCTCCCCGGCTCGCTGCGCCAGGTGCTCGAGGCGCTGGAAGAGCAGGTGGTTGTGCTCAAACTGCTGGCCGCCGCCCAGCAACCGGGCACGGTGACGGTGCGCATCGGCGAGGAAACGCAGGTCGAGCAGATGCGCGGCACCTCGGTGGTCTCGACCGGGTACGGCGTGTCCGGCGCGATACTCGGCGGCATGGGCGTCCTCGGCCCGACTCGGATGGACTACCCGGGCACGATAGCCTCGGTCGCGGCCGTGGCTCGCTACATCGGTGAGGTACTGGCCGAACGGTGAGGCGGGTAGGCGCTGCTACCCTCGAACCTCCGGCCGGATAAAGTTGAGTGCATCCGACTAATGCTGTCGGCGGTGGTGTTGTGCCGTCGCACGCGTTCGGTCGGAACGGTGCAGACAAGGATGAGCCCGCGCCCGGCTGGCCGGTCGGGCGGTGGAGAGCGACCAAGGACTAAGAGACTCACGTGGCACGGGATTACTACGGACTGCTCGGCGTCGCCAAGAACGCGACCGACCAGGAAATCAAGCGCGCCTACCGCAAGCTGGCGCGTGAACTGCATCCCGACGTCAACCCCGACGAGGCGGCGCAGGCCAAGTTCAAAGAGGTGTCGGCCGCCTACGAGGTGCTGTCGGATCCGGAGAAGCGGCGCATCGTCGACCTGGGTGGCGACCCGCTGGAATCGGGTGCGGGTGGTGCGGGCGGATTCTCCGGTGCGGGATTCGGCGGTCTCGGCGATGTCTTCGAGGCCTTCTTCGGCGGGATGAACACCTCCGGCGGTCAGCGCAAGCCACGCGGCCGGGTGCAGCCCGGCGCCGACTCGCTGCTGCGGACCCGGCTCAGTCTGGCCGAGTGCGCGGTCGGCGTCACCAAACATCTGACCGTGGATACCGCCATCCTCTGCGATATCTGTCAGGGCTCGGGCACCAATGGCGACTCCAAGCCGGTGCGCTGCGAAACATGCGGCGGCGCAGGCGAAGTCCAGTCGGTGCAGCGGTCCTTCCTCGGCCAGGTGCTGACCGCGCGGCCGTGCCCCACCTGCCGCGGCGCCGGTGAGATCATCCCCGATCCCTGCAACAAGTGCGGCGGCGACGGCCGGGTGCGCGCTCGCCGGGAAATCGCCGCGCCGATTCCGGCCGGTGTCGCCAATGGAATGCGTGTGCGCCTCGCCGCGCAGGGCGAGGTCGGGCCGGGTGGCGGCCACGCGGGCGACCTGTACGTCGAAATCGTGGAACAACCGCACGACGTGTTCGTGCGCGACGGCGACGATCTGCACTGCACGATCCGGGTGCCGATGGTGGACGCCGCGCTCGGAACGACCGTCGTCATCGACACCATCCTCGACGGCCCGACCGAACTCACCATCGCGCCGGGCACCCAGCCCAACGAGATATCGGTTCTGCGCGGGCACGGGATGCCGCGGCTGCGTTCCGGCGCGCGCGGCGATCTGCTCGCGCACCTGGATATCGTGGTGCCGAGCAAACTCGACGGCAAACAGTCCGATCTGCTGCGCAAGTTCAAGGGGATGCGCGAACGTGATCGCGCCGAGGTCATGACGGCGCAGTCCGAGCACAACAGCGGCCTGTTCGCCCGGCTGCGCGCGTCGTTCAGCGGACGCTGACCCGTTGGCCGCCACGGTCTTCTATCTCGACGATATTCCCGAGCCGGGTGCGATCGCGGTCCTCGACGGCCAGGAGGGACGGCACGCCGCCACCGTGCGTCGTATCCGGGTCGGCGAGCCGATCACGTTGTCGGACGGGCGCGGACTGCTCGCCGCATCGGAAGTCGTCGCGACCCAGCGTGATCGACTGGATCTGAGAATTCTGAATCGGACTGTCGCACAACGGGTGACGCCCTCGGTGACGGTGATCCAGGCCGTGCCGAAATCGGATCGTTCGGAACTGGCCGTCGAATTGATGACCGAGGCGGGGGCCGACGCCATCATCCCGTGGCAGGCCGCCCGCTGCATCGCCAATTGGGAGGGCAAGGCCGCCAAGGCGGTGGAGAAGTGGCGGGCCGCCGCGCGTTCGGCGGCCAGGCAGTCGCGCCGTCCCTACATCCCCGAAGTGGCGGATCTGCATCGCACCCGCGAGGTCATCGAATTGGTCCGTACGGCCCGATCCGGCGGCGCGATCGTGGCCGCACTGCACGAATCGGGGGCAGGTCGCTTCACCGAGTTGCCCTTCGCCGACGTCGCGGAGGTCGTCCTCGTCGTCGGCCCCGAAGGCGGACTCGACGATACCGAAATCGCGGCGCTCACCGCGGCGGGCGCGGCCCCGGTCCTGCTCGGCCCCACGGTGCTGCGCACCTCGACTGCCGCCGCGGTCGCGCTCGGCGCGCTCGGCGCCCTCACTCCGCGCTGGTAGAAGTCACCGGCGCGGCGGTGTCGTCGTCACCCACGGCGCGGTCCGCGCGGCCGACGCACGCCTGAGCAACTGGCGGAAATAAGTGCGCGGTATCTCCGTTATGGCACCGCACGAGCGGCATTCCAGCGCGTTCCTGGTGCGGATCTCGCCCAGCGATTTCCCGTTGAACCCGACGCTGGTGACCAACTGACGAAGACCGTGCGTCGCGGCTCGGTGGCAGCGGTGGCAGGGGATTTCCACGACGGCGAGGAACCGAACCGTTCGCCGAATATCCCAGGGTACGAGCACGACAACCCTCACGATCGAATCTCGGCGTCGAGCCTACGGGATTCGGTGCGCCGGGCGCGTCCATCGTGCTGCTACCCCATTATTCACTGTGCCCTGTCGGTGGGGAGCGTTAAACTTTGGGCAACGAAGCATCGAGACCGGAAAGCAGGCTGTAGCCACTTTTGAGAACACAAGGCGAGATCGGCGACCCGACCACCCCCGCAGCAGGCACCGGTGCCGGCGACAACGGTTCGGGCCCCGCAGCGCGCACCGTGCGTTCCAGCATCGAACTCGCTCCCGAATCCGTGTTCCCGTTCCTCGGTTCGGCTGACCAGAATCTGCGTGAACTAGAGCAGTTGCTCAACGCGGATATTCATGTGCGCGGCAATTCCGTCACCCTCACCGGCAAGGCGGCCGATGTCGCCCTCGCCGAGCGGGTGATCGAGCAGCTCGTCGCGCTGACCGGCCGTAATCGGGTGGTGACGCCGGAGGCGGTGCGGCATACGGTATCGATGCTGACCGAGGGTTCCTCGGACTCCCCGGCCGAGGTGCTGAGCCTGGACATCCTGTCCCGGCGTGGCAAGACCATCCGGCCCAAGACGCTGAACCAGAAGCGCTACGTCGACGCGATCGACGCCAACACCATCGTGTTCGGCATCGGTCCCGCCGGTACCGGCAAGACCTACCTCGGTATGGCCAAGGCCGTGCAGGCGTTGCAGTCCAAGCAGGTCAACCGGATCATTCTGACCCGCCCCGCCGTCGAGGCGGGGGAGCGGCTCGGCTTCCTGCCCGGCACGCTCAACGAGAAGATCGATCCGTATCTGCGTCCGCTCTACGACGCGTTGCACGACATGATGGATCCGGAGGCGATTCCGAAGCTGATGGCCGCGGGTGTCATCGAGGTCGCGCCGCTGGCATATATGAGGGGCCGGACCCTGAACGACTCTTTCATCATCCTGGACGAGGCGCAGAACACCACGGCCGAGCAGATGAAGATGTTCCTCACCCGTCTCGGGTTCGGCTCGAAGATCGTGGTGACCGGTGACGTCACCCAGGTCGACCTGCCGACCGGAGCCCGCTCGGGGCTGCGCGCGGCCAGCGAGATCCTGACCGGGATCGAGGATATCCATTTCGCCCAGCTGACCAGCAGCGATGTGGTCAGGCACCGCCTGGTCTCCGATATCGTCGACGCCTACGACAAGTACGAGAACGACACCCGCCCGGCCGTCGGCGAGCATTACCCGGGAAATCGGGCTCAGCGCCGCGCCGCCGGCCGCGGTGACCGGCGGTAGAAGCCGCGGGCGCGGGCAGCACGCGATGGCATCCGGATCATCCGGGTGCCATCGGCATATCGGCGGCCGTATGCGGCCGCCCGGACCGGGTTCGGCTCGCCCCGGGGTTGCGGGCGGACCCGGTCCGATGGCGGCCGATAGGCTGTTCGGGTGAGCATCGAGATCGCCAACGAGTCGGGGATCGACGTACCCCAAGAAGGCCTGGTCAGTGTCGCGCGTTTCGTGATCGCACGTTTGGACGTGCACCCGGCGGCGGAACTGTCGATGGTGCTCGTCGACCTCGACACCATGGCCGATATGCATATGCGGTGGATGGATCTGCCTGGTCCTACGGATGTGATGTCCTTCCCGATGGACGAGCTGGAACCAGGTGGCCGCCCGGACAGCCCCGAGCCGGGCCCGTCGATGCTCGGCGATATCGTGCTGTGCCCCGAATTCGCGGCGGCCCAGGCCCGCAAGGCCGGGCATTCGCTCGATCACGAACTCGCGCTGCTCACCGTGCACGGCGTACTCCATCTGCTCGGCTACGACCACGCCGAGCCGGAGGAGGAGAAGGAGATGTTCGCGCTGCAGGCCCAGCTGCTCGAGGAGTGGTACGAGAGCCTGCGGGAGGCCGAGCGGCGTGCCGAACTCGCCGAACGCGATGCCCGTCTGCTCGGTAAGGCGGGTTTCACCACACCGGGTGACGCTCTGGGCCCCGCGTGAGTTCACCGACCCTGGTTCTGCTCGCGTGCCTGCTCGTTCCGGTGGGCGGGTTGTTCGCCGGTATCGACTCCGCGCTCAACACGATCTCCCCGGCCCGCCTCGATGATATGGTGCGGGCCGACCGGCCCGGCGCCGGGCGCCTGCGCCGCATCGTGGCCGACCGGCCGCGCTACGTCAATCTCATGGTGCTGCTGCGTATTCTGTGCGAGATCAGCGCCACCGTCCTGCTCGCCGCCGCCCTCATCGAGATCTGGGACGACAATTGGGCACTGCTGGTCACCGCCGTGGTGATGGTGCTGGTGGATTACGTCGTGATCGGTGTCGGCCCCCGCACGCTCGGACGTCAGCACGCCTACTCGCTTGCCCTGGTCGCGGCGCTGCCGCTGCAATTCATCGGCATGGTGCTCGGTCCGGTCAGCCGCCTGCTCATCCTCATCGGTAACGCGATCACGCCGGGTAAGGGTTTTCGCAACGGCCCCTTCGCTTCCGAGATCGAATTGCGCGAAGTCGTCGAGATGGCGAGTGAGCGCGGCGTCGTCGCCGATGAGGAGCGGCGGATGATCCAGTCGGTCTTCGAACTCGGCGATACCGCGGCGCGCGCGGTGATGGTGCCGCGCACCGAGATGGTCTGGATCGAGGCGGATAAGACTGCGGCGCAGGCGATGTCGCTCGCGGTGCGAAGCGGCCACTCGCGTATTCCGGTGATCGGGGAGAACGTCGACGACATCCTCGGCGTGGTGTACCTGAAAGATCTTGTGCCGTACGCGGATCGGAGCCGGAAGGTGCGGGTGCGCGACGTCATGCGTCCGGCCGTGTTCATGCCCGACTCCAAACCGCTCGATGATCTGCTCGACGAGATGCAGCGCCGCCGCAACCACATGGCACTGCTGGTGGACGAATACGGTGGCATCGCCGGACTGGTCACCATCGAGGATGTGCTCGAGGAGATCGTCGGGGAGATCGCCGACGAATACGATACCGATGAGACCCCGCCCGTCGAGGATCTCGGCGACGGCCGCTACCGGGTGTCGGCGCGGCTGTCGGTGGAGGATCTCGGCGAGCTCTACGGCCTGGAGATCGAGGACGAGGATGTCGACACCGTCGGCGGCCTGCTCGCCCACGAACTGGGCAGGGTGCCGCTGCCGGGGTCGAAGGTGGTCGCGTACGGGCTGGTCCTGCGCGGCGAGGGCGGCGCCGATGCCAGGGGCCGGATGCGGGTGAACACGGTCGTCGTGCGGCGCGCACCGCAGCGCGGTCGCGGCGAGAAGGCAGACGCCGAACGAGCGGTGGGCGAGAAGAACGGCAAGCGGAAGGGCAACGGATCGGACGGGGACAGACCCGGCGATCGTCACGAGGACGGAGACACCGATGACTGAATTGGATGCCGAGGACAACAAGCTGGTGGTGCTTGCCCGCGGTGCGCTCGCGCGTACCGGCGGGGCGAGCGGCGCCGCGATCCGCGACACCGACGGCCGCACCTATGCCGCGGGTGAGGTGACGCTGAAGGCGCTGCGGTTGACCGCCCTGCAATCCGCTGTCGCCGCGGCGATCTCGAGTGGCGCGGAAGGTTTCGAGGCCGCCGCCGTGGTCGGCGGCAGGTTCTCCGATTCCGGTGTCGGCGCGGTGCGCGAAGTGTCGCCCGAGGCGAAGATCGTCTTCACCGACCGCGACGGCGCCGTCTTCGAGATCGTCGACGATGCCGCTGCCGCCGAGGTGCAGGGTGGCTGACGGTCGCCTGGCGGGTGACACCGCCGAATTCCGTTCGGGTTTCGTCTGTTTCGTCGGCCGACCGAATACCGGCAAGTCGACGCTGACCAATGCGCTGGTCGGCGCGAAGATCGCGATCACCTCCTCGCGTCCGCAGACCACGCGCCACACCATCCGCGGCATCGTGCACCGCGAACACGCCCAGCTGATCCTGGTGGACACCCCCGGACTGCATCGCCCGCGCACCCTGCTCGGCCAGCGCCTCAACGACCTGGTGCGCGACACCTATTCCGAGGTCGACGTCATCGCGCTGTGCATTCCGGCCGACGAGAAGATCGGGCCGGGCGATCGCTGGATCGTGCAGCAGATCAAGCAGATGGCGCCCAAGACCACCGTGCTCGGCGTGGTCACCAAGATCGACAAGGTGAGCCGCGACGACATCGCCGCCCAACTGCTGGCCCTGTCCCAGCTGCTCGGACCCGACGCCGACGTGGTGCCGGTCTCCGCGGTGCGGGGAGAGCAGGTCGACCTTCTCGTCGATGTCATCGCCTCGAAGATGCCGGAGGGCCCGGCCTTCTACCCCGATGGCGAGCTGACCGACGAGCCGGAGGAAACCCTCATGGCCGAGCTGATCCGCGAGGCCGCGCTCGAGGGTGTGCGCGACGAACTCCCGCATTCGCTGGCCGTCGTCATCGAGGAGGTGCTGCCGCGCGAGGAGAACGAGGACATGCTCGACGTGCACGCCCTGCTCTATGTCGAGCGCCCGAGTCAGAAGGCGATCGTCATCGGCAAGGGCGGGGCCCGGCTGAAGGAGGTCGGCACCAACGCCCGCAAGCAGATCGAACATATTCTCGGCGTCCGCATCTACCTGCACCTGCACGTGAAGGTCGCCAAGGACTGGCAGCGCGACCCCAAACAGCTGGGCAAACTCGGCTTCTGACGTGCGCGATCACCACCAGGGGTCGGGGCGGTGACGTTCCCAGTGCAGTTCCGATTCCACCTGCGCCGCGACCGAGACCAACAGCGGTTCGGAGCTGGCGGTGCCCATGAGCTGGGCGCCGATGGGCAGCCCGTCGTCGGTGAAGCCCGCCGGGATGTTCACACTCGGCCAGCCGAGCACATTCCAGGGCCAGGTGTAGGGGCAGGCGGCGGTGATGAGGTTGTTGGTGTCGTTGACGCCGATGCCGTCGATTTCCGTCGCGCGGGGGGCCGCCGTGGCGGTGGTCGGTGCGAGCACCAGATCGTAATCGTGGAAGAACGATCCGATTCGCCTGTGCAGCAACGGTTCCGCCTGACGGGCGGCGAAGAGGGCAGGGCCGCCGAGTAATCGGCCGAAGCGGATATTGGCGCGGGTGCGCGGATCGACCACCGCGCCCGGCATGGCGTCGGACACGCGGCTGATACCCGCCATCGACCGCGGCAGGAAGGACGCGCCGATCAGGATGCCGTAATGCAGGTCGGCGACGGTCACCGAATGACCAAGTGCGCGCAGGGTCGTCGCCAGCCGCCGGACCGCGGCTTCGACCTGTGGGTCCAGCGCGGTTCTGGTGGCGGTGAACGGAATTCGCAGCGACAGCGCGATCCGCAGCCTGCCGGGATCGCGGCCGATGGCGTCGGAGACGGCGACGGGAGCGGGCGTATGCAGATCCCCGGCGTGCGGTCCCGCCGCGAGGTCGAGCAGCAACGCGGCGTCGGCGACGGTGCGCGCCAGCGGGCCGTTCACGGTGAGTCCGTGGAATGCCTCGGGGTGTGGCCAGGTGGAGATGCGCCCGCGCTGGGGTTTGATGCCGACCAGATTCGTCCACGCCGCCGGAATACGGACCGATCCCGCGCCGTCGGAACCCAGTGCGGCAGGGACCAATCCGGCCGCGACGGCAGCCGCCGAGCCACCCGATGATCCGCCGGGCGTCCGGTCGGCGGCCCACGGATTGCGGGTGTGGCCGAAGGCGGCGCCGCTGGTGAACGGCAGTTGGCCGAGTTCGCAGGTATTGGTCTTGCCGACGATCACCGCACCGGCCGCGCGGAGCCTGCGCACCGATTCGGCGTCGTCGGTTTTGGGCGCGAATTCACCGCCACAGCCGAAAGCCGTTGGCTCACCGGCGATATCGGTATCGTCCTTGACCGCGATGGGGACGCCGAGCAGGGGAAGTCGCGTACCGGCGGCGATCAGTCGATCCGCCTCGGCCGCCTCGGCCAGCGCTTTGTCACGCCGGACGACGCGGAAGGCGTTGAGCGTCGGCTGACTCGCCTCGATCCGGTCCAGCGCGGAGGTGACCGCCTCGGTCGAACTCGTCGTGCCGTCGGCCAGCGCGGCCGCGAATTCGGCCAGCCCGATATGCGGCGGGGCCGGGCGTTCGGTGGGGTCGGGCACCGCCGCGAGCCGCCCGCGTTCGGACGCGGTCATCTGAGCTCCCTCCGGTGGGCCTGTGAACTTGAAACGGTAGCGCGCATCTGGTCAACCGTCCACATCGGTTATCGCGGACCGGCCGCGAAACGTACGGACTGTTGTCCGAAGCGTGTCCAACTCGTGTCACGGTCACCGTCGCGCGGAGACGGCCTGCTGTATTTCCTCGGTGACCAGGTCGAAGTTGATCTGCGCTCCCGCCGCCGCCCCCGCCGCGGCGGCGGCGCCGACCTGGGCCGACAGATCGGTGACATTGCCCGCCACCCAGATGCCCGGTACCTCGGTGCGACCCGTCGGGTCGGTGGGAATGTGCTCACCCATCCCGGACGGATGCGGGACCGGTTTCAGGCCGATGGATGCGAGGAAGTCGGCGCGGGCCACCATCCTGGATGCCACCGCCATCGCCTCGCGAGCGACGAACGTCCCGTCGGTGAGGCGCACGCCCGCGAGACGATCGTCCACGATCCGCACCGACGCCACCTCGCCTGGCATCACGCGGATATCTCGAGCCGCCAGCTGCGCGGCCTGTTCGGGAGTCGGCGGGGCGACGTGGGTGAAGTAGACGACGTCCGGACTCAACTGCCGGAACAGCAGAGCCTGGTGCACCGACATCGGGCCGCTGCCGAGCACGCCGATGGCGCGGTCGCGAACCTCCCACCCGTGGCAGTACGGGCAGTGGATCACATCCTTGCCCCAGCGTTCCCGCAGACCGGGAATATCGGGAATCTCGTCGAACAGGCCGGTGGCGATCAGCATCCTGCGCGCCCGAGTCACGCGCCCGTCGGTCAGTGCCACGGTGAACTCCCCGTCGCCGCCCCGCACCGCCACGACCTCGCCGCCGACGATCTCACCGCCGTATCCGCGCACCTCGGCGCGCCCGCGCTCCAGCAACTCCGACGGCGCGATTCCGTCGAGCGCGAGGAGTCCGTGCACACCCTCGGCGGGCGCGTTGCGGGGCCGACCGGAATCGATCACCACCACCGAACGGCGCGAACGGCCGAGCATCAGCGCGCCGTTCAACCCTGCCGCGCCACCGCCGACGATCACCACGTCATAGCTGTTCTTCAACTGATCGGTCATCGGGACCACCTCCTTTGACGACCATGCGTGACACACGTCGGATATGGCAAAGTTTGTTGCCGATATGGCAAACTGATGACCATGGATATCGACTTCGACCAGGCATTGGACGCGGTCGGGCCACGCCTGCGCGCACTGCGCAAACAGCGCGAAACCACGCTGGCCGACCTGTCCGCGCGCACCGGGATCTCGGTGAGCACGCTCTCGCGCCTGGAATCCGGAGCACGTAAACCCACCCTGGAACTGCTGTTCCCGCTGGCCCGCGCGCACGGCGTCACCCTCGACGAACTCGTCGACGCGCCGACCACCGGCGATCCGCGCATCCACCTGCGTCCGGTGACACACCACGGCATGACCATGGTTCCGCTGACCCGTCGCGCGGGCGGCATCCAGGCGTACAAGATCGTGATCGAGGCGGGAAGCAGTCGCAGGAAGCCCGAGCCGAGGACGCACGAGGGCTACGAATGGGTCTACGTCCTCAACGGGCGGTTGCGCATCGTGCTCGGCGAACACGATCTGACGCTGTTGCCCGGTGAGGCGGCCGAATTCGACACCCGCCAGCCGCACTGGTTCGGCGCGGCCGACGCCGACGCGGTCGAATTCCTCAGTCTGTTCGGCAAACAGGGCGAGCGCGCGCACCTGCGCGCCCGCCCGAGGAGCCGGGAGCGGGCCGGATAGCGGAATGTTGTCGCCGCCGCGTGGGAGGATGACCCCGTGCGTTTGTATCGGGACGAGGCCGTGGTGGTGCGCCAGCACAAACTGGGTGAGGCGGACCGCATCGTCACGCTGTTGACGCGCAGATACGGGCTGGTGCGTGCGGTGGCCAAGGGGGTGCGGCGCACCAAATCGCGGTTCGGAGCGCGGCTGGAACCCTTCGCCTACATCGACGTGCAATTACATCCGGGGCGCACGCTGGACGTGGTCACCCAGGTGCACACCATGGAGGCGTTCGCCGCCGACATCATCGACGATTACGGCCGCTACACCACCGCGTGCGCGGTACTGGAAACCGCCGAGCGCCTGGCGGGCGAGGAACGCGCCCCCGCGCCGAGATTGCACGCGCTCACCGCGAGCGCGTTGCGCGCCATCGCGGCCAAACAACGCCCGCACGAACTGATTCTCGACGCGTTCCTCCTGCGTGCCATGGGGTTCGCCGGGTGGGCGCCCGCGCTGGACGAATGCGCGAAATGCGCCACCCCCGGTCCGCATCGCGCCTTCCACGTCGGCGCGGGCGGCGCGGTCTGCGTACACTGCCGTCCGCCCGGCGCGGTCACCCCGGCGCCCGGAGTTCTCGACCTGCTGCTCGCCCTGCTCCGCGGTGAGTGGGATTACGTCGCGACGGTGCCCGATTCGGTGCGCAAACAGGCGAGCGGCCTGGTGGCGGCGCATCTGCAATGGCATCTGGAACGTCAACTGCGCACGCTGCCGCTGATCGAGCGGTCGTCGCCGTCCTTCGTATCCGGCGCGGACGTGCGGCAGCCCGCGCCGGGCTAGTGTCGGCCGGGCGCGGATCGTGTGTCGGATGCGTGGATGGCTGTTCGCGCACTACGACGCATCAGGCAGGATGGACCCCGTGATCCTCCGCCGAGACTCCACGACGACAAGGTCGAGCAATACCAGGACAGTCCGCCCGCCGTCCCCGCATCCCTCGGGGGCGAAGCCGCCGCAACTGCCGCTCGAATTCGTGCCGAACCACGTGGCGCTGGTGATGGACGGCAACGGACGATGGGCGCAGGAGCGTGGCCTGCCGCGCACCGCGGGACACGAACGCGGCGAGGCGGTGCTGATGGATACCGTCGAGGGCTGTATCGAAATCGGGGTGAAGTGGCTGTCGGCCTACGCCTTCTCCACCGAGAACTGGCGGCGCAGCCCGGACGAGGTGCGCTTCCTGATGGGCTTCAACCGCGACGTCATCCGCCGCCGCCGTGACGAGATGCACGAGATGGGTGTGCGGGTGCGCTGGGCCGGTCGGCGACCGCGCCTGTGGCGCAGCGTGATCAACGAACTCGAGACCGCCCAGGAACTGACCAAGGACAACACGGTGATGACCCTCACCATGTGCGTCAATTACGGGGGCCGCGCCGAGATCGCCGATGCCGCAAGGGAAATCGCGCGTCGAGTGGCGGCGGGGGAGATCGATCCCGAGCGGGTCGACGAAGCCACCGTCGCGAAGTACATGGACGAGCCGGATATGCCGGATGTGGATCTGTTCCTGCGGCCCTCCGGTGAATTCCGCAGCTCGAACTTCCTGATCTGGCAGTCCGCGTACGCCGAATATGTCTTCCAGGAAACGCTTTTCCCCGATTTCGATCGGCGCAACCTGTGGGAAGCCTGTCTCCAGTACGCTTCGCGTGACCGCCGTTTCGGCGGCACCAAGTGAACGGTGGTGCGGATATGGATGCGGCGGTCACCCCGGAGCAGGAGCTACAGGCGCGGGCCGGCGCGTGTCTGTCGCTCTACGATGTCGATGTCCGAGTCGACCCCGAGGGCTCGATCGGATTCGAGTACGAGGGCGCGCTGTGCTCGCTGCGCGCGGTGAGTCTGGCGCCCGGCCTCGATGTGCTGACGCTGACCTGCGTGCTGGCCTGGGATCGTCCGCTGAAGCCGCAACTGCACAAGCGGGTCGCCGAGCGCAACAACGCCCTGCAATTCGGTTCGCTGACCGTGATCGCCCACGGCAAACTCGCCGACGTGATCCTGCGCTACACCTTCCCGGCCGCCGGCCTGGACGATCAGGCCCTGGCGACGATGCTGGTACTCGTCCTGTCCGGCGCGGGCCGTGCCCGTCCTGGACTGCTCCAGCCCTGACGCCGGCGGCGCTATCGGGTGGCGGGTTCGCCGTAGGGGAGCAGCGTCCGCACTCCGCGCGCCAGCGTCTCCGGTGAGGGATCACCGATGATCAGATGCTGCAGGATGAATCCGGGCAGCAGACCGATGAGGGCGACCGCCACCGCGTTGGTGTCGGCGTCCTCCGGCAGCCAGCCCGCCGTCAGCATCTTGTCCGCGTATTCGTGCCAGATGTCGCGCATGGCGAGTATCGCCTCCCGCACGTAGCCGGTCGCCTCCGGTTTGACCAGGGCCAGCGACCATGCCTGCGGGGCCAGTCGCACGGGGCCTTCCGGACCGCTGCGCGCGACGATGTTCTGCGCGAGCAGGGCGATCAGTTCGGCCGGGGTCGGCAGGGTTTCGGCGTGGATCGCCTCGGCCATGACCTCGCGGATCTCCGTCATCGTCTGGGTGGCCAGCGCCGCGATGATGTCGTCCTTGCTCTTGAAATACCGATAGACGGCTCCGGCGGAGAGCCCGGATTCCGCGAAGACATCCTGCATGGAGGAGTCGTGGAAGCCCTTGCGAGCAAAACACAGGCGGGCGGCGTCGAGGATCTGCTGCCTGCGGCGTTCCAGATGTTCTTCGCTGACTCGGGGCATGGGTTCAAAATAAAACGAATATCCGTTCTTGACAAGTTTCCGCGGGTCGTGCGACCGTGGAATCGCGAAAAAGAACGAACATTCGATTTTCGGGAGAATGTCATGAACACCTCGCAGCGAGCGTTCGCGGTCGGACTCGCCACCGCCCTGCTCCAGGCCCTGATGCTGATCGCCTTCGCCTGGCCCGCCGCCAATATCGCCCCGCGGGATCTGCCGATCGCCGTCACCGGGCCGCAGGCGGGTCAGGTCACCGAAAAACTGAACCAGCAATTTCCCGATGCCTTCGAGATCGCCACCCCGCCCGACGAAGCCGCCGCACGCGCCGCCATCATCGACCGCGAGATCTACGGCGCGGTACTGACCGGCGGCGGGGCGCCCCGCGTGCTCGTCGCCTCGGGTGCGAGTCCCGCTGTCGCCCAACAACTCACGGCCATGGCCCAGCACCTTTCCGGAGCGCAGACGGCCGCAGTCGAGGATGTGGTCGCCGCCGACGCGGACGACCCGCGCGGGGCCGCCTTCGGCGCGATGGTGCTGCCGCTGGTGATGTCGGGTATCGCCGCGGGCGTCCTGCTCAGCCTGCTCGTTCCGGCGCCGGGGGCCCGTCTCGCCGGGCTCGCCGCCTTCGGTGTGGCGGGTGGTCTGCTCGGTATGGCGATCATCCAGGGCTGGATGTCGGTGGTGCCCGGCTCGTATCTCACCCTGGCCGCGGTGGCCGGGCTCGTATCCTTCGCGGTCGCCGGTGCGGTCGCCGGTCTGGCCTCGGTCGTGGGGCGCCCCGGAATCGGTATCGCCGCGTTGACCATGCTGCTGATCGGCAACCCGTTCTCCGCCGCCACCTCGGCCCCGGAACTGCTTCCCCAGCCGTGGGGCGCGATCGGCCAGTGCCTGCCGCCGGGTGCGGCGGCCTCGCTGCTGCGTTCGGTCGCCTTCTTCGACGGTGCCGGCGGCGCGAAACCCCTGACGGTGCTGTTGATCTGGGCCGTCGCGGCGGTGGCGCTGATCGGTGTGGCGGTACTTCGCGGTCGCCGCGCCGAGGTGGCCCCCGTCCCGGCCGGCTCGCCCGAACCCGTCCCGGCTGTCTGACTATCCCGTCGAATCCTGTTGTGGCCCGGCGTCACCCAGCGCGAGTGGGGTGCGTCGGGCCGCTTCGCGGTATCGACCCTGCCGTCTCAGGCTCGACTGCCGCTGTCGGCGCAACCTCGGCAGGTGCCGAAGATTTCCATGGTGTGACTCACCTCGGTGAAACCGTGTTCTCCCGCAATGGATTCCGCCCATGCCTCGACCGTCGGGCCCTCCACCTCGACGGTACTTCCGCAATGTCTGCATACCAGGTGGTGATGGTGGCCGTTGGAGCATTGCCGGTAGACCGATTCACCGGAATCGGTGCGGAGCACGTCCACCATTCCGGCGTCGGCGAGGGACTGGAGGGTGCGGTAGACGGTGGTCAGGCCGATGCCCTCGCCGCGGCGGCGCAGTTCGTCGTGGAGTTCCTGCGCCGAGCGGAACTCCTCGATATCGCCGAGCAGCGCGGCGATGGCGCTGCGCTGACGGGTGCTGCGGATGCCGACGGGCTTGTGCGTATCCAGCGTCTTGTCAGGCACGGATCACCCTTCCTCGGCATGCGCGACGGCGTCGACGACGATATGCGCGAGGTGATCGTCGACGAGTTCGTAGAGCACCTCCCGGCCTGACCGCTCGCCGTGCACGACCCCCGCCGACTTGAGGATGCGAAGATGCTGGCTGACCAGGGGTTGGGTCACGCCGAGCGCGTCGACCAACTCGTGCACGCAGCGCGGCGATTCGCGCAGTTGCAGCACGATGGCGATGCGCACCGGCGCCGCGAGCGCGCGGAGCAACTCGCCCGCGTCCTCCAGCACGCCCCGAGTCGGCAGCGGCGCGGGACCGGGGGACCGATAGGGGTTGTGCGAATGAGTGGTAGCGGCTTCGGCAGACATCGAACCAACTCCTTATTGGAAAGCGATCTCATTTTGATATGCATGGGTGTGCATGTCAAATGAGACTTGCGCGGCGCTCACCACGTGCCGCCGCAAGTGCACCGAACCTACGCGCCACGGCAACCCCTGTGCGGTGGAAAAGCGGTTGGCCGGTGCCGATAGTCTGTACGCAACACATCTGTCTCCTGGACAACCTTTCGCATCAGAACAAACACTCGCAGTGAATGGAGAATTCTCGCGTGGCACCCAAGTCGAAGGTGGACACCGTTGCCAACCTCGCCAAGCGCCGGGGTCTGGTGTACCCGTGCGGTGAGATCTACGGAGGCACCAAATCGGCGTGGGACTACGGTCCGCTCGGTGTCGAGCTCAAGGAGAACATCAAGAAGCAGTGGTGGCGGTCCATGGTCACCAGCCGCGAGGATGTCGTCGGCCTCGATTCCTCGGTGATCCTGCCGCGCGCGGTGTGGGAGGCGTCGGGTCACGTCGCGACCTTCACCGATCCGCTGGTCGAGTCGTTGCACACCCACAAGCGTTACCGGGCCGACCACCTGCTCGAGGCGTACGAGGAGAAGCACGGCCACGCGCCGGTCAACGGCCTCGCCGATATCAAGGACCCGGAGACGGGCCAGCCGGGTAACTGGACCGAGCCGAAGAACTTCTCCGGTCTGCTCAAGACCTTCCTCGGCCCGGTGGACGACGAGGAGGGCCTGCACTACCTGCGGCCCGAAACCGCGCAGGGCATCTTCGTGAACTTCGCGAACGTGATGACCACCGCGCGCAAGAAGCCGCCGTTCGGCATCGCGCAGATCGGCAAGAGCTTCCGCAACGAGATCACCCCCGGCAACTTCATCTTCCGCACCCGCGAGTTCGAGCAGATGGAGATGGAGTACTTCGTCAAGCCCGGCGAGGACGCCGAATGGCACAAGTACTGGATCGAGACCCGTTTCTCCTGGTACACCGATCTCGGCATCGACCCGGAGAACCTGCGCCTGTTCGAGCACCCGAAGGAAAAGCTGTCGCACTACTCGGCGGGCACCACCGATATCGAGTACCGCTTCCGCTTCCAGGGCAGCGAATGGGGTGAGCTCGAAGGCATCGCCAACCGCACCGACTACGACCTGAAGACGCATTCGGAGCATTCCGGCACCGAACTCAGCTACTTCGACCAGACCACCAACGAGCGCTACGTCCCCTACGTCATCGAACCGGCCGCGGGCCTGACCCGTTCGCTGATGGCGTTCCTGGTCGACGCCTACGCCGAGGACGAGGCCCCGAACACCAAGGGCGGCGTCGACATCCGCACGGTGCTGCGCCTGGACCGCAGGCTCGCGCCGGTGAAGGCGGCGGTGCTCCCGCTGTCGCGCAATGTGGATCTGACGCCGAAAGCGAAAGACCTTGCCGCACAACTGCGCAGGAACTGGAACGTGGAATTCGACGACGCGGGCAATATCGGTCGCCGCTACCGTCGCCAGGACGAGATCGGCACCCCGTTCTGCATCACCGTCGATTTCGACACCCTCGAGGATCAGGCGGTGACCATCCGCGAACGCGACACCATGGCACAGGAGCGCATCGCGCTGGACAAGGTCGAGGGCTACCTGGCCCAGCACCTCATCGGCGCGTAGGGATCGCGCGGTTCGAGGCCGATCGGCTCAGGGGACATCCCAGAAGGCGTATTCGTGCCGCATTCCCTCGAGGAAGAGCCGTTGCGCGCGGTCCTGGTCGCCGCCCGCTTCATCGAGCATCTGAGCACAGCGACGGGTGAGAGCGGCGAAACCGGGATCGGCGTAGGTGTCGACCCAGCGCCGGTAGCGCGGATCCGATGGCGGGTTATCGGCGAGAATCGCGCCGAGGGTAGAATAACCCCACATGCACGGGTAGAGGGCGGCCAGACCGTCGGCGTAATCGGCGGCCGAATCCAGCAGGAACGCGGTGTATTCGGCGCAGGCTTTCCCCTTGACCGCACCGGACAGGTCGGCATCGAATTCCGCGGCGAGCGAGCGGTGCAGCGCGAGTTCGTCGTGGTAGGTGGCGTGCGCGAGATCCACCAGATCCCCCAGATGAGCGGCGGGCGCCTGCCAGGCGAGACGACTGAACACCCGGACGTAATCGAGCAGGAACAGATAGTCCTGCTCGAGCCAGGACCGGAAGACGGGTTCGGGCAAATCGCCGTCGGCGATGCCCGCCACCGTCGGATGGGTCAACTGTCGCTCGACCAGGGGCCGTCCGAGCTTTTCCAGATGTGCCGCGAGACTCATCCGAGAAGTCTCTCCCACCTGCCGGATTGCGTGTGATCCGCCCATGCCGCACGCTGTGCGGTGTGTGGTGGTGTGCGGGTGATGTGGTGCGGGTGTTGACGCCATCGGAACAACGTTTCGTCCGGCATGGAACCTACACGGGTCGATCGATACGAGTCGAGGGCGAACTCGATACCACGGCGTTGCGCGCGGCCTTCGACGCACTGCTGCGGACCTACCCGGTCCTCACCTGCCGAATCGGCGAGGACGCCGCCGGATCCGGTCACCTGTTGCGGCCGTCGGGCGACCCTGTCGGGGCGTGGGTGACGCCCGGCGATCCGGATGTGGTGCGGATTCCGGCCGAGCCGATCGACCCGAGGAGGCAATTGGCCTACCTGGACGTGGCCCCCGCCGGGGCGGGACAGGCCCGCGTCACCTTCTTCGCCCACCATTGCGTCGCCGACGCCGGGCACTGTGTCGAACTGTTCACCCGACTGTGGGACTACTACACCGACTACGTCGAATCCGGTTCGACACAGGTTGTGCCGCACGACTATCCGCATGCGCTCGAGTGGTACGCGGCCGAGCGCGGGATCGTCCGCGGCGAGTTCTCCGGTCTCGAGGACGCGATCGAGCCGCTGCCGCCGCAGGCGCGAATCCTGCCGCCCGACCCGGCGGTTCCCTTGCCGCCGACCCTCGCTCGCCCCCGTCGCACGGTGCTCGACGCCGAAACCACCGCCCGCGTCGTCCGGCTCGGACGACGGCCGGGCCTCACCGTCAACGGCCTGGTCACCGCCGCTCTGCTGCGTGCCTACGTCGCCGAGATATCCGGCGGTGCGTGCGGTCCCGTGCCGGTGAGCTGCCTGTACCCGGTCGACATGCGCACCCGCCTCGAGCCGCCGGTCCCGGCCGCCGCGGGAACCAATATGGCCGGTCTGGCCTGTTTCGCCGCGCCCGTCGACCCCGCGGGCTCGATCGACGACCTGGGCAGGCGGATCTCGGCTCGCCTCCAGCACGATCTGGCCGCGGGCACGGTCCAGCAATCCGTCCTGCACTTCCCGGATTTCTTCGGCCCCACCAGAATTCACTCACTCGCCGGGCATATAGCCCTGACCAATACCGGGCGCGTCCCGGCCTTCCGCGTTCCCGCGGGCATCGCCTTGACCGACTACGAAATCGTCTATCTCTCCGCCCACCCGCGACCGTCCACCGGAGCGGCCGCCGCCGTCACCTTCCTCGTCTACACCTACGCCGACCGACTGACCGTCGGCGTGCTCGGCGGCGGCGCCGCGGCCGACCGACTGCCGGAAGCGGTCGGAAAACACCTGGAGGCCCTCGCCGCCGAACCTCTCGACTCCTGACCGGGAACGGCGGGCGCGCGAATTCGTGGACAAAGCAGGTGTCGACACCGGCATCGCCGCGTGCGGGACGACCGGGGTCAGAACCGGCCGCCACGGCTGACCCGCCGTGACCCGCCCGACCCGCCGTATGATCCGGCCCGGAAGCCGCCGGAGCCGTGCCGGGCACCGGTCGCCGCGCCCCGCAGCAACCCGTCGATCAGAATTCCGCCGAGTATCGCGCCCGCCTGCGCCGAACCCGACGGCGTCCTGCTCGACTCCCAGGCCCGAACCCCGGCCTGCGCCTCCTGTAGTGCCCGGCCCGCCAGATCCGCCGCCGCCTGCGCGTGCGTCAGCGCCTGTGCGGGATCGGTGGTCCCGAGTTGTTGTGCCGCGTCGAGATTGCGCTGCGCCTCCGAAAGCCGGGTCCGCGCGTCGGCGTCGATGACGCCGCGCCGAGTGGTGATGAAATCGCCCGCCGCGCCGATCCTCGCCCGTGCGTCGGTCAGGGCCCGGTCGAGCCTGCGCCGCAGATCCTCTGCGGCGAGTTTGCGGTCGGTGGCCGCGGCGATGGCGCGATCCAGTTCCCCGTCGGCGGCGATCGCGTCGTGATAGGCATCGAGCGGGTCGCTCTGGGCGGCGGCGGACGCCGCGTCGAGAGCGTGCTGCGCGGCCGTGCGCGCCGCGGCGAGTTCGGGTCCGCCGAAACTCGCGAGTGCATCGGCGGCGGCGATATCCTCGCGCAATTCGTCCAGTGCCGCGGGCAGGCCGTCACGCGCCTGCTGGATATTCGTGGCCGCGTTGTCCACCGCGTCCAGCAGCGTACGCGCCTGGCCCACCGCGGCTTCCGCCGCGCGGATCGCCGCGACCGCGCCGCCCTGCTGCCCGACCGGCAAGGCCAACGCGCCCCGCCCCGCGTCGATATTCTGCTCGGCGAAGGTGATTCGCTCACGCGCCATGGCGACGTTGTCGTGGATCGGCGCGAGCACGGTCGCGGGATGGGCCGCCGTCAGCCGCGTCGCTTCGGCCTCCGATCCGGGGATCCGCCCGGTGAGTTCGACCAGATCCCTGGTGAGGGCGTCCAGCCGGGCCGGGGCGTTGATCAGCAGATCGCGCATCGCGTCGAATTCGTCGACCCGGGAGTCGAGTTCGCGATCGGCCCGCCCCACCACCCCGATCAGTTCGACCAGCAGTGCGCGCTGTTCGTCCGGGGTCTCGGGAAGATCGTCATCGAGCCGCTGCCGGATCTGGAATGCCCTGGCGGCAGCCGTTTTCGCATGGTCGAGCGCGGTCGTGAACGGAGTCGTCGCGGTGGTCCCGAATTCACCGGTAGCCAATTCCAGCTCGTCCGCGCTGGTCCTGATCGCATTGTCGAGTTCGACCAGCGCCTCGCGCGACCGCGCCTGCAACGCCTCCACAGGCAACGCGGCGAGAGCGACACTGTTGTCCGGGTCGAGATTTCGTGCCGCCGCCAATTCCGCCCGAGCCCGATCGCGGCGGCGTTTGCGCGAATACAGCACCAGGGCGCCGACCACGAGGACCACAAGCAGCACCAGGACGAGCAGCGTGCGTCCACTGACGCCACTGACTCGCATCGCCGAATTCAGGCCGTCGGCAGTGGCGATACCTGCGTCGGCCCAGCGGTTGTCGCGCAGCGCGGGCTCCACCTCGCGGATGAGCAGATCATCGAGTTCGCCGTCGCTGACGCCCTCGGGCACGGCTCCGTAGAACCAGTATTCGCGCGGTTCGATCGCGACCGCCAGCAGCAGATCCCGATCTCCGAGACGGGACTGCGCCGCCGTGCGGGAAGCCCAGGTCTCCGGGTCGAGCCCGGCGAAATCGTGCACATACACGATCCACAACCGTGTCTGATGATCGGCGTAGAGCTGATCGACCGCCGAACGGACGCGGTCGGGTTGGTCGCCCTCGAGCGCCTTCGCCTCGTCCACGACATAGGTGTCCAGGCGCGTGGGCGGTTCCGCGGTGGCGATCGGCGCGCCCAACAGCGCGACACATATCAGCAGCGCACTCACGACCAGCCGGGCGTACCGGCGGACAGTGCGATTCGACGGCAGCGGCATGCCCATGAATGTATCCCCGGTTCGAGCGGCACCAGTGGTTAGCATCGAAGAGTGATCACCATCGACCGCCGGTACACCGGCCACGTGACCGCCGGGTCGAACCCGCAGCAGCGCGATATCCCCGGCGCCCGCATCGTCAAGATGTCGGTGGGCAAAATGGATAACAACTGCTACCTCGTCCAGGACGCCGCCACCGGCGCGACCCTGCTGATCGACGCCGCCAACGAACCCGACCGCATCACGGAACTGATCGCCCAGGAAACGCCCGGCGAAATCGGCCTCATCGTCACTACCCACCAGCACGCCGACCACTGGTGGGGTCTGAAGGAAGTGCACGCCGAAACCGCCGCACCCACCGCCGCCCACGAACTCGACGCCGAACCCCTCCCCGTCGCACCCGACCGTCTCCTCGCCGACGGCGACACCGTCGAGATCGGCGACCTCACCTTCACCGTCATCCACCTGCGCGGACATACGCCCGGCGGGGTGGCCATCGCCCTCACCGACGCATCCGGACGGACCCACCTCTTCACCGGGGATTCCCTTTTTCCGGGTGGACTGGGAAAAACCAAGAGCCCCGCCGATTTCGCGACCCTGTTCGATGACGTCACCACCAAACTCTTCGGCCGCTACCCGGACGACACCGTCGTCTACCCCGGCCACGGCGACGACACGACCCTCGGCGCCGAACGCCCGCATCTACAGGAGTGGAAGTCGCGCGGCTGGTGAGGGATGTCGCGGCGGTTCCGACACGCGGACATCGCACTCGGTCACGATCGTCACTCGTCGCCGGACACGCCCGCGTGCACACCCCGTCCCACACGCCGCGGCGGCCGACTCATCGGATTGTCAGGCTGACCTGGCAGACTTGGCCCGGTGAGTTCGTCAACCCAGCATTCCGCAGCCGGATCGATCCGAGATCCCGGTCTGCCACGCGGTTTCGGCGCCGGGTTACGACGCTGGACGGGGCGGCTGGTCGTCGGCGCGCTGGTCGCCGGGGCGGTATTGGTGGGCGGCACGGCATTGCGGGTCTGGCAGGTCGCGCGCATCGATGACTACACGAAGGCGGACGCGATCGTGGTGCTGGGCGCGGCGCAATACTCCGGCACCCCCTCCACGGTTTTCGAAGCTCGCCTCGACCAGGCGTACACGTTGTTCCGACTCGGGGTCGCGCCGAAGGTGATCACCGTCGGCGGTAAACAGGAAGGCGATCTCTACACCGAGGCCGCCTCCGGCAAGAACTATCTGCAGTCCCGAGGTGTGCCAGCCGATCACATTCTCGCGGTGGAAACCGGGTCGGACACCCTGCGCAGTATCGAGGCCGTCGCCACCGCCATGGCCGCGCGCGATATGTCCTCCGCGGTCTTGGTCAGCGACCCGTGGCATTCCCTGCGCACCCGCACCATGGCCCGCGACGCCGGTCTGGACGCGTGGACCGCCCCCACCCGCACCGGCCCCGCCGTCTACACCAGAGAATCCCAAGCCCACGGCATAGCCAGGGAAACCGGTGCGTTGCTCTGGTACCAGCTCACCCATTTCTCCGCCGATTTCAACTACACCGCGGGCCAGTGATATTCGATGACTAGCGGCTACACCGAACACGACAGCGAACGCATCGTCGTCGAGGGCGCGAAAACAGCGGGCCTCGGCCCGCCGCGCAGCGAATTCGAAAGCGGCCACCGCACCGAATTCGCCCGCGACCGCGCCCGAGTACTGCATTCCGCCGCCCTGCGCCGACTCGCCGACAAAACCCAGGTCATGGGCCCGCGTGACGGCGACACCCCGCGCACCCGTCTGACCCATTCGATCGAGGTCGCCCAGATCGGCCGCAGCATCGCCGACGGTCTCGGCTGCGACGCCGACCTGGTGGATCTCGCTGGCCTGGCCCACGACATCGGTCACCCGCCCTACGGCCACAACGGCGAGAAGGCCCTCGACACCTTCGCCACCGAGTACGGCGGTTTCGAGGGCAACGCCCAGAACCTGCGCATCCTCACCCGCCTGGAGCCCAAGGTCGTCGCCCCCGACGGCACCAGCGCCGGTCTCAACCTGACCCGCGCCGCCCTCGACGCCGCCATCAAATACCCGTGGGTCCGCCCGCGACCGGGCGCCAAATTCGGCGCGTACGACATCGACACCGATCGTCTCGACTGGATCCGCAAGGGCGCCCCCGACCGCACACAGAGTCTGGAATGCCAGATCATGGACTGGTCCGACGACGTCGCCTATTCCGTCCACGACGTCGAAGACGGCGTCATCGCCGGACGCATCGATCTGCGCGCCCTGGCCGACCCCGCCGAACAGGCCGCCCTCGCCGACATGGGCAACGCCCACCACCGCTCACTGTCCGTGGACGATCTCGTCGCCGCCGCCCAACGACTTTCGGAACTCCCGGTGGTCGCCGCCATGATGAACTACGACGGCTCCTTCACCAGCTCCGTCGCCCTCAAAGCTCTGACCAGCGAACTCGTCGGACGTTTCGCCACCGCCGCCATCGGCGCCACCCGCATGATCGCGGGCACCGACCCGCTCTCGCGTTACGCCGCCGACCTCACCGTCCCCCCGATCGTGCAGGCCGAAGTCGCCATGCTCAAAACGGTGGCGCTGCGTTACGTCATGTCCGACGAGGATCACAAACTGCGCCAAGCCGCCCAGCGCGAAGTCATCCTCGAGGTCGCCGAACGCCTGCGCCGCGACGCCCCCGCTTACCTCGACCCGGTCCTGCTGCCCTGGTGGGAGGAGGCCAAGGACGAGACCGCCCGTATCAGGGTGATCGTCGACCAGATCGCCTCCTATACCGAGAGCCGTCTGGAACGGGTCGCGTCGACGCTGCCCGGGTAGGAGAACGAGCCTGTCCGGATCGAAGTGACGCGGCGCTCGAGGCTAGACTCGCACAGTGGCCGGACGACTCCCAGATCGCGATATCGCGGCGATACGCGACCGAGTCCGGATAGAAGATGTCGTGGGGGAGTACGTCGCCCTCAAACGCGCCGGCGCGGACTCGATGAAAGGTTTGTGCCCGTTCCACGACGAGAAATCACCGTCGTTCCACGTGCGGCCCAACCACGGCCTCTTCCACTGTTTCGGCTGCGGTGAAGGCGGCGACGTCTACAAATTCCTGCAGAAGATCGAGCACATCGGATTCGTCGAAGCCGTCGAGCAGATGGCCGACCGCGTCGGCTACCAGATCAACTACGAAGGCGGCGGCACCTCGGTGCAGCGTGACCGCGGCACCCGCTCCCGCCTGGTCGCCGCGAACGCCGCCGCACACGAGTTCTATATGGCGCGCCTGTGGGAATCCGACGCGGAAGTCGCCCGCCAATACCTCACCGAACGCAATTTCGACGCCACCGCCGCCAAGCAATTCGGCTGCGGATACGCACCCGACGGCTGGGACATCCTGACCAAACATCTGCTGCGCAAGGGTTTCGAATTCAAGGAACTGGAAGCGGCGGGCCTGTCCAAACAGGGCAAACGCGGCCCGATAGACCGCTTCCACCGTCGCCTGCTCTGGCCGTTGCGCAATCTCGGCGGCGAGGTCATCGGCTTCGGCGCCCGCAAACTCTTCGACGACGACACCATGCCGGGTAAATACGTCAACACCCCGGAAACCCTGCTGTACAAGAAGTCTCAAGTACTGTTCGGTCTCGACCTGGCCAAGCGGGATATCGCCAAGGGTCACCAGGCGGTCGTCGTCGAGGGTTATACCGACGTGATGGCGATGCATCTGGCCGGGGTGAAAACCGCCGTCGCCTCGTGCGGCACCGCATTCGGTGACGAGCATATGGCGATCCTGCGCCGTCTGCTGATGGACGACAATTTCTGGCGCGGGGAGATCATCTACACCTTCGACGGGGACGCGGCAGGCCAAGCGGCGGCGCTCAAAGCCTTTGCGGGCGACCAGAAATTGGCCGGACAGACCTATATCGCGGTCGCGCCCGACGGGCAGGATCCGTGCGAGCTGCGTCAGCGCTCCGGTGACGGCGCCGTCCGCGATCTGGTGGCCCGGCGCACGCCCCTCTACGAGTTCGTCATTCGCGGGTTGCTCGCCGAATACAACCTCGATCAAGTGGAGGGACAGGTGGAGGCCCTGCGTCGCGCGATCCCCGTCGTCGCGCAGATCAAGGACAACGCGACCCGCAAGGCGTATGCCACCCGGTTGGCAGGCTGGGTCGGGTGGGACGATATCCAGACCGTTGTCCGCCGTGTCGGCGAGGAAGCGAAACGAGGCCGCACCGGTGGTAGTGCGCCCCGCCGCCAGGGCCCCGCCCCCGCCCCCGCCGAACACGTTGCGGCCCGGCCGAATCCGAACGATCCAGTGCTGCGACCGCAGCGCCAGTCGCTCTGCGCCGCCCTCCAACACCCGGCCATCGCTGGCACAGTTTTCGACGCGCTCGAACCGGAAGCATTCACCCACCCCGCCTATGTAGCGATCCGCGCGGCGATCGCCGAGGCAGGCGGCGCGTCATCCGGTCTCGGCGGTGCCGAATGGGTCAACGCTGTCTCCGACCACACCGAGGACCTCACCCTTCGTGCCCTGGTGTCGGAATTGGCGATCGAACCGCTTCCGGTGAAATCCGCCGACGATATTCCGCGGTTCATCACCGGGGTGCTGGCTCGTGCGCAGGAAGCGTGGGTCGGTCGGCAGGTGGCCGAGTTGAAATCGAAGCTGCAGCGGATTTCGTCGACGGATGCCGCTGATACGTATATGGCGTTGTTCGGGGATCTGGTTGCGCTGGAGCAGTACCGGAAGAGTCTGCTCACGCAGGCCATGGGGAACTCGGACGACTTCGTTCCGCACTGAGACAGTGCTCGGTATTCGTTCTCCAGCAGCGGAATTCGTCGACTGGTGCTGTCCTTGCGGTTTCACTTTGCTCAGCAATCAGCCTCGGGTGGGCTGTGAGATGAACGTGGCGCGGTTGGTATATCGCCGCAGGGGCGCATGTACGCGGATAGGCGGGTTTGGTAGGCGCCAGCGGGTGGGGTGATGTACCGGAAGCGTGTCAGCCAATATGCGGCGCTTCCTCAGGCGGCGCGAAGGATTCAGCAAGTATCCACCGGGACGCCCCGCCTCACCGGCCACCTGATCGCTCAGCGACGCAACTGATCCTGCGGCACCAACACCGTGGTGCGCTCATCCAACGGCACCAGCGGCTCGAGCTGCGGTCGCGTGCTGAGTTTGTCCGATAGCTTCTGCCGCCCGACTTGTACCAGCTTGCGGGTCACCGGGCTCCCCGTCACCGCGCGGGTAGTCGCGCTGATCTGCTCGTACCGAGCCCGTCCGGCCTTCGTGCCGAGTACATACCCGGCGGCAATGCCGATGATCAACCGCAGCATCTCGTTGAGCTCCTCCCAATAGCCAGTGCGCGGCTACCATCCTGCCCGACCCCGCCCCCAGCTGTCGATCCGGATCCGGGGTGCCGCACCTGGGCGTGGCGACCTGCCTGGAACGCTCGTCCTCTGGAATGTCACCGGAACCCGTCAGCAACCGCCCCGCCTGTCACGCTTGACACCGCTGCGCCTCATGTTGCCCCTGTGGTTTCCCTCCGGTCTCGCATCGCGCCAGGTAGAAGCACGATTTGGGAACCCGACCAACCGTGCGCTAAAGTTTCATCTCGGCCGACCGGCAAGGACGGCCGCAAGGATAGTCCCCTATAGCTCAATTGGCAGAGCAGCCGACTGTTAATCGGCAGGTTTCTGGTTCGAGTCCAGATGGGGGAGCTTTGACCAGGGCGAACGTATCAGTTCGACCCTGGTTTTGTCCGTTTTAGGGGGCGAACGACACGTTTTCATCCCGCGAGGTGCCTCAGAGCCGCGGTGAAGTCGGGTGCCTGGGTCGGTTGGTCGATGTAATGGCGCTTGGTGACGGAGTCGTTAGCGTGGCCGAGTTGCTAGGCTGCAGCCTGGGGGCGGTACTGCTCGGCGATCAGCGACGCGACGGTCTTGCGGAAGGTCTTCGGGGTGACCCAGGCGAACTTCTCGCCACGGCCCTGCCGCCAGAGCCGGTTGTAGTTGTGCGGATCCCAGATGCCGCCGTCACGGTTGGGGAAGACCAGATCCAGGTCGTTGTCGATCGCCTCGGCTCGGACGCGCCGCAGGGTGTCGATGATGAACCGGGGCAGGAACGCCGTTCGGAATATAGACGTAGGAGCCTGGAACTTTGATGAGTCCGATGACCTTGTCCTCGGGGTATGGGTAGTTTATCGGTAGGAGAATTGGTTCAATCTCGAGATCTGGACAGGAATATTCTTTCGATCAGGTTCGGACCAGGGGATTGGCCGTCGAGACGCAACCGGGCATGGTGTGGCGGATCGAGCAGGTCGCAGGGGCGGCCGTATCGAAGAATTGTAGACACTGTTAAGTCGAGTCGGACTTCAGAACCGTCATGGTCGATGCCCGATACTGCGAGATCGCCGACTTCGACGGTGCCTGAGAGGCAGCGAACCGAGTACTCCACTCGTGTCGGGCTGTCGAGAATCTGTTCGATAATTTCAAGTTTGGAACAAATTTCCACGTCCACCTACTCTGGTAATAGATTCTTTACCTGCTCGGGAGTGAGTTTTTGGACTTTGATGCAGCGGTGAGGATAGGTCCTCGACTCCGCTGATCTTCGGGAATGCCCGCTGTTCCTATTTCGTGCGTTGCTAGCCAGATCGTCGGTGCGGACAAAGGTTGAGATATGTCAATTCCTCGCATCGGGTGTGTCGGTTGCTCGGTCTGGCTTACGTCCGAACATTCTCATCCAGTGGAGAATCTCCGCTGTATCTGTGTCGGCGAGGAGGAACGTATAAAAGCCACCCCCGTCGGTGATGTAAATCATCAGTAGTTCGTCGTTCGGGTAGGAGGTCAAGAAATCCACGAGCTCTTCGGTGAGTCTCAGGAGTGTAAGGTCGCCTCCGGTGTGTTTTAACCTTCTTTTGTAGATACTGAGAAGTCTTTGTTTGGCTATTGGGTCAGCGCGTATTTCTGTTGCGGTACGGATCATGGGAAGTAGGGATTCGTCGGTTATACCGCGCGGGATCGCCTCCCGTGCAAGGTCTTCTAATTTCTTACGCTCCATACCTGGCCGTCCCTTCCCATCCGGCGTGATAGCAACCACGTTTATGATTATTCGACTTGGAACCGGACCCGATCATCCTGTTTGTCGTTGGAAGTTCTCCACTATCTCGTGGATCTCCACGGGCCGTGATCGACGCTGACGTCGGCACCAGTGACGCGGCCGAGAATGGTGACTTCGCCCTCGGGGTATGGGTACGTTATCCCTCCTACGCGCTGGTAGCCGGGTCCGTCTGCGTTCGGGATGCGCATGACGACCCCTGGACCGGGCCGTTCGGCAGCTGCGTCTAGTGCGCCACCCTCGTAATCTGTGGTCCACGAAGTGTAAGGGCTTTCGGTACTTCCGCCTGCATGTTGCTCAGCTGTGTGGGAGCCGCCGAGCGGTTCTGCGATGCCGTCCAAAGCGTTTTGGTGCATCCGCTGGAATTCCTCGGGATCGAGCGGAGTCTGGTGCGGAACGCCGCGGTATAGATATGGTTCCTCTTCCGGATCCCAGGATCCGCCGTTGGTGTTCCCGCTGTAAGCGTCGGGGTTCAGCCCCAAGGGATCTGCCCATCGCGAAGGGTTCCTCGGGTAGGCGTTGGGGTTTGCGGCCGGAATGAGCCCCAGTGGGTCGAGTGTCAGGTACCTGCCGGAGGTGGGGTCGTAGGTTCTGAAAAGATTGTAGTGATAGCCGGACTCCTCGTCGTAATACTGTCCGGGTAGGCGCATCGGCGTGGATTTGTTGCCGTGCCAACTCGTTTGGCCCCAGGTATTGGTTCGCGAGTGGCCGAGCACTGTACAAGTCGCTGGTTCGATCAGATCCGACAGTGCCCCGGGTCGGCTTTCAAGCACGGCCAGCGCCGTTGGTGTTCTTCCTCGCGAGGTATGAGTTTGCAGTATCGGTGTGAATGTGCGTGGCCGATAGATCCATTGTGTTGTGCGGGCAAAGTCGTGGCTGTACTCCGCGAGGAGTTTTGTTCCGTCCCAGAAGAATTCCGCCGCGATGTAGGGGTGCGTGTCGTCCGATCGGATGCGTGATTTGCTGACGCGTCGACCGAGTGCGTCGTGGGTATATTGCCACCATTGTCCATCGGGTGTGTAGATATCGGTGAGTTGGTCGAACGCGTTGTAGCGGTAGTGCCAGACCTCGGGCTTATGTGCGTCGCGTGTGGCGGTTTTTCGAATGAGTCGCCCGGCGGGGTCGTAAGAGTAGTGGTTGCGGCCGTCGCGGACGAGCAGATTATCGTGGTATTCGCGGCTTTCCAGCTGTGCGGGTGTGGACGAGCCTGTGAGGTTGTCGCCGCGTTCGGCGAGCCCGGCGGTGATGTTGGACAGACCGTCGTATTCGTAGGCTTCGACGAGGGTGCTGTCACATGTGATCGCATTGATACGGCCGACGGGGTCGAGGCTGTAGACGGTATGCGCTTCGGCCGTGTCACGTTGCTGGGTTGTGTGAGTGGCGAGGAAGTTGTCTGGGCGATAGGTGTAGTCGTCTCGCCGGATCCGGAACGGGGCAGGGCGGGGCGGACCGTCGCCGAAGTCGAGGGTGAGGCCTGTCGCGGGAAATCCGGTGACCTCTTGGCCCTCCAGTTCGCCTGTGGAGGTGAGGATTCGGTCGATTTGGACTTCGCCAACCTGCCAACGGACGAGACGTCCGGAGCGGTCGTGGGTGAAGTTGACGGTGTGACCGCCGTTGCTCAGGCTGGAGGTTCGGCCGAGGATGTCGTGGCGCCATGTGGTGATGGCTCCGCTGGGGGCAGTGCGGCGGGTGCGGCGTCCGCGAGTGTCGTATTCGTTGATCAGTGCTGGCTGGTCGTCGAGTTTCTGGGTAGCTACTCGTCCGGTGGGGGTGTATGTGAATTCAATTGTGTGGGTAATGGTTTCGTCGGTGCCGTTGACGGCTGTGAGGATCCTGCCTGCGGGGTCGTGTGTGTAGGTGAGGTATTCGCCGCTGTCGGCGGTGATGGAGGTGAGGTTGCAGAGGATGTCGTAACGGTGGTGGCGTGTGATGCCGGTGGCGGGGGTGACGGTGGCGATGCGGCCGGTGCGATGGTGGGTGTAGCGCGTGGTGGCGCCGGTGTAGTCGGTTTCGGCGATCAGTCGGCCGGTGAGGTCGTATTCGTAGGTCCAGCGTTGGCCGAGGGGGTTGATGACGGCGGTGAGTTGGCGTTCGGTGTTGTAGAAGTAGCGGTGGACCGACCCGTCAGGGTCGGTCCGGGCAGCGACTTTGTCGTGTCCGCCGTAGGTGTAGCGGGTGAGTAGGCCTGCGCGGTTGGTGTGGGTGAGTAGGTTGTTCTCTCCGTCGTAGGTCCAGGACTCGTGGTGCCGGTCGGGGTCGATGCGGCGGGCGGGTTTGCCCTCGGGAGTCCATTCGTAGCGGGTAATAGCGCCGAGGGGGTCGGTGACGGTTGCGGGGCGGCCGAACGGGTCGCGTTGGATGCGGGTGGTGGCGCCGTAGGCGTCGGTGACGGTGACCGGTAGTCCGGCCGGGTCGACCTCGATGACGGTGCGGGCGCCGTCATCGGTGCGGACCTCGCTGATCGCCCCGCAGGGGTGATGGTCGTATTCGGTGCGAGCACCGGCCTCGTCGACGGTAGCGACGAGATTGCCTGTCTTGTCCCAGGATTGGTGACGTGTGGTGCCGTCTGCGTTGGTGACGGTGGCTGGACGGTTGGCGTAGGCGTAGTCGATGCTGATGACGGCGCCGTCGGGGCGGGTGATGGTGGCGACGTCACCGTCAGGGGTATATCGGTAGCGTGTGGTTGCGCCGTCGGGTTCGGTGACGGTCAGGGGTCTGCGGTCGCTGTTATAGGTGAGGCGGCGGCGTCCGCCGTCTGGAGCGGCGATATCGCGTAGTCGCAGATCCTGGTCGAATCCGTAGGCGGTGGTGGCGCCGCGGGAATCGGTGACGGTGGTGAGGCGGCCGGTGCCGTCGGGGTAGTCGAGGTAGTCGAAGTCGGCGTTGAACACGCCGTCGGTGCCGCGCTGGTGGATGACGCGGCCGTGATCGTCGTAGGTGTTGACCACCGAGCTGCGGTTGGAATCGATCCATGAGGTCATCCGGTGGTGATCGTCGTAGGTGAAGCGGATCTTGCCGCCGATTCCGTTGACGACCTCGGTGAGGTCGCCGTCGGTGTAGCCGAACCGGCGGATCACGGTGCGCGATGGGGCGGCGTCGGTATCGCCGAGGACTGTCATGGCGGTGATTCGCCCGGCGTCGGTGTCGAGCAGGATGCGGTAGCCGCCGGAGTGGGTGATCTCGGTCGGGGCGCCGGTGTGGTTGTAGTGGAAGCGGATCCGGTTGTGGTGTCGGTCGGTGATAGCCGAGATCGCGTAGTTGCCGAGGCGGGTGTCCAGGCCGTCGAGGATGGGTTCTGGGACGAAGTGCCAGACCAGTTCTCGTGTCGGGTCCCAGAGTCGGTATCCGCCGATTTCTGTGCGGGTCAGTTTCCATCGTTGTCCGCCGGTGACCGGCTCGACCCCGACTCCGACCTCGGCGTGTGGATAGGGCAGCAACATTCCGTCGTCGAATACGACAGTGGCGCAGCTATGTTCGACGACGACTCGCATATCCAGAGTGGATGACCAGGAAGGGCCGAACCATCGGCCGAATCGATAGTTCGATCGGTGGCCACGTTTGAGCTTCAGCGGCAGCACACCCGGCAGGGTGATATCGGTCAACGGCAGCAGGAACTCGCCGGTGGCGGTGGCGACCGGGTCACCGGTCTTGTCGGTTTGACCATCGGTGGCGTTGTGCTCGGGAGGGTTGTTCGTGGCTTCATCGCCGACCGATCCGCGCCCGTCCTCGCCGTGGTCGACGTCGTTGCGCGCTACCTGGTCGTCGGTGCTGCCGGGGTCGTGATGGTCGTTGGGTGAGTGCTCGCCAGTGCCTGGAGTGGTGGCCGGATCGTCGGGATCGCGGTTCGGGTCGTGACCGTTGTTGTTGTCTGCGGGCGTCTCGTGCTCGGGGGTGGAGCTGTTGTGCTCCGGCGAACTGCCGCCGTGATCCGGGTCGGGTGATCCGGGTGTGGAGTCGCTGTGCTGGGGAGTATGGGGCTCAGGTGTCGCTGCCGCGGGTGCCGGTGCGTCCGGATCGGATCGGGTGGCTGCGGGCGGATCGTCGGACGTCGGCCGAGCGGGGGTGTCTTCGGTGAGGTGGCCGGAACCATCGTCATGCCGCGTGGGTGACGAATCAGCTTGCGAAGTACCGGATCCCGATGATTCAAGGGCTCCTTCGGGCCGTCCTGGCGATGGTTCGGTTGTTCCGGTATGTCCGCCGGAATCCGCCGCTGAAGCCGAATTTCCCGATGTCTGTGGGGAGGTGTCCGGCGCCGCGGAGTTGGGGGTGGCGGGATCGCCGCCGTGAGCCGAGGGGCTTGTCTCAGGAGACCGAGATCCCGCACCCGTCGGCTCGGTGCTGGTCGGGTTGTTCGGCTGGGGGCTACTGTCGGCGAGTTTGGTCGCCGGAGTGGTGCTGTTCGGGGTGGCGTCGCCTTTCGGTGCCGCCTCTCCCGTTTTCGATGCCGCGGTGTTCGCGGGGTTGGTCGTGGGGGTGTGCTTGGCGCCCGCGCTACCGGCGTCTTCGACCACGCTTCGGCCCGCACGGGCGACCTTGGACGCGTCCCCGACCTTGTCCACTGCCGACACGCCGAGTTTCGCCGAACCGGCGCCACCGGTCGCGACGGTGGTGAGCACATCACCGGTAAGCGCACCCAATGCTTCGGATGGGTTGGTCCTGAATCCGGATAGCATCGCCGAGGCGGTTGCCTTCGGGTCAGCGGCGGCGATGACCAGGCCGGTGCCCATATCGGACATCGAGGACAGGTACTCGGCGGGGTGGGTGAGGTTGTAGGTGTCGAGGATCGAGATCGACCGCACGAACTGCACCATTCCGGTCAGCGAGGTCAGGAGCCCGGAGGTGAAGTTCAGTTTTGCCTGTTCGAGGGCATTTGTGGCGTCTTCGAAATTGCTGCCCCAGCGTGAGAGGAATGGCGGTTCGGTCGGTGCGGTCTCGGTGGCGGCGGCGATCGCGGCGGCGGCGGTCGTAGCGGCGTTGTCGCGGGAGGTGCGGGCATCACGCAGTATCGCTCGGGCTTGGTCGCGAAGCGCGGTCCAGGTGTCGCTGAGGTTTTTGCCTTTGCGGTCTTCCTCGGACCGGGCGTTCCACTCGTTCTTGCGGTTGCGTTCCTCGGTGTCGGCTTCGTTCCATTTGGTTATTGCCTCGGAAGCTTTGGCTTGGGCGGCGGTAACTTCGTGGAACCAATTTCCGAGTGCGGTTTTGGCTTTCGTCATGGCGTCGGCGCCGTCCCACCACAGCTTCGGCTGTTCGGCGAACTCGTCGTGGAACGTCGACGCCGCCGAACCGGACCAGTCCGCGACGTCGATTTTGCGCAGTGCGTCACCGGTCTGTTCGATCGAGGTGCCGATCTTGCCGACATGTTCGGCGACTTCGTTGATTCGCGATGGTTCGCCGCGTACCAGTTCCTTGGGGTCGTCGCTCTCGCCGAGTTCTCGCTCTTTCAGCTCACCGCCGGTCGCGTCGACGATCTGGTCTCCCAGATCGTCGAGCGCCTCACCCACACTGTCGGCACCGATACCGTGGGCGACGTCTGCGGCTTTGTCGAGAGCGGAGTCGGCGAGTTCACCGGCGGTCTGTGCGGCCGACTCGATTCCTTTTTCGATCTTGTCGCCGAGATTGTTGACGAAATCTCCGATACCCACCCTGTTTTACTTCCCCCCACGTGCCGCAGCCTGAGTTTGCTGGATCTCGGCTGCTTTGGCAGCCAGCCCGGTGTCGGGCAGAAACATTCCGGTGAGCCCTTGGTCGGGCATATCCGCCGACATCGCGTGCGCGCCCAGCTGACCCAGCAGCGATACGTTGTCACCGACCTTGTCGAACGCCTGGGTGAACGAATCGCCGCTGTAGTCCGGGTGCAACACCCAATTGACCGAATTATCGGACAAGGTGTCGGTCCATGACCTCGCGTCGATCTCGGCGTCGGTCAGATGTGGGTTGCCTGCGAGATGGGTGAACACCTCTTTGAAAGTGTTCGAGAACTGCTCGTCCATGATGTGGTAGCGGCCCGCCGCCAAGCCCAGTGTCTCGGCGATCGCGTTGCCCGACTGCACCAGCGCGCGTACACCCCATGACCACCGCTCGGTGAAGGTCTCGAACGTTGACTGCACCACCGACTTTCCCGCTTCTGTCGGTGACAGGGCCAACAGCGAGAATCCGCGACCCACCGCCCCGGTTTCGCCGATACCCAGTTCGGATAGTTCACCGATGATGCCGTTGATTCCGTTGGCGGCCTGTTCCAGCACGGTGGGATCGACATTCAATTCACCCACGGAACTACACCTGGCCGAAGGCCGTCGCGTCTGCTGTCAGATCGGGGCCGAACGCCATTGGCGCGGCACCGAGCATGTCGACGGCGACGCCGGTCGGATCTACCTGTTCAGCGGCGAAGTCGATCAGGCGGGAGCCCTGGAACGTGTGGAACCGATATTGCTGATCGGCTACCACGCCGCGTTCTGTCATGAAGCGTGCGTATTCCGTGATGTCGGTGAAGCCGCACAGCCACTGGACGCCACCGTAGGTGAGAGTGAAAACCCGATCATCGTCGGTCAACGGCACCAGCAACGACGCTTCTCGCAGTGCTGATTTCAGCTCGTTCGGTTGGCCGAAACCGGCATAGAATGCGGCGATCTCCGAACGTAACCGTCTCGCGTCCACCTCGAGTGTTGTCACCTGGCTGCCCTCCCCAGCGAACCACGAAAGGTCCCGTTCGCAGGCTATCACCGCCGGGGGCGGAGCAGTCCCAGCCGATGCTGCGAGTCGGTTCGGGTTCATGGAGCTGGTTTGGCGCCGAGCCGTGTTCCGTGGTGGCGGTGAGGCTAATGCGATGAGGTCAGTGTGCTGAAGAAGATTTCGAGGATGGCGTTGTCGGCGTAGGCCAGCTCTGTCGTCGCTACGTCGGTTCGGCTGAACCAGCGAAGTCCTTGGCCTTCGGTGAGGGTTACGTCGTCGATGTCGAAGCCGGCGGCGGCGGTGAAGGTGTGTTCGATGCCGAAGTCCAGGTCGCGGGTGCTCAGGTGGTGGACGTGTTGCGGGTCGAGTTGGATGCCGATTTCCTCGTCGATTTCGCGGATGATGGTCTGCAGTGGCGTCTCGCCGTCTTCGATCATGCCGCCCAGCAGCGCCCACAAGTTGGGGTAGGGAATGCCGGGTTTGTCGTCGCGCAGGTACAGCAGTACCTGGTTGTCAGGGTTGACGAGGATGATCTGCGTACCTTCCGTTTTCGCCATGCGGTGGGTTTCCTTTCGGTTCAGCGCTGGTAGGCGGTGGCGATCTTGCGGACCGCGGTGGCGGTGTCATCGATGTCGGTTCTGCTCATCGCAGGGTAGAGCGGCAGGCTGAGGATGCTGTCCGACAGGGCCGTGGCGAACCTTCGTCACATGAACACAGGCGTGCGTTCATGATTCGGACTCCATCCGGTTGTGCTATTTTTTCACTGGTTTGCCAGCCGCCTTGTCTGCGGATCGAGGGCGAACTTTGTGATGTCCGGTAATCACCTTGGTCGGAGCGTCGTAGACGTCATAGGAGGTCACCTCGGGCACTTACCCAACGTGCCCGTAGGCATGACCGCCGGGATTGGCCCGTCGCCACACGAAGTAGTGATCAAGACGCCATTATCGTGACGGCGATAACGAAGACACTCAGCCCGACAGTCCACCAGTTCATTCGCTCACGGCTCCGAGAGTTCAGCGCAGGGCATCACGGGCAGTTCATCGGTTACGTAGTCGTCGACGAATATCTGTGCGTCGGGTAGCCAGTCATGTAGCTCGCGTTCAACCAGGTCGCCTGCGGGGGCCGTATGCCGATAGTCAACGGAGATGCTGGCTGGAGCACGTGCGCCGCAGTTCTTGACCGCGTAAGTGATCCGTATGCGCCTGTTTGATCGTCTGGTACTGAGGATGCACTGGGGTGTGTGGAGAACCTGGTGTCAAATGTTCTGTACGAGTTGAGCTCTCGCTCGATATTCAGTCATACTGTCGTACTCGGACGAATCCGGGGGGCTGTGGGGAGTTGCGTGCAGTCTTGTTCAGCTTGTATTTCCTCAGGGGAGTTGCTGTCTGTGACGAGTCAGTTGCAGGATCTCGCAGAAGTGCTACAGGGTAAGGCCGAGGACTGGGCCAAGGAGCTCATCCAGCTCGATGCTCCGAATAGTTTGTTGAATTTCAAGCTCGCCAAGACGATGTCACTGGATCTTGCATCGAGTCCTGAAAGATCTGTAGCGCAACTACTTTTGGGTAGGCCAACCCGATTGGGGCGAGTTGTTCGTTGGCGATCAGGCATACCGGGACGCGTGCACCTGGACGCGCGGTCTGGTTCGTAGGATCCGGGGCTTCAGTGAGGAGCAGGGCGTTGATGTGGGCCGCTTGGTCTACGGGCGGGTAGTCAGCGCCGGCGCCAAACGAGGCGGCCTTCGTGCGCCTTGAGGGGCCGGGAATTTCTCGGACAGCGAGATTTTGGTCATCTCAAGCTGTCTGATTCCGATCGAACCATTCTGACTCTACTTCGTTCGGTGTGCGGTAGTCAATTGCGGAGTGAATCCGAATCTGGTTGTACCGCAGCTCGATATAGCGGGCGACATCCTTGCGGTTTTCCCGGGTCGGGTATTGGGTTCGGTTCACGCGCTCGTTCTTCAGGGGGCCGTTGAACGATTCTGCCCACGCGTTGTCATAACAAGTTCCTGTGCGGCAAACCGACCGTAGGATGCCGAGCTCTTTCGCCACTGCCGCGAATTCAGCGGAAAGATACTGGCTGCCGCGGTCGCTGTGAAGAATTGTTGTTCCGGCGGCGAGGGGTAGGTTCCGGGGCGGCCATGCGCAGTGCATCGGTGACCAATTCGGTGCGCATGTGATCAGCCATCGCATAGCCGACGACTTTCTTCGAATAGCAGTCGAGCACTGTGGGGAGATACAGCCATCCTTCCCAGGTTCGGATGTAGGTGATGTCGCCGACGAGTTTGCGTCCGGGCGCGTCGGCGGTGAAGTCGCGCGCCACCCGGTCCGGCAGGTCGGCGGCGTCGCCGGCGACGGTGGTGACCGGCCGGAACGGCCGGGGCTGGCACGGCACCAGCCCCAGCTGGCGCATGATTTTCCGGACAGTGTCCGGATCGATCATGGTGCCCCAGCGGGCGAGCTGGGCGTGGACACGGCGGTAGCCGTAGGTGCCGTCGGAATTCTCGAAACAGAACCGGATCTCGGCTTCGAGGATTTCGCGCCACTGCGCGGTGGCCGATGGTTTTCGGTTGCGCCAGTCATAGAATCCCGACCGGGATACTTCCGCCCACCGGCACATGTCGACCACGGAATGATTGCCTTCTTCGGCCGCGATGAACGCGTACTTGACCGTTCCGGTGCTTCCTCGCGAAGAAGGCCACCGATTTTCCCAGGAACCGGTTCTCCTCTTCCAGTTCCTTGACCCGACGCTCCAATTCCTTCAACCGGGCACGTTCCGGCAACGACAAGCCCGTGCCCGTCGAATGAGTGCGCGGAAACTGTTTCACCCAGTTCCGGATCGTCTGATCAGTTACCCCGCAATCGCGTGCTACATCGGCGACCGTTCGAGACTTCTCGACCACCTCACGTGCCGCTGTTTCCCGGAACTCCGGGCTGAACTGACGCGACTTCTTCTGTGCCACAAACAACTCCGTTCAGTTACCCAAATTCTACTTTGGGTCACTGTCCGAGAAAGTTCCGGCACCTCACTGCTCCACGCAAGGCCGACTTTGCTCCATTGCTTCAGTTCGACCACGACGTAGTTGTCATCGCCGGTCTCGGGGTGTACTCCAGCGAGCACCACATCAGCACGACCAGCCGATCCCGGCAACTTGTATTCGATGAGCATTTCGACGTCTGCCAAGCCCGCGTCGACCAAGACCCGCGCGAGCACAGGCAAACTTCGATCCCAGGAGTTCTTCTCCTTCGAACCTGCGGCCTGGTGCTTCGCGATGATCGCCGACAACCTCTGGTGGTGCGGAACCTTCTTCAGCACCTCTTCCTCGACAGGGAATGCAGATAGAGCGTGTGCGGTGGAGCGATAAGAAAAGCGCGTCAAGATAAACCTCGAGTAGCGTGAAAGATCCTGCAGTAGAGTGACACAGAGCATGGAGGTCCGCCGATAAAACTCGACGACGGATGGCAGCCGCGTTTGTTCGTGGCTCACCTGTTCCGACCGACCAGCTCGGACCTCGAGCGCGAGTTACGCGCCGACCCGCCAACGATCCGGTGCTACCCCCAACTGTGATACCCCTCGCCAATCGAGGGCCTCGACCTTCGGGTGGACAAGGGCATCCATCACGAGATACAGCCGTGCCCGGGCATCGGTCGATAACACCTCATGCTCGCGCCGAGTCAATACGAAGCGCCGAACCATGCCGGCCGTTCCCTTCACCTCGACGGGCATTTCCTCGTCGACGCCACGCCGGTACAGCAAGTCGTAGCCGCATCCGTCCTGTTGGCAATCTCGTGTCTCGTGCCATCCATCTGCCCGGAGATGGCTGCGTACCGCGGATATCGCAGCCTGCTCCACCTTTCGGATCAACTCTTGGTCGGTGGACCAGCCGCCTTGTGTGGCTACTGCCGCAGGATCTGGCAACGGAGATGCGCCTACCGGTGCGAAACCCTCGTCGGTGAAGCACTTTTCCATCAGTGCGGCGGATTCTGCCGAGATCATTTGGAGGCCTTGTTGCACCGCGGTGTTCTCGACCTTGAACCGAACTCCCTGCCGGTTGCCCGGAAACCGATCCGGCACTGGGGTTTCCAGAGTGACAACGTCTTCGATAGGTATCACCCAGGTATACTGCTGAGGGTCGGGCCACGGAGGATTCTTCGCTACTCGCCCCGGTCCGGCGACCATGAGCCTTGCGATCAGTCCTGTGCGAGGCTTCGGCGTACCGCCACGCCAGACATACACGGTATCCCCACGCTTGACTTCCTGCGCCCTTTCCTGAGCGCGGCGGCTGGACCTGACGCCGATCAATCCCTCCGACTGGCAGATCTCCCAATTCCCGGAGTCCTTGTACTGCAACGAAAAAACGAACTCTGACACCAACTGATCATGCCCGAAGAACTGAAACACCGACACCCCAGCCGCGATCTGGGCTACCGCGGTGCGGCGATCGATGTCCACTCCGAACATATTGTTGCCAGGGTCATCGACTCGCGCCAGATCACGGGTGCTCTCGGTGCACTCGACATAGCCGCCGTGGCATGTTCACCCGCCCGGACCGTTGACCGAAGAGCGTCACCGAGGTTGATACGGTCGGGTTCGATGGCGAGAACCGCGCACGGCCTGGGATGCTGCACGGGCCGACAATGACGGACGATCTGCTTCACCGCATGCCCTCACATGAGCTGCTTCAGCAGAGCCGAGAATTTCCGAAGAACGTCGAGATCGGTGGCACTCGGCGGTTTCGTGTCGAAATGTGCGATGCCGTTGCGGATATTCTTCACCTTGGTGAGGTGATCGATGAAGCGGGCTCGGTCCACACCGAGCCACCCGAGTGCCTTCCAGTTCGCTTCCGCGGCAGCGTCGAACGAAGGGTTCTGGCTGTCCGGACGCAGCAGTTTGAGATAGTCGCCGAACATCAGGTCGCCGATATCCCCGGTCTTGTTGTTCTTGCTTTGGACTCCACGAATTGCGTCGGGATGGAGCGCGCCCAGGCATGAGCGCAGTTGGATCTCGATCTCGCCGACCAGGAAGAACGGCAGGGCGGTCTCGTGGAAGCGATCGGTGATATCGGTGGGTGTGATGATTCCGGTCAGCTTGCCATCATCGTCGCGTACCAATAGATATCCGTGATCGCACAGGCGAGAGAGCTCCCGGAACAGGTCCCGGTGGAGGTCTACGGTTTCCGCGGTGGCCATTGCGTCAATGAGCGTATGCCCCGCTCCGGGACGCAGATACATGGTGGCAACGGACTTCCAGGTGATGATCCCCCTGAGGCTGGACGGGCCGTCGATGACCGGTATCTGCGAGTAGCCTTCGGTCTGCATCAGATGCAGCGCATTCTGAAGTGTGCTGTCGGAGGAAATCTGGGTCAATCCGGCTGTGGCAGACGGAAGATCGCTCACCAGGAACGGGCGCTGTGGCAGCGTGCCCGGCTCGAGTCCCTCGGTTTCCTCTATGTCCGTCGGAGGGGAAACCGGGGCCTCGTGGATGTCGATGACTTTGACTGTCGCACCTCGTCCGCATGTCGCGAATGGGGGTTCGGTCGTGAGGCCGAGGGCCTCCAATGCCGCATCGATCGCCGGGACGGATTCGAAGTTTCGATATCGGAAGCCGAAGAACGCGAGCAGGTCCGACACCGTGATGTCGGAGTCCTTCAGCTTCTTGACGTCTTCGAGGTTGGGGGATTGCGACATGATTACCGCTCTGTCGGCTCACGGAAGACGGTGCCCTTGCCCATCGCGCTTTTCACCAGATCCAGGAGTTGACGGGAGCGGTCGGTGTAATAGCTGTCGAAATCGTCGGCGCGTAGGGCGGTCGGGTCGATCAGATGCGTGGCAACGATATCGTCGAACCATTCGTCGCGGGTGCCGGATTCACCGGCGAGCACAGGCAGGTAGGCGCTCGGAGCACCGACCAGGCTGCGGCTCGCGCGGTGCGAGAGCATCGTCTTGTTCACGATCGAGTTTGCACGTGCGGTCGGAATCTTGTTGCGGCTGCACCAGTTCTTGGGAAAGACCTGACGGATATCGACGGCGTTCTGCTGCAGGGTGCCGGGACTCAGCGGTTCATGGCTGTAGTACCAGTCGACCGCTTGTTGCTTGACGAGTAGGGCGTAGATTCCCTTGTACGCTGCGCTGTTTCGCGTAGAGAGAGTGTCGAGGCGGTCCTCCAGGAAGACTGCTTCGACGACGGTGTCGGGAGTTTGCCCAGCAGACTTCGCCCAGTCGATCAGTTGCTCGACATCGCGCGGAAACCGGCTCTCGGTGGATCCGCTGTACATTTCACCGAGGACTCCACACCAGTACCAGCGGGTGATTCTTTCCAGGATCTCCGGATCGTCGGTGCGGTCTCCCAGAATGGCACGAACGGCAGCCAGGGGTACAAGTTGCGTTCGGTAGGGGAGATCGGTGGAGCGGACGATGCACTGTTGATCGAGGAACTTGCCGACCCACGCGAAGGCATCCCTCAACTGGGGAGCGAGGCGATCGAAGTCGGGCAGTGGCAGGTTGAGCAGGTCGCGTCGCTTACACGACACCGATGCATTGCGACTGTTCTGCTGCTTCCGCTCCCAGGTGTATACGAGTGCAACGGCTTGGAGGAAGTCGACGCTGGTCAGTCCGTTCTCTATGTTGACCTCCAATTGCCCGAACACAGGGTAGGTGGTCGCGAGTTCCTTCTTGATGTCTTGCCACACCTCGGGCAGCCGGTAGTAGTCCGAGTACTGGCCTTCGTAGTCGCGGTTACCGGCATACGTGGCGGTCAGCAATTCGAACACGTTGAGTGGCACGCCATTGGTATTCACCCGTTCGAATACCGAACACACCGCGTCGGGTGTGGTGGAGGCCTCCAGTCGAATCATCGGAATGAGGAAGGAGTGCACGTTCTGCAGCACTGCTTGATCGAAACTCGGCCACAGTGACCAGTTCTCGTCATCGAGCTTGACGAACTCTCGCATCCAAGCGTGCACGCGGTCGGTATCGAAGACGATGTGGAGTGGGAAATGCTTGGCACGACATTCAGATTCGGTATCGCGGAGGTCGAGTTCGACGGTGCGGGCAGAGGTGGCGCGTACCCGCCGCTCCGGCGGCACCGAGACGATGGCGTCGTCGCGGTCCGCCGGCGCGGCGACGGCTTTCGCGATGTCGATGTAGTACCAGCGATGTAGTTCGTTGCCCCGAGCGTCGGTGGTGCGCACCGGTACGTCCATGTACAGCGCTTGGAACAGCGAGGTGAGGCGTTGCTGCCCGTCGAGCAGTAAGAGGTCGGGTTCCACCGGCTCGGTGGTTTCCGCGCCGGTGAGGGCACGGGCGCGGAACGGCGACTTGCCACCGGTTTCCAAGGTCATCACCACACCCAAGGGGTAGTCGAGGGTGATGGTTGCGATCAGTTCACGGATCCGTTGGTCGTCCCACTTCCAGTCGCGCTGGAAGTCCGGAAGCTGCATGGCCCCGGTTCTGATCTGTTTCAGAACGTCCTGGAGCTTCGGGCTGTCGACCGCCACCGCGTGTCCCCCTGCTGTCGTTCGATTGGTGTGCTGCGTAATACCTGATACCACAATCGAATTGGCTGCGCAGCGCACGCGGCATCGAGACTGGTTGGTTTTCATCTGGGGGACCCGCACGTGGCGTCAGGAAACCACACGCCACCGTGTGGGATCGGACAGCGCGAGTCGAGCGCCGGAGAAGTCGGCGAGCCTAGCGGCAACGCTCGCGGCCGCGAGGTGTTCCGGGAGCAGGGCGGAGAACTTGAGCCCGGCCACCGCGCGCGGATCGACGGTCGGCAGAGCGAGCCGGTCCGGATCCAACGACCGCGAGACCGCTTGCCACATCTGCGGTGTCAGATCATCGCGCAGTCGAACTGCGAGGTCACCGGGCCGCTGGTCCGGATCCGCTACCCCGTCGAAGCTTGCCGCGAGGGTCGCGTTCGCGCGGTACCCCGCCCATGTCCACCAGCGCACGGTGCCCGATTCGGACGTGATGAGCGTCGCGTCGGCGGCCACGGTGCCTGCCCGGTGTTCGCGCTGTTCCGCCAAGGCGATGAGAGCGCGCCGAGTCAGCGATACGTCAGGATCCTCGCCGAGTAGAACAGCCCGCATGGCGCGCGTCAGCTCGGCGGACAAGCCCCGAACGCCGAGACTCGACCACTTCGCGACCCCGCCGCCTTCCGCCGGTTCGACGAACGCCCGTCGCCGCTTCCAGTCGATGTAGGTGACGCGCCAGCTGCGGCCCGCGAGTAGCAGCAGGCGAGGGCCGGGCCGGTCGTCGGTCAGCACCGAGGCGTCGGTCTGGCCGATCTCCTGCCGCCCGGCGAGCACGGTGAACTGCGGCGGTGCGGTGAAGGACGCGGTGAGTTCGAGGAAATTCCTTCGGCCGAAGCGTTTTTCGGCCTCCGTGCCGATGAAGAGCAGATCCTGGTCGGAATCGAGATAACCGTTGCAGACCAGGTACGCCATGATCGGTTCGGCGGACCGATCGAACGGTGGCAGACCGTTCCATTCCTGCGACCACACGCGGTTGCCCAACGTGCCGTGCTGCAAGGTGACCGCGAGCAGCTGCTGGGCGATGAGGTGGCGCGGATGCGGGGGCGCGGTCACGGGTTCGACCCAGCCGCGACTCCAGAGCAGCAATAATCCCGCGGCCTGCACCAGGGTGTCCGGCGTGGTGGCGAGGAACAGGCAGTTGCGTGTGCTGTCCGCGCGACGTCCCGTGCGTCCGATGCGCTGCAGGAAGGACGCGACGGTGCCGGGCGAATCGATCTGGATGACGCGGTCCAGATCACCGACATCGATGCCGAGTTCGAGGGTGGAGGTGGAGACGATCACGCAATTGCGGGCTTCGGCGAAGGCTTGCTCGGCGCGGGCGCGTTCATCGGTCGACAGCGAAGCATGGGAGAGGAACACTGTCACATCCCGTGCCCGCAGGGCGGCCCCCAATTGCTCCACCTGGCGGCGGGAGTCGCAGAAGACGAGCCGCTTCTCACCACGATGTAGCGCTGCGATCACTTTGGCGGCATTCTCCAGCGAGCCCACGTAGTCCAGTTCGACCTCGCCGGGCGGTCTGGACGGCACGCCAACCTGCTGCGTCGGCGAATCGGTACCGGAATGGCCTGGAAGATCGGGAGCGATGACCGAAGCAGGTCGCGTTCCGGCACCGGACCCCTGTAACCAGGTCAGTAGTTCGTGCGGATTACCCACGGTCGCAGATAAACCCACGCGCTGTATCGGCCGCCCGGTCACCCTCTGCAGCCGCTCGAGCACGGCCAGCAGATGCCAGCCGCGGTCATCTCCCGCGAAGGCGTGCACCTCATCGACGACGATCGCTCGGATGGAACCGAGCAGCAGGCCGTGATCGGTTTTCACTCCGATCAGCATGGCTTCCAACGATTCCGGGGTGGTCAGCAGGACATCGGGAGGTTCGGCGCGGATTCGATTGCGCTGCGATTCGCCGATGTCACCGTGCCAGAGCGCCGCGCGGCGCCCCACCCACTGTGCGTAACCGTCGACACGGGTGACGAGGTTGTTCAACAGGGCCTTCAAGGGGCACAGGTAAAGCACCGACATCCCGCGCCAGTCGTCGTGGGTCATCGCGCTCAGCAGCGGAAAACACGCCGCCTCGGTCTTGCCGCCCGCCGTGGGGGCGAGCAGGATCGCGTCCTCGCCACGCAGCAGCGGATCGATGGCGGCCCGCTGGAGCGGACGCAGATCCGGCCAGCCCAGGGTATTGACGATGTGATGGACGATCACCGGGTCGAGCCGGTCGATCGCAGGGGATGTCGCCTCGGCCGGGGGGCTCACAGTTCCAGGTCGATATCGTCGGCGCTGACGAGATTGCGCTCGGTATCGGTCAATTCGGTCGAACCGACGGTGAGCCGGTAGTGCTGTCTCGGGTCGAAATCGGCGAACTGATCGATGCGGTCGAGCACATCGCCGACCAGCTTTTTGAGGAATAGGCGCGGCGCGACGCCGACCTTACCGCCGAGCGACCCGGTGACCGCGATCGCCAGATCGGCGATGTAGGCATCGTCGGCGACCTCGATGATGCGTGCGCTGTTATCGGTGCCCGCCGCATACAGGTCGCGGATGGTGATGCCGAGTGAGGTGAGAGATTCGAGTGTGAATCCGGGTAGGCGAATCTGCACCGCGCGCGGATTGTCGAATCGCGGGTCGGTGGTGAAATCGGTCGCCAGCCGCTGTGCCAGCGGTGCCAGCCGTTGCACGCCCTGCTGCCCGTCGAAGAAGGCGGGCGTCCCGGTGATCAGCAGATACAGCCCCGGAAAACGGCCGGAATACACCTCGTCGATGAGCTGGCGCAATGCGTTGAGCGCCTTGTCGCGCGCGTCGGAGCGCACCCGCTGCAAAGTCTCGACCTCATCGAGCACTACCAGCAGCCCGCGGTGCCCGGAGTCCCGCAACACTGTCAGCAGACCCTGCAGGAAGCCGAACGCTCCGAAATGGTCGAGGTCACCGCGCACGCCTGCGGCCCGGCGAGCCGAGGCGGCGACATTCGGTTGCCCGCCCAGCCAGGCCAACACCGCCGCCGCGGTGGCCTCGTCACCGCCGAGTACGGCGTTGCGGTATCCGCGCAATGCCGCCGCGAAAGACGGTGCGTGCCTGGAGACCTCGGCCAATCGCGCGGTCATGAGTTTGTCGACGGCATCGGCCAGGTCGTCGTCGGAGACGCCGTCGGCGACGGCGTCTTCCTCCAGCGCGTAGAACCAAGCGTCCACCACCGGCCGTAGCGCGCTGGGGGGAAAGCTGGACGTGGTCAGCCGCTCGGTGAGTCGCCGATAGACCGTCTCCAGTTTGTGCAGCGGTGTCTCCGTCTCGGAGATCTGGACTTCCGCCACCGCGAAGTTGCGGCGTTTGGCCTGCTCGCCGAGCCACCGGGAGAAGAAGGTCTTACCGGATCCGTATTCACCGCGGACGGCCTTGAACACCGCACCGCCGGAGGCGACCGCGTCGAGTTCGGCATGGACTGCGTCCTCGAACCGATCGAGCCCGGTGGCGAGCACGTCGAGGCCGCTCTCGGGGACCGCGCCACGACGCAGCGCGTCGATGACCGCTCGCCGACGGGCCGCGCTCACCGGTAGCGGCTGCACGTTACTCACGGGCCCAGTCTCGCATGTCAGCCTCGCAGCCCGAACTGATCGCGGAGCCGGCCGGTATGCAGCCGGAGGGTGCGGCCATCGCCGAGGGTTTCCAATACCTGGATGCCGTCCACATTGAGCAGTTGGCCGAGGATGGCGGCGAAGCCGCTCGCACGGGTCGGCGGGTCACCCACGCGCTGCGCGAGAGCGGTGGTGGACTGCGGACCGTCGAGCAGGGCGCGGATCGCCTTTTCCAGTTTGGTGATCGTCGGTTTGCGAGCCAGCTGTTCGAGTTGCGCTTCGAACACCTCCGAGGCGAGCAACTGGGCGACCAGTGTGTCCACTGGGCTGAGGGCACTCGACACCGGCTCGAGCGACGGTTCGGACGGCAGTGGGATGTCCAGCGAGATCTGGTTGGTGAGGGCCTGCTGGACTTTGCGCTCGACGCGCTTGGCCACCTGGGGAGCGATCGGGCGTGAAGGCACCTCCGGGACGACATCGGAGGGGTCCTTCCACCACACCGGGCGTTGGTCGCCCAGTTCACGCCAGCCCTTCGGCGGGTCGGTGAAGAACGGCAGAAAAGCCAGTACCGGGATGGTGATCTCAGCCAGGCTCGCCCCGCCGTGGTATCCGGCTTTCTGCGTTGTGTAGCGGGAGTCGTTGTCCCAGAGGGCGACGATCGACGCGCCCGGTTCGGGCCACACCACCCGCGGACCGCGCAGCGCGATCTCGGCATCGGCGAGCCGGTCGTGTTCGGCGGCGGGCAGGCGATGCCGCGCCGAACCGACCTCGGCGGCCTCGACCGATACGCCGTGCCGGTCGATCACGTGGCCGTGATCGCTGGTGATCAGCACGACCATGCCGTGTCCGGCGGCGGCGCTCACGAGCGCGCGCAGGTCACCGATTTCCCTGGCTTCCCAGCCGGAGTCGTCGAGTTTCGCTTCTTTCGCGAGCCGATCATCGATGGTGTTGAGTACCACGGCCACATGGCAGTCGCGATCGGCGAGGGCGGCCTGCAGATCTTGGCCGAACCTGTCACCGGGCTCGCTACGCAGGTGGTTCTTGTGGAAGACGCGAGCGGTTTTCGCGCCCCAGAACTTGTGCTCGGGGAAGACACGTTGCTCGGTCTTCTGGTCGCCCTTCATCAGCTTGCCCGCGAACAGGGAGGTGCGCGACACCGCGGTCAGGCTCGGCAGGGCCGCGGCCATGGTGCGGCGATAGGGCTTTCCCTCTCCGGGCAGGGGATCGTATTCGGCGAAGGTGCTCCGCAGTTCGCCTGCCAGCTCGGTGGCGATGGCGGCGCTCATCCCGTCCACGACGATCAGCAGCACCCGATCCGTGGCCGCCAGCGGGCGCACCACGCGGTGCAGGAAGGTCTCGACGGTGAGCATCGAACCCGGATCGGAACCCGAATCCGTCCATATCGCAAGCGTTTTCGCGAACTCGCGGTCGAATTCGCGACGCACTTCGCGGGCCCGGGTGATGAGCGCGTGGTACGCGACCCGCAATGCGGCATCCTCGTCGCCGCCCGCGTCGAGATAGTCGAGAGCGCGGTCGGCCCACGCGGTATCGCGAATCTGGCGGTTCAGCGCCCCGGCGACGGTGTCGGTGGTCGGATCGGGATCGGTATGCAGCCATCGGGTGAGGCGTTGCGCCATCCGGACCCGGCTGATCCGGACCCGATGGTCGGGCGCGAGGTCGTGCTCGCGCAGCCGCGTGACCGCCGCGTCGACCTCGTCGAGCTGTCCGCGGCCGAGTGCGTTGCCTGCGGCGGTGAATCGTGCTTCCAGGCCGGTTGTCAGGATCGGGCTGCTCGACGCGGCCTCACCGGCGCCGAATTGCCGGACCAGCAGATCCGCGTGGGTGAGCACCGTGTCGGCGATTTTTCGGGCCTGGCGCGCCGACTCGTCGGCCTCGTCGTGGAGTTCGGCGGCGGTGCGTGCCTTGACCAGCAGGTCTCGGACGTATTCCTCGCAGGTGCGGCCGAATGCGGCGAGCAGCCGGTCCAGTGCCTCGCCCACGGCGGGCGGCTGGTCGCCGAGCCAGCGTTCCACGCGCCCCCGCGCCTGATAGACCGCGTTGCTCGGGATCGCGTGCTGCCACAGGGCCGCGCACAGTAGACCGTAGGCGATGGCCTCGGGACCGTGTCCGGTGTGCGCGAGCGCGGTCAGCATCCGGCCGGTCGCACCGGATTGTTCTTTCTCGCTCAGGAATTGGGCGAGCCCCTCCCGCTCGGGAGCCCGCAGATCGAGGAGCAGTCCGGATCCGCCGGGGCGTTGGGACCAATCGAGCAGGGTCTGCGGATCGATGCGGTCACCGACCGCGCCGAGACCCAATCGGCGGGCGGCCAGGGCGGCGAGCGCGGGTGTGCGGGACAATGTTCCGCCCGCCAGCTCGATCGGCCAGCCGTGCGCGCCCGCGGCGTCGAGCAGGGCCTCGCAGGCCCAGCCGTCCCGTTTGAGCCGAGGATCGATGGCGTTGGCGCCGAAGGTTTCTCGTACGATATCCCACCGGTCGACGGTGTAGACGCGACCGCGGTGGGTGCGCGCGAGGATCGCCGGATCGAGGTCGTGTTCCTCGACATCGGTGAGGACCACCAGCAGGCGAGGATCGGGGTCGATCTCCCGTGCGTGCGCGAGCACCATTTCGTGCACGGACAGCGGGGACGCCGCGACCACGACCCGGGCGTGACGGCCGTCGGCGAGGGCCAGGACGGGGTCGCCTTCCCACACCGGCTCACCCCGAAGCAGCAGCGTTTCGGGAGCGCCCTGGGTGCGGAGCACGTCCGCGAGCCGCGTGCGTGACGAGAGATATTGGGCGACTGTCACTCTCGACAGTCGCAGGGCAGTCGCCTCGGTGGTCCTGGTCATTCGACGACCCGCCACAGGATCTCGATGGTGGCTGTCGGCTCCTGCCTCGCCAGCTCCGCCATTTCCGCCGCGAAGGTTTCCGACGCCGTGCCCGCCTCGGTGGTGTATTTGCCGGAACGCCGGGTGGTACTCACCCCGCCGGTCGGCGTGTCGATGGTGTCAGGCAGGCGCGGGTCGCTGCTGGGTGTGTTGAGGTCGACGTCCTCGGATCGGGGCGCGACGACGCGATTCGTCGTGACCGGTGTGTCGGTGGTCGCGGTCTGCTGTCGGTTGCGCTCGGCCTCGCGTAGCTTGCGGGTCGACAAGGCGGTGATCTTGGTGTCCGTGCTGCGCAGTGCCTCGGCCAGGTCGGCGGAGCGCTGGTCGGCGCGGGCGACCGTGCGCAGCGAGTCCACCAGCGCCGCGCCTTCGGGTCCGAGGTAGCGGGCCTGCGCGAGGTTGTCCCACGCGGCGTGGGTGAGCGCGCTGATCACCGTGTCGGCCGATTTGATGGAGGTCGCGTAGCGGTCGGGATTGATATCGGCCAGATCGAAGTGGGCGAGCGCTTCGACCGTCTTCTTCGCGCCCGCCGATCCGCCGCCTGCCGATCCGAGGGTGGTCAGCAGGTCGATCGAGCGGCGGGCGATGGCGAGGCGTTCGCTCGGTTCGGTGTCGTCCAGGCCGAGGAATTCGGCGTGCTTCTCCAGCTGTTCCACCAGACGGCCTGCGGGATCCTGGTATCTGGTTGCGGCGCCGACGATCTGGCGAGCGAACTGCTGCACCAGCCCGCCCCGGCGCAGGGTGGGCGCCTTGTCGCCGAAGATGACCTCGAACCGGTTGCGGGCGGTGTCCCACTCCGATTCGCTGGGCAGCGGTTGGGTGCGCAGCGCGTCACCGGATTGGATCTTGGTGAGTTCCGGGGTGTCGATGGGGATGCCGCCGCGCACCCACACCCGGTCGTCCATTTCCGCGAAGGCCGCGATCACCAGGTTCGTGATATGCGATTCCAGCCCGCGCGGTTGCGGCAGATCGGTCCAGTCCCCGAGGGAGATCACCGACAGGTCGCCGGTGATGCCCTCGTTCTGCGCGGTTTTGCGGAAGTGGTCGGCCCAGCGCCGGGACAGCTCGAAATACGCTTCCTTCTGACTACCCAACCCGAGTGGTTCGGCGATCCGGCGCATGAGCGCGCGGTCCTTCGACGGCACCTCGACGCGGCCGTCGCGCGCTTCGGCCGCGGTCCGCACATGCGTGAACACGGTTTTCGCGTCGACCGGTTTCACGGCGGTGCCACTGGCATCCGGGTCCAGATTCGGATGGTCGGGGAACTGGTGGGCGAGCATCTTGCCCGCGATGGTGCGCAGGGCGTCGTGCAGCGACTGGCCGATCGAGACGGTCAGGTCGTCGATATCCGGCAGCGGATAGATGTGCTGGTCGAGATCGTCGGTGACATCGTTGGGTTTGCGCTCCGACAAGCCGTATGCCTGCTTGAAGGTGGCGAGCACCTGCTTGCGCAGCGTTTCGCGCTGAGACTCCAGCAACTGCTTCGCGCTGGCCCGGTTGTCGGGATTGAGGTGCTGGGCGTATTGGGTGTCGAACCGGTACGGATCGGCCAGCGCCTTGCTGACGACGAGCAGGCGGCGGAAATCCTCCCAGCGCGGTTTGGTCAGATGCGTCGGTAACCAGGCCACCGCTCGGGGATGGTTGCCGCCCTGCTGTTCCCGCAGTCGCCGAATACGGTCGGCGTCCTCGACCGGGGTGTGGGTGCCCTCGTCGTAGGGCAGGTCGATCACGATGCGCCAGCGGCCTTCGAACGCCGGTTGCAGATCGTGGTTGGGCAGATTGTCCTCGTCGCTGATATTGCCGAAGATCACTTCCACGACGCGGTTGGACCCGCGCCACACGAACCGCAGTTCGTCGGCGTCGTAGCGGCCGTTGGCGCGCTCGAGACCCAGTTCCTCGCAGAGCAGGTCGCGGGCGAGCGCGGCGCGGTTCGCCGGGTTGTCGTTGACCTGCGCGTTGGCGAGTACGGTCTCCACGTCCACGCCGGAAAGTTCCAGGCGCACACCGGGATTGACATCGGTTCCGGTGGGCTTGATCTCGGGGAACCGCGAGGCCCACTCGCCGATCATGTCCTTGATCACGCCCTCTTCCCGGCCCGGGATCATGGTCGTGATCGAACCGTGGTTGAGCGCGCCGAGCCGCCGAATGGTCAAGTCCCGCAATGCCGGAACGCTGGGCGCGAGCGCAGCCAGCAGGACCGTGCACGCCAGCCGGTTCTGGCCGACGAACTTCTTGCAGTTGCCCGCGAGTTTGGCATCGGAGATGGTGTCGCGCCGATTCAGGTAGGTGTCGACATCGTCCTCGGTGACCTCGCACGAGCTGAGCAGGTAGGGCCGCAGCCGCGTCTTGTAGAGCTTGTCGGCGGCGTCGAACAGCACCTTCTTGTCGGCGACGAACGGCCGGTCCCCGCCGCGAGTCAGCTGCTCGTACAGGTCGCCGAGCGGTACCACGTCGCCGAGGCGCAACTCGTTGCGATGGTCGGCCAGCAACTGGCCCATCAGTTTCAGGCCGGTGCGTGACCGCTGCAGGGCCGCCGAGATGTGCACGAGGGTGTCGAGGAACGCGGGTGAGAACGGGTAGCTCAACCGGAACGACGCCTCGTCCGCGCCGGTGGTGCTCTCATCCGAGCCGAGCAGCGTGTCCCAGACTTTCGGGCCGAGTTTCTTGGTCTTCTCGAATGCCTCGTTGATCTGGGCCGCCGCCGCCGCGTCGCGTGGCTTCAGCAGCCGGGCGTGCGCGATCTGCGGCAGGTTGCGGTCCTCGAGGCTGATCAGATCGAACCGGCCGGAGGCGTGGTTGAGCGCGTCCTGAATGGCGGATTCCGCCGCGCCCGCGAGTTCCTCGCCGACCAGTTCGCGCAGATCGCGCTGGCGGGCGATGAACGACACGATCGGGATGGCCCGGCGGGCGTCGCCGCCCTCCCGGAAGTTGGTGATCTTGCTGGCCTCCCGCGCCACCCGCTTCTCGTCGTGGATGAGGCTGGCCAGCCACAGGATCAGCTCGTCCAAGAACAGGATGATGCCGTCGTAACCGAGCGATTTAGCGTGTGCGGCAATGACACTGAGCCCGGCGTCGAGGGAGATGAACCCGCTCTCGTCCTCGGCGGCGCGCTGGGTGAACCCCGGCAGCAGGGTGGTGGCCGCATCGTGCACGAGTTTGGCGCGCAGCTCCCGCGGCGTGGTCGGAGTGACCAGATTGAGGCCGCTGGCATCCTGGGCCTCGTCCGCGGTGAGGGCGGTGTCGATCCGCTGCGTGGTCCAGAACGCCGCCGAATCACCCCATTCGTCGTCCTCGCCCGTGGCGTAATCGCGATTGAGGGCGGTGAGGAACTGATCCTCGCCCATGGTGGCGCGCAGCTGCCGCAGATCGGTGAACAGCGCGTCGGTGCGATACACCGCCGGGATCGGCGCTTCCGGATGCCGTTTCCGCACGAAGTCGACGTAGCCGCCGAGCACCCGCTGCTCCATCGCCTTGGCGTCGATCATGTGATACGGCACCATCAGGAACTTCTTGCCGTCGGACAGCAGCCACTCGTGTTTGGTGAGTAGCGGATCGAATTCGCTACGTGAACGGGCCACCGGATTGCCGGACAGCAGTGCGTAGAGCACCGCCATGAAATGCGATTTACCGGCACCGAAGGAACCGTGCAGGAAGGCGGGTTTCGAGGTGTTCCCGTCGAGCGCGGATTTGATCAGTGCGAGGGCCTCGTCGAAGTTGGCGAGCAGGCGGTCGGTGAGGACGTAATCCTCGACCGCCTTGGTGGAGCCCTCCTCGGTCGCCGCGTCGGCCAGGCTGAGCACATAGTCCGAACCGGCGATGTGCTCCTTGATATCGATGAGGTCGCGCAGCAGTGGGGGCTGAGCCATCAGTTGTCTCCTCCCGCGTCGGCTGGGACGGCCTTCTTCTTCGTCGTGCGCCGACCGCCGCCACGGGTAGCGGGTTGCGGACGCCAGTTCCGCAGGTCGTCATCGGTCAAGCGGTGCTCGCCCTGCATGGTGCGACGATCGCCCGACAAGAACGCGGCAGGTGAAATGCCGTACTCGGGGTCTTCCTCGTTGTGCCACTGGTCCAGCCATGGCTGCAGTTCGAGAAGTCCGGCCAGGAAGGGAGTGATCTCCTCGGTCGACAGGTTGTGCTCGGCCAGGTGGACGGCGATCGCCATGGCCTGTTCGCGGTGATCCCATCCGGCCCAGCCATACAGCCCTGGGGTGGCGACATTCATCGAACCGTAGGAGATGAAGCGTTCCTTCGGCACATCCAGCTTGCCGCGTGCCTGCCAGTAGGAAGTGCGTAGGAAATCGGCGGAGGTGTACTTGGGGGGCACCGGGATCGAGTCGCGGAACTTGTTCTTGTCGTGCCCGTCCTGCATAGCATCCTCCTCCCTCTGCATGTCCCAGACGTGCTCCCAGTCCTTGCGCTTTTTCAGGCCGGAAGGCTTGTAGCGCAACGCTGCTAAGAAAGGCACGTGCTCTTGCGCGATCAGTTCGGATACAATCTTTGCCAGTTCGGTGCGAGGGGAATAGAGGGCCGCTACCGAGACGAAATCCTGTTCGGCTGCTAGGCGGTCGGTGAGTCTGGAGAGAGTGAGTAACTGCGGCTGACCGTTGTCGTTGAACCAGAGGTCGCGCGACTCCATGCGGTCAAGGAGCCACGACCGAAGGGTTCTCTCTTGAATAGCATTCCAGCCCTCCGTCGCCCAGCGTCGTTTGTATTCTGGGCGTTCGATCATGCCGATGGCACGGTTGGATTCGATGGCCTCGATACGGCGTTGGACGACCTGCTTGTAGGCATCCGGCCAGTGATCGGGAATCTCCGTTATGGGAGTTGTATTGTGCCGGGTGAACCAGTCGTCGGGTGCTTCCCCTCGACTGATGCGGCGAGCGAGTGTGATCTCGAATGCGCGCTCTCCGAAGGAGAGTTCAGGTAGGTCGTCTGTGCGCGTACACAGCTCTTCGGAGAGCAGGCCGTAGATAGAATAGACCTGCCAGTCGAGCTCCTCCTGTAGCGTGATCATACGAGCGCGGATAGCGTGCCATTCTTGCTCGATATCGTGGAGCTGGGTGGCGGTCGGAGCTTTGATAGCTGAAGAATCGATTCGGATCTGTGTCATATTCTGCGCCAGCTCATCGAGTGCCATTGCATTTTGTAGCGGAAACCGGTTGGGAATAGGGAAGTGTTCCAGTTTAGTTCCGGTGAACTCATAAAAGTCATCGAAAGGAACACGGGACTGACGCGCTCCCTTCGAGTCGACAGTGCTGCCTTTGTTGTGGCTCACCATCTTGAGCCAGAAGCAGGCGGTGGAACTGTTGAGCAGCCCGAGCAGCCGCAGATGCTCCTCCTCGCTCGCCCCCTCCGGCAGCTTGATCACCGGCGCGGACTGCTTGAATACCTTCCCGCCCCGGTCCAGTACGAAATGGTTGTGCGTCGCCACGAACGCGAATGTGATCGTCCATGGGTGAGCGCCTGGGCTGGCCGTTGTCTGGTGCCACTCGTACCACGAACGGTTGTCCGAGAAGTACGTTCCTTTCGAGAAAGTAGCACGATTTCCCATCGTGGTTCGGCCAGGCCAGAGCCATTTGAATTCCGCGGAGTCGTCTGGCAGCGGCAGAAGTTCTAGTTTCGTGTTGTAGGGGAAGAAGCTGTATGTTTCTCCGTCCCGTGTCCAGTCTCGGAGTTCGTCGCCCAGGACAAGGTCCTTGCCAAACGCATTGCTGCACCCGCGTCGAAGCCAGGAACGAAGGGTTGTGAGCATGATGTCGTCCGCATTAGTCATTCCGAAGACACCGAGACGGCTGGCGAGACCCGCCAGAGTACTCGTAGCCCCTTCCGAGAGTTTCTCGGTGAGCTCGAGGCCACCGTCGAGCAGAACCCACGGCTGCCGTCTGAAGTAGCGGTCACGATCGAGATTATCCACCGAAACCCATTGGCTAACACTTGGCACAGTATCGATCTGCTCGATAATAGCTCGCCATACCAGGCCATTCTCCGGGGTCTCCGGTGCACGGGGCTCACCCTGCACGCTTCGCACCGTGCGGATGGTGGTGGCACGGCCTCTACCAGATCGCCGAGTGCCGATCAAGATGACGGTAGGAGTTCCGTGCCCGGGAATGTATGCGCCAGAGGTATCGATAACCTCGGTGAGTTCGACTGTGTGAGCGAAAAACTCCTCGATCAGTTTGGTCCCGAACTCTCGCTTCATGAACGAGTTAGCAGTGATCTGCCCAACCCGGCCGAAGCCATGGCCGTCGGGATTACCGAGCTTGGCGAGTTCGAAGAACCGCTGCGCGAACGGCACTGACAGTGCGTACTTGCCTGAGCACGCCTTGTACAGCCCCCGATAGATTTCGTTGAGATTCTTGTCTTTTACCGTGATATACGGAGGGTTTCCCACTACCACGTGATATCGACCCGCATCCAGAATGCCCGGATACTCGTGCACATCCTCGGTGGTATAGGAGAATTCAGCCAGCGGATCATTCTTCTCACCATCGAAGGTGAGTTCCAACTGCCGCGCCTTGATAAGGGAATCACCGACAGCGAGCTTGATCGGCCATTCGTACCGTGCAGCTTCTGCGAGACTACGGACATTGGCGGCGGCCATGGCGGCTACCAGCAGCCGGAAACGGGCGATGGCGATCGCGAACGGGTTGAGGTCTACGCCGTGAACCGAGGTAAGGGCAGCTCGAACCCGTTCGTGCCGGTCCTTGGTCGGCTGCTCGTCAGCCCACCGCTGGGTCAAGCGCCGGAACGCTCCGAGCACGAAGTGCCCTGAGCCGCAGGTGGGGTCGATGAGTTCGATCTTCTCGTACCCGAATTCGCGAATAGCGGGCTCGAGGGTGCGGTCGAGAATGAACTCCTCGACGAACTCGGGCGTTTGCAGCAGTGCGTAGTTCTTGCGAATGTCCTCGGACAAATCCTGGTAGAGATCACCGAGGAAGCGGGTGTCCCACCCGTTGACACCCTCCTGGTCCAACGGATCGGTGAAGTCATGGACGAGCACACCGTGTTCGGTACGCGCACGCCAGAATTCGATGAGTTCGCGAGCCCCATCGTGCGACAACGGAATCTGATACAGCGCATTGTGCGCCGGATCGAACAGCAGCTTCCCCGCCTGCCCCGCACCGAGTTCGGCGAAGGCCCGTTCCAGCCAGCCACGGTAGGTGGGGTCCAGATCGGATTCCACGTAGGCGTCGTAGCGCGCCTGCGCCAATTCTCGACGTTCATCGGTCGGCCCGGTCAGGTACGGTTCGGCGATCAGCCGGTTGTCCTCGCAGAACCGAACGAAGACGGTGCCGAGCACCCAGGCCACCGCCACCTGGGTGATGCGCTCGTCCAGCCAGGCGGTTTCGGTGGCGGCGGTGCGATTGAGTTTGCGAGCCTGCGCCCATTCGTCGTGCAAACGCGCCTTCACTTCGGGAAGGACCCGCAGTTGTCCGTTCAGGTCCGTCTCGACCGCACCGACCTGTTTCTTCAGGTCGGCGAGCAATGCTTTGCGGTCGATCATGCGATGACTCCTGTATCGGTTGACGACGCGGCGCGGTGGATATTGCGAATCCACGACTCCGGCAAGGTGATCCATTCGTTGAGTGCGGACTGGTACGGCACCGTCACCGCACCCAGGTGCGGTGGGCGCAACGGGTCGCCCTGCGGGCACAGCAGCCACAGGCCGCCTCGGCCACGGCGAGCCTGTTCGGCCAACCGGCCGAGCACGCCCATGGCGTCGTAGCGGGCGAACACCAGGGTGTCGGTGAGCAGTAGCGGGCCGTCGCCGCCGATATTGTCGGCGATTTCCGGCTCGATACGTCCCCACGCGGTGCGCACGTATTCGGAGAACTTCAGCGCGGCACGCGAACCCGGTTCGGCGGTGTCGGCCAGGAGGATGGTTTCCCAGGTCGGTTTGCCGCCGGGCGGGACCAGATCGTGCAGCACGGCCAGGAACAGCGCCGTCGCCGACATCGGCCGCACGGAAAAACGTGTGCGCAGTTCGGCGATGGCGTCGGGGGTTGCCGAGGTGGGAGAGGTCGGGGAGGTCAGCACCCGGAAGCCGTCGCGTAGCGCTGCGCCGGTCAGCAGTTCCTCGGCACGGGCGGCCTTGGCCAGATCCGGGTCGTCGGAGTACCGGCCCGCTGCGTGCGAGCTGACGACCGTCGACCAGCGCGGTGCGTGCGCGGTGAAGCTGGACTCCTGATCGGAGTGTTCCGGAATGTAGCGCCGATGACGGGTCTCCGGATGCGTCGCCACCACCAGCGCGAAACCGGCTTCCCGCAACGCTTTCGTCAACTCCGGGGTGGGCTGGTCGCGGTCGCTGCCCGCGATGGTCAGCTCCGGGAAGCGAGCCAGGATTCGCTCGAACACCTGCTCCGCGCGCAGACCCGGCTGTTTCGCGAGCGGCACATCGGCGGTCGGCGCGAGCAGCCCGGCCTGGGTCAGGCGGATCGCCCGCACCAGCGGCAGATCCCGGGGATAGATCTCGAGCCGCGGCGTCACCGCGGCGTTGCGGGACGCGCCGACCGCAACCTGTACCAACCGCCGCTCATCCCATGGCAGGTTGCCGGGCGGTGGCTCGATGGACCCGAGCCGGTCCAGCACGGTCGTCGCGGTCGGCAGTGTCTCCTGCCCGGCCAGCGCGTCGGCGGTCTTGCCGAGGTGCAGTGCGTAATTCGCCAGCGCGGGCGCGGCCGGGGTGTCCGGGTCGGCGTCCTCGCCTGCCTCGAGGGCCAGTACGACCACCGGATTGGCTCCGGTGTCACGTTTCTGGGCGATGTAGATTCCGGCCTCGTCGGGCGCGAGCTGTTCCACCTCGGCCACGACCCGTACCGCCGCCAAACCCAACGCGCGGCGTTGGGCGCGCTCGTGCAGCCTGCTGCCGCGCCGGGCGATCAACGCGTCGGCCAGTTCGGTCGCCGTCGCCAACCGGCCGAAACCGTCGAGGAGTTCCAGCACCTGGGTGCGCAGTACCTGCACCGCGGAGTCCTTCTTCCACTGCTGCCGTTGGGCTTTGAGCAGTTGCGCGACGCGCGGCGCGGTCAGGCCGAGTGTTTCCGCCACCGCCGCCTGGGTAGGCCAGGCGTCCAAGGCGGGCGCATCGTCTGCTCCGGGGATCTGCAGCAGGCGCGCCACCGCATCCACCTTGGTGGCGTTCGTCCGCTTGCTGTTGAGTTCCGGAACGAATCGAGCAGCCAGCGCGTCCAAGCTGAGCGTCCGCAGTAGACCCGCGCCGAGATCCGCTTCGGCGGCGCTGATCTCCTCCCGCGCTTCCTTGCGCGCCTCGGGGGTGAGCGGGGCGGGCTCGTCCTTGCCGAGGCGTCGCAGCCACTCCTTGAACCGGTTCTGGATCTCACGGCGCACGCGCACGCCGAGACCGGGGGCGTTGATCAGCCGGGTGCGGCCGTAGTCCAGCATCTCGCCGACGGTGTTGACGCCGAGCCCGTACAGGAATTGCTCGGCGGCCGCGGTCACACCGGCCTGCGACAGGTGGGTGTCGCGGGTCGCCTGCTCGGCGATCACACGCCGTTGCTCCTCCGGCGAGACGTCATCCACGTCGGCGGACGATTCCGGATGCGCGCTCATCGGCCGCGACGGCACCGACAGCGTCATATCCAGGAAGATCTTGCGCCACGCGTCGCGCATCGGTTTCAGATCCGGGAACCGTTGTGCCACATCACGATGCAGCGCCCGCCGGAAGAACGCCACCAGGCCGTCGCGCACCGACGGGTCGAAGGCGTCTGCGGCGACCTGCGGGTACGGGAACTCCTCGGCGGGCAACTGGCGCGGAAGCACGGTGCCGTCGCCCCACCGCGGCAGCTCGCCCGACGCCATCTCGTGCAGCGTCACGGCCAGTGCGTAGCGCTCGGCGTGCGCGTCGTATACCGAGCGGGTCAAGGTGCCGATGAACGGGTCGAGATAGCCGTCGGTACCGGCGTCGGTGTGCTGCACCGAATGGCCCGCCAGCGAGAAGTCGATGAGCACCAGCTCGCGAGTTCGGTTGGGGCGCTTGCGGATCGCGATATTGTCCGGTTTCAGGTCGCGGTGCCAGACGCCCTCGCCCTCGAGGAAGTCGACGGCGCTGAACAGGTAGTCGCTGTAGGTCTCCAGGCGTCCGATCTGCAGGCGACCGTTATCGCGCAGCTCGCGGGCGACGGTCTCCTCGGTGCGGTGACCGCCGTCTTTTTCCAGGCCCTGTTCGTCACCGACGTACTCCAGCACCAGGGTGTTGCGGCCACCCAACTTGATCTCGCCCGGATCGACCAGGTTGATCACACCGGAATGCCGCCGAAGTCCGCGCAGCACACCGGCTTCGCGGGTCAACACCTCACCGCGGTCGTCAGACAGCGCCACCTTCAACACCACGTATGTCCGCGCGCCGCGCTGCTTGTCCTCGGCCTGCAGATCGCGCACCAGCAGCGCTCGGCTCGTCGACCCGGTGCCGAGGCGGCGACGCACCAGCCACCGGCCTGCCAGCACATCGCCGGGCACTGCGTCCAGCGGGGACTGCTCCGGCTCGGCGAGAACACCTTCGTCCGGCTTGGTGAGGGCGTCCTCGACGTCCTCGAGCAGTTCGAGGAACTCTTCCATGGACGTCAGTCGTCGCGACGGCTGGTAGTCGGTGGCCGCGGCCACCAGCAGATCCATATCGGGAGGCAGATTGTCGACCAGCGCGCCCGGCCGCAGCTCTTTGCCGGACTCGAAGCGAGCCAACAGCTCCGCCTGCGTGGTAGCCGGGGCCTTGCCCGTCACCAGCAGATAGGTGAGCATGCCCAGCCCGTACACGTCCATGGCGATCGGGTCGGGCGAGGTCGCGGACAGTTCCGGTGCGAGATAGGCATCGGATCCGGTGGACAGATGCTGTGCGGACAACGCCGTCGGCGCGTGCCTGGTCATGGTCATCGAGGTGCCCGCGGACCGCTGTGTCGCCACCTGCCAATCCGAGATCTGCAGCAAGGGTTTGCGCCAGCGCTCCGCCTCGCCCGCACCGTGCCGGGGGATCACGTGAATCGAACGGGCCGCCAGCGCGCGATGGTAGAGCCGCATCGAATGCGCCGATTTCAAGGTTTCCGCCAGCTGCCGCACCAGTTCGATACGGTCCCCGATACCCAGCAGGTTTCCGTGCTGGGCGAGATAGTCGTCCAGGTGCAGGGTGTTCGGGTGGTAGCGGAAGATCAGCGCGGGCCCCGCCGAATGACCGGCCGGGTCGAACAGCTCCAATTGCACGGCGCCCGGATGCCGGAACCGGCGCAGCACCGCGGCCTCGCGTCGTGCCGCCGCGTCCACAGACCGGCGGATCTCCTCGTCGGCCCCGCGTTCGCGCAGATAGATCCGCACCCGCACCGGCTCGCGCAGCGCGGTGTGCGAGGCGAGGTAGTCCTGCCAGGTCGGTCCGGCGTCGAGGGGTTTGCGCTCCAGCTGATAGGGCCCGACGGTGAAATCGGCGTCGCTGCGCCGGATGCCGATCTGGTCGAGCGCCTTCTTGATGGTCTTGGCCCGCTGCGCGTCGATGGTGTGCTTGAAATCTCGGACGGGTGCGTTCAGCCGGTCGAGCAACTCCTTGACCGTGTGCGTATTCGCGCGGTCGCCCACCGGTAGCTCGAAGCGAAATCCTGGGTTGGTGAAGCAGACGGCCGCCTTCACGAACGCGCGGGCTCCGTTGTCGGCGAGCAGGCCCGCCAGTTCCTTGCTCTTCTGGTTGGTCAGGTGCAGCGGATTCTTGTGGAACCGGCGCCCGCCCCGCGTCAGATGCTGGACCCAGTCACCACCCTCGGCGGTGAGTCGCCCGCTCCAATCCTTGAGCTCGATCAGATGCACCCCGTTGGGGGCGACGACCAGCAGATCGACCTCACGCACATGACCGGTTGTGGCGGTGAAGGTGAAGTTCGACCACGCGAACCACGGATCGAAACTCGGCAGTTGCGTCCGGATCGCTTCCAACCCCCGGCGCTCGTGCTCGAAGCTCGACTCGGTGACCGTCGTCCACCGACCCTCGTCCATACGCGCGCAATCCTGTTCTCGTCGTTCGCCTGTACCGTCGATCCACCCCTGCTCGCGGCAGACCGCCCGATGCCCCGTTGTTGCCGTGACGCCCGCAGATCAGGCGCTGCTCAGCCGATCAGGCACCATCCGCTGGAAAAACAGTAGCGTGCGGAAACAATAGTGCGGCGGATGGGCGACTTTGCCGGAACAGGGGAAGCCGAGCGGATAGGTGAGCGTGCACCTCTGATGGATCGGTGGGATGCCCGATTCCGTTTCCGCGCTGCTCTGTCCCGGACTGCGGCGGGCGTGGGACGCCCTGTCGTGTTGCGTCCCGTTCGCCCGTGGAGGCTACTCGAGGGTCCACTTGCAGCCGGTGACATTGATGACGTCACCGGCACCGAGTCGCACATACGAAGCACCCGTATAAGACTGGATGTCGATCAATTCGGATGACTTGGCTCCCTTGTACGGAAGCCATTCGATGAAACAGGCGCCGTAGTCTTCGGCGCGCGGGCCGGCGGTGGAGTACGTGCCGGGCTGGACATCCTGGCCGACGACCTGCATTCCCTCGCGGAGTCGCGCGGCTGGGTCGGCATGGGCGATGCCGGTGGCGGTGAGGGCGGTCACCGCAGTGCAGGCCAGGACGGTGATGAGCTTGTGGGGCATAATTTCTCGCTCCTTCGTTGGTGGTTCGTTGACGGAGATCAGAGTCGGTGCCGCGGGCAGTAGGCATTGATCGCGGCGTCGAGAAAGAGGTACGGATAGTCGACAGAGCCCCGGGTCTTCTCGGCGAGGACGATCTGGTTGTGTATCGAGTTGCCGTAGACGTCGAGCCATCGGCATTCGGCCTGGGCGAGTTCGATCGCGGAGTCCTGGACGCCGCAGCTCTCGTCGGTTTGGTAGGACTCGCGCAGGAACCGTCGGTCGCTATTGGTGCGTGGGCCGCACCCGCTACTGGACGAACCTCCGGCTGAGCCGGAATCAGGTGCGGCGAGCGCGACCGGCGCCGCAGCGGTGAGGACCGCGGTGGCACCGAGAGCGAGCAGGGTCGAGACAGTACGAGTTGTGCGCATGGATCTTCCTGGCGGTGCGGTGATGGATAGGTGGCGAGACCGAGTCGGGAGCCGCTGTGCTCAGTGGCAGGACTTCGGGGTGAACTGGTTCAGCGATTGCCCGCGACGAGGTAGTGGATCAACCAGATCGGCGCCCACATTCCGCAGGTGAAGATCGTGAGCACCAAGTGCAGCCCGTGCGGGAACGCGGGCCTGATGACGACAGGACCGAGACCGGGGTTCATGTTGTGCTGCACGAGGTTGACCATCGGCGGCTGCGCCCGGTGTGGCACGTACCCGTATGAAGGGGCCTGGAAGCCTTGGTGGACATACGGCCGTACAGGGGGGTGCGGAACCGCTGAGCTGGGCATCGCCTGGATCGGCTGATTGTGCGGCGCATGGGCCGGACCGGCAGGAGGCGGGTAGTGCTGCGCGCCGGGGTGCACATGGTCGGAGCTGGGCTCACGCCCTATAGGAGCACTCGGTCCAGGTGCCGCTGGTGGCTCCGCGGATGACCATATGTCGATCGGTCTTTCGGGCTCTGTCGTCATGGCGGGGTCCTGTGTTCGTGGGTGATTGCTCGCTGGTGGTGGGGCCGTTGTCGCACGCGGATTCGGTGCGGAGACGGACTGTGTGCGGCGAGGGTCATGTCGTCGGCGACTCGGTCGAAACATGTCCCTTTTTAACCATTGGTTCAAGCTGACCTGCAAGGGCGTGATGCAAAACGTTAGATAGACATGAAAGCATTGTCAATCTGTTCCTGGTGATTGATTTTTGCTCACACATAAACGAGGGTGAGGAGCACACGAGAGGAGGGGTATGTCGAATCCCGCAGCAACGGTGAGTGCCGCGGAGGTCTCGCGGCTTGCCGGGGTCACCCGTGCCACGGTGAGCAACTGGCGGCGGCGACACGCCGACTTCCCGAAGACGATCGGCGGCAGTGAGGCCCGCCCGCTTTTCGACCTGCACCAGATACAGCAGTGGCTGGCCGAGCACGGGGTCGAAGTGGAGGAGTCGCCTACCGCCGAGTTGCGGACGCTGGTGCGCTCGAATGCGACATCGGATGCGGTCATGCAATTCATGACTTCGCTGCGACGATCCGGGAGTGGCTGGACGCCAGAGGACGAACACAGCTCGTTCGCGAAGGACGCGACCCGCGTGCTGGAGAGGGCAGCTGCGGCCGATGGCACTCAAGCCGCCCTCGACGTCTTGGCCGAACGAGTTCTGGAAGACACCCCGGCGACCGGTGTGTACGTGACCCCACCTCAGGTCGCGAAGATGATGGTGGCGCTGCTGGACTCACCGTCGACACCGGAGGTGCGCAGCGTCCTCGACCCGGCCTGCGGGAGCGGTTCGCTACTGCTGGCGGCGGCGGAAGCTGGGGCTACCGAGCTGTACGGCCAGGACACGCTCTCTGTTCAGGCTCAACGCACCAGGCTGCTGTTGGAGGCGGAAACCGAGCTCGAGCCCGCTGTGCGTTGCGGAGACAGTCTCACCGCTGACTCGTTCCCCGGCCTGCAGGTCGATGCTGTGCTCTGCAATCCTCCCTACGGGCAACGTGATTGGGGTTCCGGCGAGCTGGCATTCGACACCCGCTGGGATTACGGCCTCCCACCGCGCAGCGAATCGGAGCTCGCCTGGGTGCAGCACGCGCTTGCGCATCTGCGGCCGGGCGGCTCCGCTGTCCTGCTGTTACCGCCCGCCGTCGCGACGCGGGCCTCTGGTCGCAAGATACGCGCCAATCTGGTGCGTACCGGTGCGTTGCGTGCCGTGATCGGCCTGGTGCCCGGTGCTGCGCAGCCGTGGCATGTCGGACTGCAGATCTGGCTGCTACGACAGCCGCAGCCAGGTGTCGCGGTGCCCGATGCGCTGTTGTTCGTCGACACGACGGGGCTGTCGTCGAACCCGGTGGGTGAGGATCGGATCGATTGGGATGCCGTCACGGCAGGCGCCGTTCATGCCTGGCGAGCTTTCGACACCGCGACTCCCGACCAGGCGATCGAATCCGGGGTGGCGGCCACGGTTCGCTTGGTGGATCTGCTCGACGATGAGGTCGATCTCACGCCCGCCCGTTATGTGCGGGCGTCCTTGGATTCGGCCGCCGTGTCGGACCAGGTCGATGATGCGATCCGTCGATTGGCGGGTGCGGCAGAGGAATTGGCGTCCGCCGCAGGGACGGTGACCGGATGGTCGGAGTCCACCGGGACGTCGCGGCGCTTCGTCACTGTCGGCGATCTGTCGAACCACGGCCAGCTGGAATGGATTCGAGCGCATCCACCGAGTACTGAATCGGCAGGAACGGAGGACGGACGCCGGGTGCTCACGGCGCCCGATGTGGCGACCGGCAGCCCGGCCACGGGGACCATGGCCTTCGCGGCGCCCGCGGCCGTGGTCGAAGTCGAAGTCGGCGACGTGCTGATTCCGGCGGTGCGCAGCGATCGAACGGGCGGCCGCAGCGCCCGCGTCGCGGGCCAGGAGGATGCCGGCGCGATACTCGGCCCACATGTGCACGCGTTGCGCGTGGACCGCGACCGTCTGGATCCCTGGTTCGTCGCAGGCTTCCTGACGGGAGCCGAGAATACCTCCGCGACGAGAACGTCCACCGTTCGATTCGATCCGAGCCGACTGCGGATACCGGTGTTGTCGCTGGCCGAGCAGCGACGCTACGGCGATATGTTCCGCCGCCTGTTCCTGCTGCGTACCACCGCTCGCCGGGCCATGGACGCGGCCGACCACGTCGTGGACCTGGTGACCACCGGATTCACCGCCGGTGCGTTGGCACCGGCCGAAGACGTGCGAGACCGAGCATGATCACCGCCGACGACGGGTGGATTCGCCCATCTGTGCTGGTTGGTGTGGCACTGCTACCGTTGATGCGGATCGAAGGAGCGCTGCGCACAGCGACCTCGTGGGGAGGCAACCGATGGTGAAGCAGGACACTGCTGACCATCACGTGTCTGTGCTGGGCGACTACACCGCATTGTGCGCAGCCCTGTTCGAGCAAACCGCGTGGACGCCGCCCGTTCTGATGCCGAATCCGGTACCGCACGACACGGTCTCCCTGGAGGATCTGGTGGCAGCCGAAGCGGTGAGTATTCACGAGGCTCCGCCTACCGTCGGAACCGGTCACGGCAATACGCCGATGTTGTCCGCGAAAGATGTGCGCCTCGGTCGCGCACCATCGCGGTGGGGCAGTGCCGACCTCCCAGGCTCGGTGACTGTGCGCACCGGTGACGTGGCAGTAGTGATCAGCACCGAAGCCGCCGTCCGGGTGTGCGCGGACGACGGCGTCCTACTGGGGCCAGGCATCCAACTGGTGCGTGGGAACGACAGGACCGTCGATCCGCATTTCCTTGCTGGCGTGCTGCGTGCTGCAGTCGATGCCGCCGAAGGAGGCCCCATCGACCTCTATCAGGTGTCGATACCTCGTATCCCGCTGGCGGAGCAGCGTCGATACGGCGCTGCCTTCCGGCAGTTGAGTGAACTCGAATCATCCTGGCAGCGTCAGCGTTCGAACGTCGAGCGTCTCGTACGTGTGGGCTTCGGTGATCTGGCGATGGGGGTACTGCGTCCTGCGGCCTGTGATGAGTAGTTCGGCGTGTCGGTTTTTCAGCACACGGAGGTAGCGGCGGTGGAACCGCAGATTGTCGGGGGCCGATACGAACTGATCCGTGAGATCGGCGCGGGCGGCATGGGGCAGGTCTACGAAGGCTTCGATCACCATTTGAAGCGCAGGATCGCCGTGAAGTTCACGCTCCCCAGCCTCGAAAAAGATCCGGGCTGGATCAAACGCTTCCTGCGGGAAGCGGAGCTGATGGCGCGGGTCAGTCATCCAGGTATGCCCGCGATCCACGATGCCGGGATCGCCACGGGACCACCCGAACGTCCCTATCTCGTCATGGAATTCGTCGACGGCATCACCTTCGACGCACTCCTCGACCGCCACGGTCCGCTGTCGATCGGTGCGGTTGCCACGCTGGGCGCCCAGGCCGCGGCGGTGCTGGCGGCGACCCATCGCCACCGCATCTACCACCGTGATCTGAAGCCGTCGAACCTCATGCTGTGTGCCGACGGGACGGTGAAGGTTCTCGACTTCGGTCTCGCGGTAGCGCTCGATACCGAGATGTCCCGGTACACCACAACCGGACAAACTCTCGGAACCCCCGCGTTCATGGCGCCGGAACAAGTCGAGGGCAAGGCGGTGGTACCGCAGACCGACCTCTATGCGCTCGGACTGGTCATGCACGAACTGCTCACCGGTGACCGGGTGATGACCGGCAGTTCGCCGTATGTGATCTGGCAGAACCAAGTCCACCTGCCGCCGCCCGACATCCGGAGGTCCCTACCCGAGATTTCCGTCGAGATGGCCTCGCTCATCATGAGCATGCTCGCCAAATCTCCCGATCAACGTCCCGATGATGCGGCCACCGTGCATGCGGTCCTGATGAGGTACGCGGGCGGCCTCGGCCCGCTGCCGGAAGTCGACGATCTCCAGGGCCCGGCACGTATGTACGCGGTCGCGGTCGCCTCAACTCATGGCGATGCTGTCGTCGTGGTACCGCCGCGACTGCTGCTCGAACCCGTCGAGATCGTGAACGATGCTTCTCACGCAAAGGATTTCACCCGGGGTGACCTTCAGCGCGCGATGCAGCGTGTTCGTGATCTCGCCGACGAATCGCGCTATGACCCCGCCATCCACCAACTGAAGACGGTTGTCGAAATCGCTACCCCCCTGTTCGGTTCGCGTGATGCCGATGTGATCGAAGCGCGCGTGAAACTTGCCGATCTCCGGTTCGAGAGCGGGGACTATTCCGGTGCCGCCGACCTCTATCGCACCCTCGTCGACGACCTCACGGCAGAGCGTGGGCCATACGACGATCAGGTTATGTACTGTCAGCGCCGAATGGCCGCGTGTGATGTGCATATCGGCGACGTCGGAGCCGCACTGGATAGGCTCCAGCATCTGCACAGCCAGATGGCGGTTCGCTACGGTGAGCAGGATCGTCGTGTCATCGACTTGGCTGGACAGATCAAGCACATAGAGGCAACCTGACGGGTACGGGTAATCACCAGAGGATCGGGGGAATTCGTTATCGACGGTGACACCTGAATCAGCCAGTTGTGAGCCTCATTCCGCCCTTTCTCCACATACATCCATGGCGTCGGCGAGTTCGAAGTCCGGCCGGTGGCGCAGCCGTGCGATCGCTTGCATCCCTGGAGTTTGCATGCTGCGCACAAAGTTCCAGTTGCCGATGATGAAAAGGCGACTTTTCGCACGGGTGATAGCGACGTTGAGCAGTTTGGCGGCTGACACCTCACGCTCGCCGCCGGCAAGATCGGCCCAGGCGACCCAGCGGGGCTGATCATCCTGCATGAGGTCGACGATGACGGTATCGAATTGGCGGCCCTGGAACTTATGCGATGTCCCGCATGGCATGTCGTAGCCGTTGTCACGGGATCGGGCGTTCGCCCTGTGGGCGTGCGCGTTGTAGGGGCAGACCAGACCGATGGTGCCTGTGGTGTCGCGGAATTCGTAGATGACGTCCATGAGTCGGAGGCCGAGCGGATGTACCCAGGATGTTCCCGATCTGTGTAGACCTTGCTCGAGGTGAGTGGACGTATCGATGAACGTGACGACCGGACCTTCGATGGTGCCGGTCCAAGCGGTTTCGAGTAGTCCGTCGTAGCAGAAGTCGTTGACAATGTCCGCGATCACTTCCGGGTACCGGAACTGGGTGCGTAATGCGACGCACCGGGGATGGCCTTCGGCAGTGGCGCGGTCGCGAATACCGAGCAGCGCAGAGATGTCGTCACGTTGCCACGCCAGTAGTTGCTGCTGGCGATCGGTTTTGGCGTCGTCGGTGTCGGTGATGGGCGAATTCTGTAGGAAGTCGCCCACGTAGGCCAGACAGCGGTCGGCCTTCGAACCGGCATGGATCAGATGGGGGATCGAAGCAGAGGCGGCCTCGTCGATGATCACGGTGTCGAATCTGCGGTTGGACAGCTCAGGCTTGGTGGTCAGAGCGGTGAGCGTACATCCTATGATGGGCGCCGACTCGAGCAATTCACGCTTGGTGTTCTTGTATTCGTCATCGAGCCGCCGCTTTTCCCGATCGAGATCTCCGAGCTTCTCGTTGAGATGCGCGACCACTTCGTTGAGCTCTTCTCGCTCATCGATGAGGCGGGCGATTCCGTCATGTTCTGCGCGAGCGATGATCTGTTCGTAGTCGTCGACTGCGTCGGCCTCCGCCCGGGCGTGAGCAGCGTCTGTCTCAGCTCGGCGTTTGCGTGCGGCGTCGTGCTGCTGGGCCACTTCGAGGAGGGCGGCTCTAGTCCGCAATACCTCTGCGTGCTGTGCGGCTCGTTCCGCGGCAGTGATACGACGATTGGTCTCCACCCTGACAGCGGCAAGTGATCTGTCCTGGTCGCGACGATTTGCGAGCTCCGCTTCCAGGCTGGCGACTCTGGCCAGGACGCTCGGCAACGCATCGGTGGTTGCGGTGTATTGCTCATCCAGGACCGCCCGGCGCCATGGCAGCCTCCCACTCCAGGTGTTGCGCTCTTGTTCGACCTCGACCAGGATCTGGATCAGCGCATCGTAGGCTGCCTGGGTCGTCTTCAGTGTGGCATCGATCGAGGTGATCGTCGCTGCCAGTTGCCGCTGCTGTTCGGCGATCTGTTCGTTCCCTCGGATCAACGACGGCAGCAGGTCGGACGCGGGTTCCTCGTCGTCGGCATCCCGGCGGAGTCGGCTGATCTCGGATTCGCGCCGTTGCATCTCCTGCTGGATTTCGGAGAGGTTTCGATACAGTTCGTCGGCGCGCGCGGCTTGTTCCTGCGCGTGGTACGCCTTCTCGATCAAGGGGAGATCAGTCTGATCGAGCTTGTCGATCACCGAGTCGAGTCGCTGGCGGGCGGGATCGGATTCGTTGGCACGCTGCCGCTCCATGATCTCTGCGAGTCGCTCCTCGCGTTCGGTCAGCACTGCCGCGGCCTTGTCCAGCATCAACCAATCGTGACCTGCGACCTTCGGGTCGATCTTCTCCTGATCACCGACACGAACGACATGCCCGGGTTCGGCGACGGTCTCAGCGAGATCCTTGACTACGTTGTCAACGGCCACATGGGTGTGCGAGGCGATGAGCACGGAGCGGCCATTTGCGAGAGCGTCAGCGACCGCCTTCACGATGACGGTGGTTTTGCCCGTTCCGGGTGGTCCCCAGACCAGCCAGCCACCACCGGATGTCATCGCGGCGAATGCCTGTGCTTGCTCGGGATTGAGCCCATCGACCATTGATACATCGGGCACTCGAGCCGGTGTCCACAGGTCGAGCACCAACGGGCCGCGCGTCACCTCGTCCATGCAGGAACGCAGTAAACGCAGCAGATTGAGCTCGGTGTCGTCGGAATACATCACGCGCACCTGCGTCGCCGTTCCCAACGCGCGTCGCACCTGGGGCGTGATCTCGGCAACCACTCGTCGAGCCTTCGGCGGGTACGCCAAGTGCACCCGATGTCGCGGCGGTTTGGAGGCACCCGCCGCATCCGCATCGACAACGAAGAACGTCTGGGCATCCCAACCACCCCGGGGCGTCGAGACCGTCGTCACCGGCAACAGTTTGCTCGATCTGGCAGGCAGTTCGACAGCAGTGTTCGACACCGCCTTCAAACTGACCGACTCGACCTGACGCGCGATCAGAGCGTCCAGCGCGGCGAGGGTCTCGGACTTCACCCACGACCAAGTCGGACTACCGTCATCCGGCGCCACTTGCGCCCGCCCCGATCGTCCGCCGATGTCACGTGATTCCCCTCCCGACATGACAGCCAGACTATCCGGGGACATCGACGTCGTCCGGGGAATCGAAGCGCCCACTTGCGGCGTGCGTCACAGTCGGAACAGCGAAGTATCTTGATGTGCAAGCAAATTCGAGAGTTCGACTCCCTCGCCCCGGTGCACGCCGTCGAGTTCGCCGTGCACCCACCTTGGTGTCAGAGTCTGTTCTGTCCCAGCATGCCGTGTAGAGACGTGTCGACGTACTTCTCGATCACCGGATCCCGCACCGACGCCGTTTCGGGAATGGTGATCAGCAACGCATACAACCCCAATAAAAAGAACACCCCGTTGTAGAACACATCGGTCCCCGCCGGGATCTCCCCCCGATCACGCGCCCGTTCGAGCTCCTCGACGACCACGATGATCACCGGATGCTGCCGCCACTCTTCCTGAGGCGGCCGCGTGGTTGAAAAGTGCAGCGCCAGAAAATCTTTGAACAATGGATTGCCCAAACGCTGCTCGAGCGCAAGCACAACCCGGACCGTCTCGGTCAGCGCCGCGGTCAGATCGGGTGACTTCTTGAAGAATCGAGCGAGTTCATCGGCCATACGCTCTTCTTCGCGCCGTTCCAGCTCGATCAGCACATGCTCTTTGGTCGGGAAGTGGAAGAAGAATGTGCCGTGAGCGACCCCGGCCGCGGACACGATCTCCCCGACCTCGGCGGCGACCATACCTTTCCGTCTGAACTCACTGATCGCGGCGCCGAGCAGACGCTCGCGAGTCTGGCGCCGCTTGATCTCCCGTGCCGGGATCTTGCCCTCGGTCGGCATGATTCCTTTCAGACCACAACATCAACTCCTGGTGGCTGAAACGTACCAATAGCGGACTGGACATGCGCGGAGCACCTGGGATCGCAGTTCACATCTGGGGCACGCACTCACACGTCAGGCACCGACCCACAGGCATGGCAAACGTCGTAGCGGGCCGGTGCCCTCAACTCCATGCCGAGAGCACGTCAGCGGCGTTCCACACCAGATCGACGGTGTCGGCGAGGGTGCGCTCGACGTCGGCCAAGGACACTAGGACCAATGCTGTTTCGTGCGGGACAAAGCCTGGAACGCTGGCTACCCCGCGGGTGAGTTCGGCTAGATCGTGGCGGTCGAACGGGGTGCCGAGCCATTTGATCGATCCGGCGAAGATCACCCGATTGGCGACGGGGGATCGGTCGGCGCCGATGAGGTCTATCTCGGGGTTGAAAGCGCGATTCCACCAGCCGCCGACCGCGGTGACGTCTTTCCAGGGCAGTCCACCCGCGAGCGCGGTCAATTCGAGCGCATCTCGCACGAGGGGTTCGACAGCTTTGCCGCGCCAGGTGGTCCAGCGTCGAGCGAACAACTCGTAGGCCGCTTCGGGTCGCCCCCGCCGAACCAGGTCCTGAACCGAGCGCAGGGCCGCGAGGTAGAGCCGCAGGTTGCTGTCCGCGACCCGGTAGAGAGCCGGTTTCCCCGGTTTGTCCGACAGTGGCTGGTCTACAGAAAGGATGTGCTTGTCTGCCGAAAGTCGGTGCAGAAGGGGCGATAACGTTCCGGAGGGCAATGCGCCGCTGCGGCTTCCTGCCGTGGCCGCGATCGTGGCGTGGGTGCGTTCCCCGCTGCCGATCGCTTCGAGCACGCGTCGCGCTTGGTCGGGTGCGGGGAACTCGGCGAGGAGGGTGGACTCGGGCACTCCGAACAGCGGAGCGGCGGGGTCGGCGCATTCGCGTCGCACGAACTGAAGCGGCGGCAGCCCATGCGGCCAGCTACGCAGGATGCCTGGCAGCCCGCCAGTGATCAAATGTGCGTCGATGCTCTCGGCTGCGGGGAGTCCGAGTGCGCGACCGACCTCGGCGGGGTTGAGTGGATCGAGGACGAGGTTGTCGGCTCGCCCGTAGAACGGGCGATCGTAGGCGGTGAGCCGTTCCATCATGTGGATATCGCTGCCCAGGAGCAGCAGCAAGACCGGGCGTTGCTGTAGCAACCTGTCCCACGCCGTCTGCAAAGCGCCGTCGAAGACGGTGTCCTGTTCTGCCAGCCAGGGTAATTCGTCGATCACGACGATGGTTGGCGTGTTTCCGAGTGTGGTCGCTAACAGTCGGAATGCGTCGGTCCAGCCGCCGCCGATGCTCTCGGGGAGGGTCTCAGGATCAGGCGCTAGCCCCGATCTCTTCAACTCCGCCAGAAACATCGCGAGCGATTCGGAGACCGGCATGCCCTTGGTTGCGGTGAAGTACAGGTATGGCACTTTCGCCGCGTCGCAGAACTCCTGGACCAGCCGCGATTTTCCAACCTGCCTGCGCCCTCTGATCGCAACGGCGGCGCCCCTGTGGGACTCCGCGACACGCTGCAAGCGCGTCCGCAGCAGTCCCAGCTCGACACTCCGGCCGACGAACCCTGATGCCACTGCCACTCCTAGTGTAGTTCAAATCTATGTAGATGAGATCTACATAGATGCAATCTACCTTGCGGCGGGGAATCTTGTCGGTAGTCGCGATTCTTTCGGTGAGTGCTGGCGGTCGCGGGCCATCATGCCGCCGCGGAGCGCAGTCGGTAATGCCGACGCAATCCGAACCGTCTCGGTTAGCGCCGCGGTCGAACACGCGGGCTCTGTGCGCTGGCGGCGGTGTGCCATCGGGCGATCGTCACCCGATCGCCCGGCGCAGCGATGCCCGATGCAAGATCATGATTCGAGTCAATTCGTTTAATCAAAACCAGAGGTAGAGCGCGAGTTTCAGGGTCTCAGCTGACTATAGTCACTGAGTCAAACCATTGACTTGAGTCAGTACGGCGCGCTACAAAGAGTCCATGACCGGGGTGCGGACCAAACCTTATGGGCGCGAGGCCCAGCGCCTCCAGACGCGCAGCCGCGGCCTGGACGTCGTCGTCGCCGAGTTCCGCCGAACCGGCGTCGTCGAAGCCGACGCCATCGCCCAGGCCGCAGGCATAGCCCACGGAACGTTCTACTTCCATTTCCCCCGTATGGAACACGTGCTCCTCGAACTGGAGCGCCGAGAAGAAGTCCGGATCGCCACACACCGCGGTGTTCTTCGTGTTCGGCCTATATGCCCTGCTGACGACCACCAACGAATCGAAGTCCATCCGCTCGGCGACGCTCGACAACTACATAGCTCTCGCACTGCGAGGCATGGAGACCCGATGACCATGCCGTCACCGAACTTCGACGCAAATCCACAGTCGGGGAATCGTTTACAACGGAGGTCGAATCATGTGGCAAGACATCGTGCGCTTGGTCCTCGCCTGGGGTTCCATGGGCGCTGTCATCGGATTCTGGTATTGGGTGATGCGCAATATCGGAACGTTCTGACCGGCACCGGCCGATTCGACGCGGCGGTGGTGCGGTGATGGCGATCGACTCCGACCGTGTCGGCGCGTCGGCGATGGAACGCAGTTGCGCGCTGACCGCCGTAGCGTTCTCCGATCACCGCCGCACCGGCGCCCGGTTGATGACCGGGCGACGTCGAGGTTTCGGCTTGAACGCGACCCGCTCGATCGTGCAGGTTCCGTATCCTCCGCCGTCGTCGGAGTGGACCCGTAGAACGGTGACTTGCGGTGTGGCGCTGCAATGTTCGCCGTCGAAGGAGCGGCTCGCCCAGTATTCGCTGCATGAGCTCTCACCTCGTGAACTCGGAAGTCTGTCGATTATCGAGGGAGGGGTTGCCGCGGGCTGGATCGGCGAACGTCTGCCCGGACTGATCCCGGAGTTACGGCGCGTGCTTCCGTATCTCGAGATCGGCGATCCGGACCTGGACGGGATCGAGATGATCGAGCGGGCAATGGATGTGGCGCGTTCGAAGAGCCAGCTGCCGCCGCATCCACTGCTGGGGTCGTTGCCTTTGACCGTGCCGGGGCGCGGTGCTCTGTCGGTGGCGGCGCGGCGAATGTATGGCCGGATGCCGTGGACCTCGCCGCGGACGGATTCGTATCGAGCGATGTCGGTGCCCGTCGGAGGCGAGGGAGGGGTGCGTAATCCCAATCTGCCGCCGCCGAGCAGGCCGGACAACGAGGACATCGAAATCCGGCCTGATCGGCGCGCGGGTATCCCGTACCCGGAATGGAACATGTGGTCCGAGGGTTTCCTGCGCGACCATGTCGCGGTGCTCGAGCGCAAGCATCCCACGCGGGCCGTTCCGCTCGTTCCGGTGTCCGCTGACGTGCGTCGCTGGTTCGAGCAACGCACCCATCGCGCGATGAGGAGCGGGCTGGAGGATGGATCGGATCTCGACATCGATCGCTATACGAGTCACTACGTCGACATACTGAGCGGTGCGACATCCGAGCCGCGCGTTTTCCGGGACCTGCTGCCCGACTCCCGTGACGTCACGACCGCCGTATTGCTGGACGGCAGTTCCTCACTGGGCGTTCACGGCGGCCGGATCTTCCAGCTGGAGCTGGCCTGCGCCGACGCGCTGTCCCGAGCCATGACCCTCGCGCGTGAACGGCACGGCATCTTCGTCTTCACCGGCAACACCCGGCATCGGGTCGAGGTGAAATGCCTCAGAGATTTCGATGATCGGCATTTCGTCGACCCGGGCAGTCTCGGCTTGGCGGCCGGGGGATACACACGCCTGGGTGCTCCGTTGCGGCACTTGACGAGTCGACTGCTCGCTCAGCCGTCCGAACGACGCCTGCTCATCGTGATCGGAGACGGACTGATCTCCGACGACGGGTATGAGGGCCGCTACGCCTGGGCCGATACGGCACACGCGGTGGAGGAGGCCACCGAGGCCGGTGTCGCCGTCTACTACGTCGGCGTCGGCCCGGTCCGCGTCGATCCGCTGCCGGCCGTTTTCGGCGACCGCCGTTCCCGCCGCATCCGGCGGGTCGAAGAACTACCTCGCGTACTGGCCCATGTCCATCGCGAGCTGGTCGCGTGAGCGGCCATCACGAAGGGGTGAGATGACCACCGACCGCTACTACACCAGCGGCAACGATATCGCGTTGTTCGAGAAGGCTTTTCAGCGACGAATACCGGTGATGCTCACCGGCCCGACCGGATGCGGGAAGACGAGGTTCGTCGAGCATATGGGGCGGCTGCTCGGCCGCCCGGTCGTCACCATCAGCTGTCACGACGATTTGACCAGCTCCGATCTGGTCGGGCGGTTCCTGGTATCCGGCGGGGATGTCGTCTGGAACGACGGGCCGCTGACCCGAGCGGTCAAGAACGGCGCGATCTGCTATCTCGACGAAGTGGTGGAGGCGCGCCACGACTCCTTGGCGATCCTGCATTCGCTCAGCGACCACCGCCGCGCGCTGTATCTGGATCGTGCCGACGAAATCGTCATAGCCCCTGACACTTTCATGCTCGTGTGCTCCTACAACCCCGCGTACCGCAGCTCGCTCAAAGACCTCAAGCCGTCGTTCCGACAACGGTTCGTCACCCTCGCCATGAACTACCTCGACCCGGATCGCGAGGCCGACGTGGTGGTCGCGGAGACGGGTGTCGCACTCGCGGTCGCGCAACGGCTCGTACGCTGCGCCACCACGATTCGAGAGGCCGACGAGGTCTTCCACTTCGAGCCGCCCTCGACCCGCGTTCTCGTGACGACAGCTCATCTGATCGCGGCGGGAGCTACCGAGCTCGACGCGGCCACCGCGTGCATTCTGGCGCCGCTGAGTAGCGACGGCGCCATCAACGACGGCCTGCGCGAAATAGCGGCGGCCACTCTCGCTGCGGACCTGTCGCCCGCGCACTAGAAGAAGGATCACCGCCCATGAACGACCAGGATCGCCGACGGCGCCGCGCTCTGATCGCCGTCCAGATCTTCGCCTACGGATTTCTACTGGCGATGTTCCTCATCCAGTTGCACATGTACTCGGTCCGGGACTGGTAGGAGCCACCGTGAAACTGTCGACATTCCAGCTGCGCCGCGGTGACGGCGCTGCCACCGCGAAAAGCCGTGACAGCTACGACGAACACCACGACGAGAGCCGGCGAGCCCAGCGCGAAGCCGACTGGTGGCTCACCATCGGCACATTGATGATGGGCACGTTGGTACTCGGTATCGTCGGCCTGCCGATCTTCCTGCGCGGGGTGTGGCTGCAACGCAAAGCCCAGGAGTCGGGGCTGTCGGTGCGTCCGATCATTGTCACGCTGATCGGGTACCTGGTCATTCTCGACGCGGCGCTGAACAGCCTCGGCTGGGCGTTGGATCTGATCGCCAACCACACGCTGATCAACCGGGTGATCATCACCGCCTGGGGCAATTTCTTCGACGCCGGTTATTTCTGGCATTACAACGAATTGTGGATCGGTGGTGCGGGCGCGCCCGGTGAGAAGGGGTGGGAGGTCGCGCTGATGCTCACCGTCTTCCCGATGCGTATCGCCGCGGCCATCGCCTTCCTCCAGATGAAACGGTGGGGGCATCAATGGATGATCGTGACCTGCTGGTTCGGCCTCGTCATCTGGATCGGTTACACGTTCAACATGACCATGTACGCCGATGTGCGCTACGACGGTGTGGTCCTGCCGGTCATCGGCTGGTGGTTGTACGACATCTTCTACATCACGCCGTTCCTCGCGATTCCGTATCTGCACACGGTGAACCGCGAAATCTTTTCCGACTGACTCCGAACACACGGACCGAGGATCGACACAATGAGCAATTCAGCACCGGCAGAGAAGAATTCGGACGACAACGAGCTGCCGCTCGGCACCACGCCTGCCTACGCCGGGATGCACAAGTGGCTCAGACGAGGCATTTTCGTCTGCCTGTTCGCCCTGGTCATCGAAGGCGCGTTCACCGTGCCCGCTCTGGCGCTGTGGTACGGCTGGCCGACGCTGTCGTTCACCGAGATCTGTAGTGAACTGATGAAAGTCCGCTACTCCGATGACACTGTCGAATGCCAACAGCCGTACCCGTTGAGCGGCGCGCCTTTCGGTGGTCCCCCGGAGGCGGCCGGGCAGAAGACCGCCAAGGACGACTGGGGTATCCAGCCGAAACCGAAGTGGGACAAAATCGGATTCCGCGAACTTGTCAGAATTCACGAGGAACGAATCGCACGACAGGAAGCCCAGCAGAACGCGACACCGCCGCCCCGCTGATCCCCGCGCCCGTTGCCGGTTCAGCGCTACGTGAAGGTCGCGCCGAGCGCGAGTCCGACGAGCAGTCCTGGGATAGCGAGCAGGAATCCGGCGAAGGCGACAACCATCCCGACACCGGTGCGCCGCAGACTGTCGCTGATCGGAGGCCCTACCGCGCTGAGGGCGATCAGCAGCGCTCCAGCGATTGGCGGCGCAGCGATGAGCCAGGCGGCGTCTCGGGGAACCGCACCGATGTAGGGCAATGAGATACACGCCATGCCTGCTACCGCAGCGACGAACGACTCGGGCCCGAACCAGTCCTGTCGCACGTATTTCGACGGTAACCCGCTCATACCGTTGCCAACCAGACGAATACGACAAGCGCGCCGGCAGTCGAGACACCGGCAGCCGCACCCAAGGTCCTGGCAGTTCCCGGCCGGGCAAGGAACGCGGCGGCCATTGCGGTGAGAGTGACTACGGCAGCGTAGATCCAATGACGCGACAGATCCAGCGATGGGAAGAGCCCATCGACCGCACTAGCGATGAGCGAAAAGACCAAGACAGCTGCGGTGACAGCGAGTGGCACCGACACCGTGGCCGCCTGCCAGAAGGCCGAGTCGGACAGTGCACCACTACGGCCTGATTCGGCGCGGTCACCCATCAGCGGAGACTCAACGGATCCGACTTCCCTAGCGCCGCGCCAACCGTCGAGCCTTTCAGCTTGTCGGCCATCGGAGCAGCACTTGGGAACGGAGCTTCATCGATCCGGTTGGGAAGCGCGGCCAACGTGCCAGCGGCTGCTCGCAGACTGTCCGGGCTGACCTCGAACGACATGTGCCCCTCCCCAACGACCAGTAAAAGCATCGGTCCGCCAGCCTAGCCTGCGCCCTGCTCGCCGACCTCCGTCCCCGCCCCAGTGAGCCCGCCGGCGCAGCGGTACGGGTATAGCGATTCAGGCCCCAAGCCCGAGAGATCCGGCATGGCTGCAGCCACTCCACTGCAAACAGGCGTCCGCTCGTGCGCCGTCCTGTACCCGACGCTCTCATCCAGAAGTCGTGCCGTCGCGGCGGTTCTTGCGATGCACTGTGTCCACTTCCCGGGTGAAGTCCGGATTCCTCGGTGCCGCCAGATGGACGGCTGACAGGACTGGCCCATCACTCCGCCGGTTCAAGTGTTGTCAACCTAACGTTGACAACGATTCAACCCTGGGATCGAATGAGTCGACCTCGACGAACGCCAGCTGCACGGAGTCCCATGAATCTGACCAATACCCTCCGGACCATCGTCGAGATCGACGGCACCGACTACACCCTCGACCCGGCCATCGGCAGTTATGCGGTCGTCTACACCTACGAGGGCATCGAGCGCGGCACCTACACCTACATCGAGTACTACAACGACCACGGCTTTGCCGAGATCACCTTCGAGGACGGCGAGGAGATCGTCCGGACGCAGGAGAAGCTGGCGACGCGGCTGACGGTCGAGGAGATGGACCAGTACATCGACGGTGACAGGTTGCTCGCCTGCAAGCTTGTCTGTCTCTGAATCGAGACCCCGCTGTCGCGGTAGGTCGGAATGAAGGGCTGGCCACTGCCCTTGCCGCCATCAGCCCCCAAGTCGAAATCCACGCGGGCGTACTTCTCGACAATCCAGCGTTCAGGCGAGATGCTTCGGATTCGACACCAGTAGCCGCGACAGCACCGCGGCTGTCACCACCCTGCGCACACCATCATCGGTATACGACAGCGCCCCCGAACGCACCCGCTCGGCGAGTTCCGCCTCCGACGAACAATCCACCGCGTCCAGCAGCTCAGCGATCCGGCCCGCGTCCGACCGCAGTTCACGACCGCCGATCTTCAGCAACGACACGCAGATCCGCAGGAGATAGCGTTGCCGCTCGGCGTCCTCGGTCAGCGCGGGGCCGATATCCTCGACCAGCGTCGCGGCGACGAGATCGAGGATATCGGTGACGCTCGGGCGGTCGTGGACGGTGCCCGCCGCGGGCACCGACGGTGCCGCGGACACGGTCGAATCGAGCAGATCGAGCGCCGTCAGAAGGTCGAACTCGGATTCGCAGACCCGCCGTCCGATGGCGGCCAACTCGAGTGACCGCTCGGCCCCGCCGAAATGCCGTTCGGCTTGGAATCTGCTCAGCACCAACCATTTCAGCGTCCCGAACACCTCCCACCAATGCAATTCAGCGGTGGACGGCCGCTCCCCGGTGGCACGCTGGTATCCGTCGAGAAGCTGTTCGCGGGTGCCGAGACCCCCGACGGGCGCGGCGGCCCCGAAGCGCCACGCGCGCACGCACAGCCATCCGAGATCCTCGATCGGATTGCCGAGATGCGCGAGTTCCCAGTCGAGTACGCCCTGGATGCCGGTGGGATCGATCAGTAGGTTGCCGAGCCGGAAGTCACCGTGCACCAGGGAGTTCGGACGTGGGGGCGGGCGGTGTTCGCGCAGCCACCGCAGACCCATCTCCACGGCGGGGCGCGGTTCGTCGAACGCGAGATAGAGGCGCTCGATGGCGTCGAGGGGATCGCCGTCGTCGAGCGCGGTGAGCGTATCGATGGGGGTGCGATGGATCAGTCCGAGCACGTACCCGAAGTCCTCGGCGATATGCGCTCGCACGGTGTCGAACTCCGGATTCCGTTGCAGTTTACGGGGTATCGACTCACCGCCGATCATGTTCATCAGCAGATACGGGGCGTCGATCCCCGGCGCGGTATCACCGCAGGCCAGGACTTCGGGGACAGGAACTCCCGCACCCGCGGCGGCCCGCAGGCAGGCCACCTCGGCGCGCATGCGGGCGGTGTCGCCGTGTCCGGGTGGGTCTCGGCGCAGGACGGCCGTCACCTCCCGGCCGCTGGGGTCGGTGGCTCGCACCGCGTACACCTCGCGGCTCGCGCCTCCGGTGAACCGATGTATCGCGGCGGGGGAGAGTTCGGCGCCGACGGCCTCACTCAGGATCGCGCGGACGCCATCGGTCAGCGTTGTCACAGCCACGGCGCGGCCTCGGGGTCGCGCAGCAGTCGCCGTGCGGTCGACATGCGGTGGACCTCGTCGGGGCCGTCGTAGACGCGCGCGTAGCGAGCCTGCCGATACATGCGCTCCAGCGGCGTATCGGAGGTCAGGCCGAGTGCGCCGTGCACCTGGATGGCCCGGTCGACGACATCGTGCAGCATGCGCGCGCACCAGAACTTCACCAGTCCGACGCGCACCCGATAGTCCTCGCCCGCGTCCATCGCGCGCGCGGCATCGAGGGTCATCAGGCGAGCGGCGTGGATCTGGGCCGCGGATTCGGCGATATAGCGATGGATCTCGCCCTTGTCCGCCAGCAGCGACCCGTGGGCGAAGCGGGTGTTGGCGCGGGCGCACATGAGTTCGTAGGCGCGTTGTGCCTGGCCGAGCCAGCGCATGCCGTGGAAGATCCGGCCCGCGCCGAGGCGGTCCTGCGCTACCGCGAAGCCGTGACCGCGTTCGCCGAGCAGGGCGTCGGCGGGCACGCGAATATCGGTCAGCCGGATTTCGTAGTGATCGCTGGGGTCGTGGCCCATCGTCGGGATGGAACGCACGATGTCGAATCCGGGGGTGTCGGTCGGCACGATGATCGCGCTGATGCGCGCGTGGCGCGGCGCGGTATCGGGTTCGGTGCGGGCGAAGACGGTGCAGAAGGCAGCCTGCGCCGCGCCCGTGGTGAACCATTTGTGCCCGTTGATGATCCAGTGATCGCCGTCGAGTTCGGCGCGGGTTTCGATCAGGGTGGGATCGGAGCCCGCGACCTCCGGTTCGGTCAGACCCACCGAGGGCAGGATCTCTCCGGCCACCAGCGGCGGGATCCACCTGGCGCGTTGCTCGTCGGTGCCGTGCCGGTGCAGCATGAGCGTGTCCTGCATGGATACCGAGCCCACGGCCAGCTGCCCGAATTCGGAACGGCCGATGATCTCGTTGAGGTAGACGAAATCGAGGAATGGCAGGCCGCCGCCGCCCAGCTCCGCCGGGTGGCCGAGGGCCCAGATGCCGAGTTCCTTGGCTCGCGAACGCAGCCGTGCCAACTCCGCCCGTGCGGTATCGCCCTCGACGGCCAGGACGGATTCGAGCGGGATGACCTCGTCGTCGATGAACGAGCGCGTCGTCGACGCCAAATCGGCCAGTCGGCCTTCGGGCTGGTTGTGCGTCATCAGGTGTCCATTTCTGTCGGACCGTCAGCGGGGAGGATCAGCCGAGGCGGCCGGGTACGAGCGGCCCGCCCGCGCGCAGCAGGTTGCTGTCGGCCGGTTTGCCGAGCAGTCGGGAGGCGACCCTCGCGGCCTCGAGGGTCGCGGCGAGATCGATGCCGGTCGCGATGCCGCTGTCTTCGAACATGTAGACCAGTTCCTCGGTGGAGATATTGCCGCTGGCGCCGGGCGCGAACGGGCATCCACCGAAACCTCCTGCCGCGGAATCGAACCGGCGCACACCGTGCTCGTAGCCCGCCCACGCGTTGGCCAGGCCCTGGCCGCGCGTGTTGTGCAGGTGCAGGCCGACGTCGAAGCCGGGCGCCGCGGCGGACACCAGGTCGACCACGTCGCCGGTGCGGCGCGGTGTCGCGGTGCCGACGGTATCGGCGACCGAGATGCTGTCCGCGCCAGCGGCGACCGCGCGTGCGGCGATCTCGGCGACGCGCTGGGGCGGGGTCGGTCCGTCGAACGGGCAGTCGAAGGCGATGGCGACGATCACTTCGAGCTCAGCGCCCGCGCCGTGCACCAGTTCGACGATGGGCGCTATCAGCGTGACCGAATCCTCGCTGCTGCGACCGACATTCGCCATGCTGTGACCGTCGGACGCCGACACCACGTATTCGATCCGGGTCAGTCCCGCGGCGAGTGCCCTTCGGACACCGCCCATTCCGGCGACGAGTGCGGAGAAGGTCACGCCAGGCCACCGACCCAGCTGGGCCGCGACGGCCTCGGCATCGGCCAGTGCGGGCACCGCCCGCGGCGAGACGAACGAGGTGACCTCGATCCGGCCGACCCCCGTCGCGACGAGGGCGTCGATCAGTTCGATTTTGGCCTCGGTGGTAATGGGGGCCTCGATTTGCAGGCCGTCGCGCGGCCCCACCTCACGGATGTCGACGGGCGCGCTCACGCGATCGTCCCCTGTGCGTGGAGTGCGGCGAGCCGGTCCCGGTCGTAACCGAGCAGTTCGCCGAGAACTTCGTCGGTGTGGGTGCCGGGGCGGCTCGCGCCACCCCAGCGAACGCCGCCGGGGGTGTCGCTGAGTTTGGGTATCACGCCAACGCCTTTCGCCGGTTCCGGATCGAAGCCTTCGTCGTCGGGGCCGACCGAGGGATCAGGATGGTCGACGAAAAGTCCTCGCGCGTTGAACTGCGGATCGGCCATCACCTCGGCGACGGTATTGACCGGGCCCGCGACGACGCCGAATTCGGTCAGCAGTTCGATGAGATCGGCGGCCGTGAAATCCGCCGCCCATGCCGCGATGATCTCGTCGAGTTCGTCCTGGTGCACGCCGCGCGCGGTGTGGTTGACGTACCTGGGATCGGTCGCCAACTCGGGTCGTCCCATCGCCGTGGTCAGCCGTCCGAAGACCGTGTCCTGGTTGGCCGCGATGATGACCCACAGCCCGTCCTTGGCGCGATACAGATTCGACGGCGCGATCCCGTCGAGACGCGTGCCCGAGGGCTGCCGGATATGTCCGGTCTTGTGATAATCGGGGACGGTCGATTCCTGGATGGCGAGCGATGCCTCGGTGAGGGCCGCGTCCACGATCTGTCCGCGCCCGGTGCGCTCGCGCGCGAGCAGCGCCGCGAGTACACCCTGGAAGGCGAAGAGACCGGCGAGGCTGTCACCGAGCGACAGCGCGATTCTCGGCGGCGCCTGCCCGGGGAATCCGTTGAGATGTCGCAGCCCGCTGATACCTTCGGCGACCGAGGCATAGCCGGGCCGCGACGCGTACGGGCCGGTCTGCCCGTAACCGGACACCCGGGCCAGCACCAGCCGGGGCGAGATCTCCGTCAGCACGTCGTATCCGAGTCCCCACCGCTCGAGGGTGCCGGGACGGAAGCTCTCCAGCACCACATCGGCGGTGCGCACCAATTCGAGGAAGATGTCGCGTCCCGCGTCGGTGCGCAGATCGAGGCTGACGCAGCGCTTGTTGCGGGCGTGGACGGACCAGAAGTACTGGTGCCCGCCCGCTGCCTGTCCCCAATCCCTGAGGGGATCGGGGCGGTCGGGCGCTTCGATCTTGATGACATCCGCGCCCAGGTCGCCGAGGAGTCTGCCGCAGTACGGACCCGCGATCAACGTCCCCAGTTCGAGCACACGGTAGCCGTCGAGTGGGCCACGGGGTGTGTCCGTGCCGGGTGGTGAATCGGTTGTCATAACGCTTTGTCTCCTCGCGTCGGCGACGTGTGAATGGGACTGTCGCATCGAGCGACACCGCGGGGCAAGCCGGACGCCCGCACGGCAAACGGGATATATGGCGCGGATCAGTGCCGCTGGTCGAGACCGAGTGCGCCCACGCACATGCGATCGAGGGTGTCCAGAAGTGCCTCCTCGTTCGCGTCCTCACCTTGAACCAACCATAGGTAGAGGGTGTGGTCGACCATCGCGGCCATCGCGCGGGCCGACAGTTCGCAGTCCAGGTCCGAGCGGGCCAGACCTTCGGTCTGCCAGCGGGCGATCGCGCGCGCGGTCCGGTCGATCAGTTGGCGACGATGTTCGTGACGCAGCAGGCGGAACTCGCCGTTGATGGTCGCGACCTGTTCGATGATGGCCATCATCGGCGCGTTTCGCCGGTACGCCCGGTAATACGCGCGGTTCGCCGCGATCAGTTTCTCGGCGGGGGACAGATGTGGCGGTGTCGGTTCGCGGCGGTGCATATCCTCGAACAGTCGCGTGCTCAGTTCGCCGAAGACGTCTTCCTTCGATTCGAAATACCGATAGAAGGTTCCGTAGGAGACGCCGGCCTCCTGAGCGATCTGCTCCACCCTGGCGTCGAGGAAACCGCCGGTTTCGAAGACTCGGCGGGCCGCGTCCAGGAGGGCGTCGCGTGTCTTTCGGCCCCGCGGGGTCAGTGTGTCCACCGGGGCGGTGGAGCTATTGACAGCCGACTTCGCCACGGGACAGACTTTTCACCAAGTTGACATGACTGTCAAGTCAACTTCTTGCGCTCCTCGGAAGGATCGCCGTGAACGCTCCCCGCTCGCGATATGAACTGCGCGGAATCAATCACCTCGCCCTGGTGTGCTCCGATATGCGCCGCACGATCGAGTTCTATACCGGCACATTGGGTATGCCGCTGATCAAAACCATCGAGCTGCCGGGGGATCTGGGTCAACACTTCTTCTTCGACTGCGGCAACGGCAATACCCTCGCCTTCTTCTGGCTGGCGGACGCGCCCGATCCCGCGCCGGGGATATCGGCGCCGAGGGGTCTGCCCGACGCGGGTGACATCGTCAGCGCGGTGGGTTCGATGAACCATGTCGCCTTCTCCGTGCCGCCGGAGCGGTTCGACGAGTACCGTCGGCGGCTGCGCGACGACGGCGTCGAGGTCAGCCGCGTGCTCAACCACGACGACAGCAGGGCCGGTGTGTCGCGTGAGGTCCATCCCGGAACCTTCGTGCGTTCGTTCTACTTCCGCGATCCCGACGGCATACTTCTCGAATTCGCCTGCTGGACGCGAACGTTCACCGATGCCGATGTCTCCCACGAACCGATGACCGCCGCCGACCGCCGCGTCGACGCCCCGCGCTGAACCGATAAGGAATACCGACATGCCCCGACTGCGTGAAGTGCCCCGTGCCGAAGTCACCGACGAGAGGATTCTGTTCTTCTACGACAGGCTGTTCGGCCCCGACAAGGACCCCGCCGTCGATCACGGCACCATCCACGCCACGCCCGGCGACTGGTGGACCGTATTCGCGCAGTCGCCAGAGGTATTCCGGCATGCCGTGCGCGGTTTCTCCGTCTACCGCAACGCGACACTCGATTCGACGCTGCGCGAATTGGGCCAGTGCCGGGCCGGTTACGCCCGCGGAAGTCAATTCGTCTTCTCCCAGCACTGCAAGCAGATGCGCTCGCTGGGTGTGCCGGAGGCGACGATAGCGGCGATTCCGCACTGGCAGGTCAGCGACTGTTTCTCCCCGCTCGAACGGGCCGTGCTCGCCTATACCGATGCCCTCGTCTACGACGGCGGACGCGTCGCGGACGAGGTGTTCGATGTGCTGAAAGCCCATCTGACAGATCGCGAAATCCTCGAACTCACCTACATCACCACCCTCTACGACATGCACGCCACCATCTGCCGGGCGTTACGTCTCGAGTACGACGACAGGCCAGAGCCCATCGAGGAAGTCCGGCTGCCCGAAGGCGTGCGCGCCCGCGATCTGGCGGAGGATCTGTCCGGAGCCTGACCTGCTCAGATCTACGGCGAAGGCCGGTACCGGGAGCGGGCCAGGTCGTGGGCGGTGCGCAGCAATTCCCTGACCGCCGCTTGCGTGCGAGGGCCGGGGTTGACCACGGCCAGCCAGCCCTGCGGCCCGTAGACGGGGTGGGCGAATATCGTGTCGGTCGCACCGGGGTCGGCGGTGGTGGCGGCGGCGTCGGTGGTGGCGGCGGTGGCGGTGGCGGCGTCGCGGGGTGGGTGCCCCGTCCAGGCGGTGAAGGCGGGTTTCCCGGCGAAGAGATTCAGCCGGAAGGTGTCGGGGCGATCCAGCCGGGATCGCTCGTCGTCGGGATAGTTCTTGGTGACGATCGTGGCGAAGGGCTGGGTCCGGGGGATGACGCCGTCGGGGGCGTAGTAGAAGAACGTGTCGCCCCAACTGATCTCGGGTGAGCCGTCGCCCGGCTGCGGGGTGAGCGTCAGGACGCCGCCGAGTTCGGTGAGGTATTCGATGATCTGGTCGATTTCCACATGTTCTAGCGTGGCATTCATGTGCTTGTGGAGAGTTCGGGCGGCATATACCGAGAACAGCGGGTGAATAGTCTGCAATCACCTGTGCTGCGCACGGCGGATGTCGCACGCGGAGCCGGGTATTCCGTCCAGCAGGTGCGCAAACTCGAACGTGACGGTGTGCTCGCGCCCGCGACGCGCTCGGCCTCCGGCTACCGGAGCTATACGCAGGCGCATGTGGCTGCCGCGCTGGCCTATCGTGCGCTCGCCATCGGCGCGGGTCCGGCCGAGGCGCGCAGAATTGTGCGTGCCGCGCACGCCTATCCCGCCTCGGACCTGTTCGCCCTGCTGGATGCCGCGCACGCGCGTCTGGATACCGAGCGCCGAGACGTCCGGTCGGCGAAGGATGCGGCGGCGACGATCGCGGTGGAGCCCATCGGCGATGTCCGGCCGGCGGATTCGATGACCATCTCCGAACTCGGTCGCGCTCTGGGAGTACGTCCGTCGACCTTGCGTCACTGGGACGCCGAAGGGCTCGTCGTGCCGCATCGCGCTGGGCCGCACGGAACGCGCGTCTACACGCCCGGCGACGTTCGCGACGCGCGGATCGTCCACCAATTGCGGCTGGCCGGATACCGCATCGCGCCGCTGCGGGCCCTGATGCCCGAGTTGCGGCGTGCGCGCCGATGGGACGAGGTGTCGGCGATGTTGGCGGCGCGGGAGTCGAATATCGACGCTCGTTCGCGCGCGCTGCTCGAAGGCGCCGCCGCGCTCGGTGCGGTGATTTCGGCGAGCTGATCTCGAGGCGATGAACCCGGCGCTGTGAGCCCGCGCGGCAGGTGACGGCCTCGGGCCGGAGGGGGTGGTCCGAGGCCGTCAGAGAGGTCATCGCGGCCCCGCTCGATCGGGTTAACACGTGGATATGACTGCCTTTTCGGCACTCCGGTGTCCCGCGCGAATGCCTCTGTGTCACAGCGCGAACAGTGCTACATGGTCACACCGGCCGATTACGGCACCGTCGAATTCAATCTCCACAGCACGCGCCTGCACACCGAGCCCGGAGACGTGTGCATGAACGCGGGTCCGGTCGGAACCGCGCTGCTCAATTCGCTGCACTGACCGAACCCGGAATCGATCGCAGGCTTTCGCCGCGCTGCGTGGCTGTGTCGTCACGTCCGGTATCCCGCCGCGTTCGCACCGCGTTCACACCGCGCAGCGCGCGTAGTTCTAACGTTCGGCCGGTTCGGAAGCGTGGGTGGCGCCGATCCAGTGCAGCAGTTGGTGGATCGTCTCGTCCGCCAGGCTGTAGCGCACGATTCGGCCGGTCTTGGACGCGGTGACCCAGCCCTGGTAGCGCAGCAGACGCAGGGCGTGCGACGCCGCGGTCGCCGACATGCCCACCGCGGCGGCGAGGTCGGTGACGCTCTGGCCGGGGGTGTGATGCAGGCATACGAGCAGCCGGAGCCGATTGGCGTCGGAGAGCAGTTCGAATCGACGGGCCCAGTGCTCGATGCCTGCCGCATCCAGGCCCGGCACTTCGGTGCGGGCGTGTTCGGGGTCCAGCGGGGCGCTCGATGCCACTGTCTACTCTGCCGTTCTCTCCTCGACGGGCCGGTCATCGCAATGTTCACATATCGGTTCACTTGAACATATATTGCGAGTATGGTCTGTGGAGGTGAGTGACACCACCTCGGCCATGCATATGAGCGATGGCATAGTGGACGCGCCGACCGCGCTGATTTTCGCGGTCATCGCCCTCGCGGGACTCGGGGTCGCGGCGTGGCGAGCACGGGCCGACCTGGACGAACGCGCGGCGCCGATGGCGGGGCTGGTCGCGGCGTTCCTCTTCGCGGTGCAGATGGTGAACTTTCCGATCCTGCCCGGCGTGAGCGGGCATCTACTCGGCGGCGCGCTCGCCGCGATCCTGGTCGGCCCCGCTGTGGGGGCGCTGTGCGTGGCGATCGTGCTGGTCGTCCAGGCCCTGCTGTTCGCCGACGGCGGTTTGACGGCGCTGGGCACGAATATCACGAATATGGCCCTGATCGGAGTGGCCGTCGGCTATCTGAGCGCACGCTTGGTGCTGCCTCTCGCGTCGAGTCGCGGCGGCGTCGGCGCGGTCGCATTCGTCGCCGCGTTCGTCGGAACCGTCGGCGCTTGCCTGGGTTTCGTCGCCGAGTACGCGATCGGTGGGGCGACCGGTTCCGCCGTCGGCACCGTCGCCTGGTACATGCTCGGCACGCACGCGCTGATCGGCATCGGGGAGGGGATGATCACCGCGATCACCGTCGTCGCCGTCGTCAACGCCCGTCCCGACCTGGTCTATCTGCTGCGTGCCACCGGCCGGACGGCTGACGGCACGGCCCCCCGGCGCGCCGCCCTATCGATGAACGCCTTCCTGTTCGGCTTCGCCGCGGTCGCGGTACTCGTCGCCGGGCTGCTGTCCTATGCGGCGAGTTCGTTACCGGACGGCTTGGACGCCACGACGCGGCACGGGTGCGTCATGGTCGAGGTCGGCACGGCGCAGGAATTTCACGGCGATTGCCTGGCCCGGCACGCCGAGGAGCACGCACTGGCGAATTCGCCGCTGGCCGACTACACCATCGGCGGCGACGACCGGCTGACCGGCATCGCGGGAATTCTCGGAGTCGCCGCGGCCTTCGCCGCACTGTTCGCGGTGGTGCGGATCATCAGGGCAGCGGGCTCGGATAGTGAACGCGCCGAACACAACCCGGACCTGCCGACGGAATCGGAGTCCACGTAGGTGAGCGCCATCGTCAGTCACCGACTGCACCTACCCGGCACTTCGCCGGTGCATCGAGTTCCGGCCGAAGTGAAGATCGTCTGCGCCGTGGTGGCGGTATTCGCCGTGGTAGCGACACCGCGCGAGATGTTCTGGCCGTTCGCGGTCTACGCGGCCGGTGTGATCGTGGCCTGGCGGTCGGCGCGGATCGGGCTCCGGTGGATCGCGCCGCGCCTGCTCATCGAACTGCCCTTCGTCGTGCTGGCGATACTGCTGCCGTTCGCGGCGGGAGAACCGAGAACGACGGTGCTCGGATTGTCGCTGTCGACCACGGGCCTCTACGCCGCCTGGGGGATCATCGCGAAAGGAACTATCGGAGTGGCGATTTCACTGACCGTGGCGGCAACGACGAGTATCAGGGAACTGCCGGGCGGCCTCAGCAGACTGCACGTGCCCGCCATGATCGTCGTGATCGTGGTGCTGATGCTGCGCTACGTGGATGTGATCGCCGACGAGGCCGCCCGCATGCGGCTGGCACGGATCTCACGCGGCGACGACCCGCGCACGATCCGCCAGATCGGCGCGACCGCGCGCGGAGTCGGAAACCTGTTCCTGCGTTCCTATGAACGCGGCGAACGTGTGCATCTGGCGATGCTGTCGCGCGGATTCACCGGCGTCATCACCGAGTACGGCGCCGAGCCCGCGACCCCTCGGCAATGGGTGCTCGGGATCGTGCCCGCCGTCGCCGCGATCTGCGTCTGCGCCTGCGCCCTGGTCGTCCGGTGAGCGAGTCGGCGGCGGTGCGCCTGGTCGAGCTGACCTACGCCTATCCCGACGGCACCGCTGCGCTGCACGGAGTGGATCTCGACATCGGCACGGGGGAGCGGGTCGCCGTCCTCGGTCCCAACGGCGCGGGCAAATCCACGCTGATGCTGCATCTCAACGGGGTGCTCACCGCGACGTCCGGTGAGGTGCACATCGGCGCGACCCGCCTCGATCGCACGACCGTGCGAGTCATCCGGCAACGCGTCGGTGTGGTCTTCCAGGATCCCGACGATCAACTGTTCATGCCGACGGTCGAGCAGGATGTCGCGTTCGGCCCGGCCAATTTCGGGATGCGCGGTGAGATCCTGGCCGACAGTGTGCGTTTCGCGCTCGCGGCGGTCGGGATGTCGGATCGCGCCGACCGGTCTCCCGCCCGTCTCTCGCTCGGAGAACGCCGTCGCGCCGCGCTCGCCACCGTCCTCGCATGCCGTCCCGAGGTGCTCGTCCTCGACGAACCGGCGGCCAACCTGGATCCGGTGGCCCGCCGCGAACTCGCCGACATCCTGTCGGGCCTGCCGACCACGCTCGTCCTGGTGACCCACGACCTGCCCTATGCCCAGCGCGTCTGCGATCGCGCGGTCGTCCTCGACGCGGGCCGCATCGTCGCGGACGGGCCGATCGACGAGATCCTCGGCGACGCTGACCTGCTCGCCGCACACCGTCTGAGCTGACCGCGACCCGAGCCCGATGACGGTCAGGGTCCCATTCCAGGGGAGTCGCGATCGTGTGCCATAACTGCGGTGTGGCGACCACTGGGTACGGTGTCGGGATGAGTTCTGAGACAGGGGGATCAGTGATCGAGAGGCGTCCGCTCAGCGGCTGGAGCCGCACCGCGCCGAGTGTCGCGGACGTGCTGCGCACCAGAGACCTCGAGACCATCGCCGACGCCGTGCGTCAGGCGGGAGCGCGGGGGGTGATCGCCCGCGGACTCGGTCGCAGCTACGGCGATCCCGCGCAGAACGGCGGCGGGCTCGTCATCGATATGACCGCGTTCGACGCCATCCACTCGGTGGACGCCGAGAGCGGAATCGTCGACGTCGACGCGGGAGTCAGCCTGGATGCGCTGATGCGCGCGGTCCTACCGCAGGGCCTGTGGGTTCCGGTACTGCCGGGTACCCGTCAGGTCACCGTCGGCGGTGCGATCGCTTCCGATATCCACGGCAAGAACCATCATTCGCACGGCAGCTTCGGCAATCACGTGGTGTCGATGGACCTGCTGACGGCCGACGGAACCGTGCGTACCCTCACCCCGGAAGGTGACGAGAGCGCACTGTTCTGGGCGACGGTCGGCGGCATGGGTCTCACCGGAATCCTGGTGCGCGCACGAGTCCGGATGAAGCACACCGAGACCGCGTATTTCATCGCCGATAACGATCGCACCGCCAACCTCGACGAGACCATGGAATTGCTCACCGGCGGCTCCGATGACGGATACGACTACAGCATGTCGGTGCCGGACACCATCAGCACCGGTCCGAATCTCGGCCGCGCCGGATTCACCAGGGGCTCGCTGGCGACCCTCGACCAACTGCCCGCGAAACTTCGCCACGACCCGCTGAAATTCGACGCGCCGCAGTTGTTCACCGTGCCGGATATCTTCCCGAACGGGATGGTCAACAATCTCACCATCCGCATGGCCGCCGAGGCTGCGCACCGCGTGTATCCCGCCAAGGCGCGTGGCCGGATCCAGAATCTGACGCAGTTCTATCACCCGCTCGATCTGCTGGGGGAGTGGAACCGTGCCTACGGCCGCCGGGGCTTCCTGCAATACCAGTTCTCCATGCCTTTCGGCGCCGAGGCGCGACTCGCCGACGCGGTGCGCGCCATCGCCCGTTCGGGACATCGATCGTTCCTCAATGTCTTCAAACGCATGGGTCCGGGAAATCCCGCGCCGCTGTCGTGGCCGCATCCGGGTTTCATGCTCAGCCTGGACTTTCCATTGAAACCCGGCCTCGGGCGATTCTGTTCGGAACTGGATCAACGGGTGCTCGACGCCGGCGGCAGGCTCTATTTCGCCAAGGATTCGCGGACCACTCCGGAGACGATCAGGGCAATGTATCCGAGGCTGGACGAATGGCGCGCGATTCGCGACGCGGTGGATCCGCAGCGGATATTCGCCTCCGATCTCTCGCGCAGATTGCGGTTGATCGAGGACGAACCCGCGTTGTCGTCCTGAGATCGCGGTGACCGGCCGAGCTCGGTGACGGCGGCCGTGTCACCGGTCCGGAGGTTGCCCGCGTACCGTGACGAGGTGATATCGCTCGCCATCGGCCTGGTCCTGCTCGGTGTGTTCGCGGTGCGGTTCCACACGGACCGGAGGCGGCTCGGTAACGGCGTATTCCTGCTACTCGGCGCTGTCTTCACCGGGGTGTGGCTGAGCACCGTCGGTAACCACGAAATGCTCTGGCTGCTGGCGGCGTCGGTGCTCATTCTGTCGCCGGTATCGGTGCTCGCCCTGGCCGGATTGCTGATCGGTAACGGCGTGCAGATGGTGGTCCGCGAAGGTTTGCGCGTCCCCAACGTGCTGTCCTTCGGCGCGGGGTTCGCGCTCCTGGTTCCGTACGCGTTGTTCGTGGCAGCCGTTGTCGCCGAGAATATCTGGATCGCGGTCGGCGCCGCGTCGGTGACATTGGTCGTCGGCTATACCGGCCTGTTGCTGATCGCCTTCCTTGTCTACGCCTTCCTCTACGGACGGCTCGGCTATCAGCCGGGTATGGACGCCATCGTCGTGCACGGAGCCGGTCTCGACGGTGGGAGGGTTCCGCCGTTGCTGGCGTCGCGACTGGATCGCGCCCTCGCGGTCTTCCGTGCCGAAGTCGACTCCGGGCGATGCCCGGTGGTGGTGACCAGCGGTGGCAAGGGGGCCGACGAACACGTCTCGGAAGCCCTTGCCATGTCGACCTATCTGGTAGACAACGGCATGCCGCCCGAGGCGATCCTGCACGAGGATCTCTCGACCGACACCAGGGAGAATCTGCTGTTCACCAGGGAGTTGCTGTCCGAGCGCGGCGGTCGCGCTCGAATGGTATTGGTCACCAGTAATTTTCATATGCTGCGCACCGCGATTCTGGCCCGCAGGCTCGATCTGGACGCGGAGGTCGTCGGCGCGCGCACGGCGTTCTACTACCTGCCCAGTGCGGTTCTGCGCGAATTCGCCGGATTGATCGTCGAATACAAGTGGATCAATACCTTCGCCTGCCTGGCCCTGGTGGCGCTTCCCCCTCTGGCAGTCCTCACCATCGGACTGCCAGGGGTCCGAGTTCAGTAGGTCTTGTGCGGCACGCCGACGGTGAGACCGCCGTCGATGACGAATTCTGCCCCGGTGGAGTAGCTGGACTCGTCACTCGCGAGGAAGGTGACCAGCGCGGATACCTCCGACGCGTCAGCCGCCCGGCCCAGCGGGATCTGCAGGAAATCCGAGGGAATGCCCTCGGTCATGGGTGTGCTGATGAATCCGGGATGCACCGAATTGACGCGAATCCTGTACTGCGCCAACTCGAGCGCCGCGGATTTCGTGAGCCCGCGCACCGCGAATTTGGAGGCGGTGTAGCCGTGCAGACCGGGGCTGCCACGCATCCCCTCCACCGAGGAGATATTGACGATCGAGCCGCCGCCCGCCTCGATCATGCCGGGGGTCGCGGCCTGCATGCCGAGGAAGGTGCCGGTCAGGTTTATATCGATGATCCGCTGCCACTCGCTGAGCTCGAAATCGACCAGGAGATTGCCGTTCACGATGCCCGCGTTGTTCACCAACACGTTCGGCGCGCCGAAGCGGCGGGTGGTCTCGGCGACGGCATCGGTCCACTGCTGTTTGTCGCGCACATCGAGGTGTACGTAGGCGGCGTTGTCGCCGAGCTTATCGGCCAGTGCGGCGCCCTCGTCATCGAGCACATCGGCCAGCACCACGCGGGCGTCGTGGCCGATCATCGCCTCGGCGTGCGCCGCGCCCATGCCGCGCGCGCCGCCGCTGATCAATGCCACCTTGCCGGTCAAACGCCCCATTGCGGTCCTCCGTCGCTCGTTCCGAATGGATTTCTGGAACATGTTACAGAAGTGTGGGTGGCGGATCCGGTCGCGTTTGCCGCTCGGTCGAGCGGAGGGTCCGGTCAGCCGCCGGTGGGGCAGGCGTGACACGCGAGCCTGTTCGGCGCCGCTGGCGAACAGGGAGGGCTATGTCAATTCCGCTGCGGCGACGAGCAATTCGTCGATGACGTCGGGGACCGCGTCGGCGAGTGCCGCGATGTCGGGCACCAGTTCCCGGCAGGCGATGAAGCCGAAATCGAGGTTCCCGTTATTGGACAGCACGGTGATGGTGAGTCCCGCGCCGTGGAAGACGGGGCCGAACGGGTACATCCCGTCCACCCGCAGTCCGAGAAAGTACAGCGGCATCGGCGGGCCCGGCACATTCGATACCACCAGGTTGTGCACGACGGGGTGGAGTTCGGCCAATTTCAGCGAGGAGTACACGCGCGCGGCCAGCTGCGAAGTGTTGGGCGGCGCGTATTGCGACCAGTCCTGCAGAAAGTCCACGCCGATCAGGTCGTGTTCGCTCTTGGCGTGCCGATTCGCGGCGGATACCGTGCGCAGGCGTTCGGCCGGATCATCGATTTCGGTGCCGAGTTCGGCGAACAGCGACGACACCTTGTTGATGCCCTCGGAATGCCGGGACCGGCCGTGGACCGAGACCGGAACCGAGGCGATGAGCGAACGATCCGGTAACTCGTCGTGTTTGTCCAGGTAATCGCGCAACACGCCGCCGACCACCGTCATCACCACATCGTTGACCGTCACCCCGAACGCCGCCTTGATCTGTTTGACGGCATCGAGATCCGATTCGGTGAACGCCACAGCGCGCTCCGGGCCGATGGCCTTGTTGAAGGGGGCGCGCGGCGCCGTCAGCGGCAATGCCATTCCGCGCTCTTTATTGCGCCGCCGCTGCGCGAAACCGGCGACCATGCCGAGGGTCTTCGGCACCATTCCCAAGAATCCGGCCCGGCCGGGGAAGCGAACAATGGCGTCGGTCAGCAGTTTCCAGTTGCCCGGTTGTGGTTCCGGCTTCCAGTCCTCGGCGGGGTGTGCCCGGTCCGCGTGCGGATCCGTATCGCACAGGTGCATCAGCATGTCGGCGCCGGTGATCCCGTCCACGGCGGAGTGGTGATATTTGCAGATCACCGCGATTCTTCCGTCCGCGAGGCCCTCGACCACATGCATCTCCCACAGCGGGCGGTCGCGATCCATCGGAATACTCGCGATATCGCCGACCACCTCGGCCAGCTCGCGTCTGCCCGCCGGAGCGGCGATGTCGGCGCGGTGAATGTGGTTGTCCAGATCGAAATCGGGGTCCTCCACCCACACCGGGTGGTCCAGATTGAGCGGGACTTCGCGCATGCGTCGGCGCATCTGCGGGACCAGGGGTAGTCGTCTGCCGACGTGGTCCTTGAACGAGTCGAAGGAATACGGTGTGCTCCCCGTGGCCGGATCGAGTATCAGCAGTGCGCAGATGTGCAGGTGCTGAGTTCCGGTCTCGAGGTAGAGGAAACTGGCATCCAGTCCGGTCAATCGTTCCATAGCGAAATCCTACTAGAACGTGTTCTAATTTTGGCCCGCGCGGCCAGGGTGATCGATCACAGCGAACGGGCGTCTTTTCGCTATCGCTATTCCCTGGCGGGGTGGAATCAAACCCCTGAACTGCGGCATCACCCGGGAAAGCTGTAAGTGTTACTCGTAGTTCTATATATGTGTATGATTATCGATACAGTCACACGGGTACGGCGCAACGGTGCGGTCGTGGGCCGCTCGTGTGTGAGCTGTGTGATCGAGGAGTATCGATGAAGCTACTTCGCCGGGGTGAGCGGCGGCCGGAGACCGATCCCGGCGAAGTCGCGCTGCACGCGCGCAACGTCCGGTTCGATTGGGCGGATACGCCGCTGCACTGGATGCCGTCCGAGCCGATCGCCTCGCACGTGATCAACGCCCTGAATCTGCTGCTGCCCGAGGGGGAGCGGATGTTCTGCGCCGCCTACTCCGAGGCGCTGCCCTACGTGAAGGACGACACGCTGCGCGAGGCCATGCGCGGCTTCATCGGCCAGGAATCGATGCACGCCGAGACGCACGACAAGGTGCTGCGCGAAGTGCTCGCCGCCAACGGCATCGATCCGGCGCGATACGTGCGTCAAGCCGAATTCCTCTTTCGCAAGACATTGGGGCCGACCGATGCCGAGGGCGCCGCGAAGCAGCAGCAGATGGTCGAACGACTGGCTGTCATCGCCTGCCTCGAACATTTCTTCGCCTATCTCGGCGACTGGGTGCTCAACGCAGATCTGGAGAAATTCGATGCCGACCCGAGGGTGGCGGACCTGTTCCGCTGGCACGGCGCGGAAGAGGTCGAGCACCGGCATGTCGCGCACGATGTCGCGGTGTATTTCGGCGCGGGCTATATGCGCCGCGCGGCGGTCATGACATTGGTCTTCCCGATCTTTCTCACCCTGGTTCTCCGTGGGGCCAAATTCATGGTCCGCGAGGACACCGCGCTCCCGAACCTCGGCTACCCGCGCCTGCTCACGCGCGTATTCGGCGCCATGCGGCGGGGCGCGCTGCCGGGAGTGCCCTCGCTGCTGCGCAGTGCGTTGTCGACGTTCGAACCCGGCTACCACCCGGAGTCGGTGGGGTCGACCGCCCAAGCCGTCGCCTACTTGGCGGCATCACCCGCTGCGCGGGCCGTGGCCCCGTGAGTCCGCGACCCGTTCTCGAGCGAGGGCCCGCGGATCTGTTCGGCAGACGTGGGCGGGATCGCGCGGTCCTGGTGCTGGACGCTGTCGCCTCGGCGCGGCTGAAATGGACGACGATCGTCAATCGCCGCGAAATCGGACCACCGGAGCGCGATCGCGGACTGGCCCGGGTGGTGACAGGGCGACGGATCGAGGCGCGCGATCAGGATGTGGTGAGCCTGCGACTGGAAGCCCCCGATCGCCGGGAGCTACCGCGGTGGCGACCAGGGGCGCATCTCGATCTGGAGTTGCCGTCGGGACGACTGCGGCAGTATTCGCTCTGCGGAGATCCGGCCGAGCGTCGTAGCTACCGGGTCGCCGTGCGCCGCATCCCCAGCGGTGGCGGTTCGGTGGAGGTGCACGACGCCCTCGAAGTCGGAACGCCGATTGTCGTGCGAGGTCCGCGCAACGCTTTTCCGTTCGCCGTTCCCGGGCACGGATCACCCTCCACCCGTGTGCATTTCGTCGCGGGCGGCATCGGCATCACGCCGATTCTGCCGATGGCGCGGCTGGCGCTGCGGCTCGGACTCGACTGGTCCATGGTGTACACCGGCCGCAGCCGCGACACCCTTGCTTTCCTGGACGAGATCGCCGGTTTCGGCGACCGGGTGATCGTCCGCACCGACGACGAACACGGACTCCCCGACGCGGCGGCGCTGCTACCCGGTGTCGACAGCGCGACCGCCGTCTATTGCTGTGGACCCGCCCCGATGACGACGGCCGTCGCCGATGCCCTGCGGCACAGGCGTATCGAACTGCATTCGGAGCGGTTCGCGCCGCCGCCGATCATCGACGGACAGCCGTTCCAGATCGAATTCGCCTCCAGCGGTGAGATATTCGACGTGGCGCGGGACCGGTCGGCGCTCGATGTCATTCTGGAGCGGCGTCCGGATCGGCCGTACTCGTGTCGCCAGGGCTTCTGCCGCACCTGCACTGTCCGTGTACTGGCCGGCGAACCGGACCATCGCGAGACCGTACTCACCGCGGCCGAACACGCCGCGGGTGACATGCTCGTCTGCGTATCGCGCGCGGAGGGCGGGCGTTTGGTGCTCGACCTGTGACGATGGCAGTACACACCAGGGGAATCAGGAGAACACGGAAATGACGACATCCGAGTTCGACGGGACGGTCACGGAACGCATCGTGCGCAACGACGGGTTCGAGATCGCCGCCTACGAATACGGTGATCCGGCCGAGGAAACCGTCGTGCTGGTGCACGGATGGCCCGATACCCATCACCTCTGGGACGCGGTGGTGCCGCTGCTGGCTCGGCGATTCCACGTCGTCACCTACGACACCCGCGGCCACGGACAGTCCACCCGCACCCGGCGCACCGCGGACTACCGTCTCGCCGCGCTCGCCTCCGACTTCTTCGCCGTCGCCGACGCGGTCAGCCCGGACCGGCCGGTCCATGTCCTCGCCCACGACTGGGGTTCGATCCAGCTGTGGGAAGCCGTCTGCGAACCCCGCGCCGCGGCCAGGGTCGCCTCCTTCACCTCGGTATCGGGGCCGAATCTGGATCACGTCGGAAAGTGGGTGCGCGCCAAGCTGTCCCGGCCCACCCCGCGCAATCTGTGGCAGCCCTTCAGCCAACTGCTGTCTTCGGGGTACATCGCCTTCTCGATGACACCCGGGCTCGACCGGATCTTCCGCGTGGTGGCGCAGGAGAATCGCTGGCAGCGGATCGTCTCCCTCATGAACGACACGCCACCCTCGAATATCTCCCTCGGCCCGACCTTCCGGCGCGACGCCATCGAGGGACTGCTCATCTACCGGGCGAATATCCTGCCGCGCATGCTCGCCCCGCGTGAGCGCAGGACCGAGGTTCCCGTGCAATTGATCGTCGCCGGGCGCGACGTCGCGATCCGGCCCGCCGGTTACGACGACTCCCACAAATGGGTTTCGCGCCTGTGGCGTCGCGATGTGCCCGCCGGGCACTGGATGCCGTTCTCACACCCGGAATTGCTGGCAACCGCCACCACCGAATTGATCGATGCCCTCCGCGACGGGGTCGCGCCGCGAGGACTCCGCCGCGCCGAAACCCACGGCCCCGAAACCCGCAGCGCCGCCACCCGCAGACCCAAAAACCGCAGCGGCAAAAGACGTTTCGAACATCAATTGGTGGTGATCACCGGCGCTGGCAGCGGAATCGGACGCGAGACCGCGCTGGCCTTCGCCCGCCGCGGGGCCGAAATCGTGCTGTCCGACATCAATCTGGACGCGGCGAAGGAAACCGCCGAACTCATCGCCGCCGAACACGGTGTGGCGCACGCCTACCAGCTCGACGTCGCCGACGAGAATCAGGTGCGATCGCACGCCTCCGACGTCCTCGCCGCTCACGGCGTGCCGGATATCCTCGTCAACAACGCCGGTATCGGTCAGGCGGGCGGATTCTTCGACACCCCGTCCGCCGAATTCGATCGCGTCATGAGGGTCAACCTCGGCGGCGTGGTCAACGGATGCCGAGCCTTCGGGGCCGCGATGGCGGCGCGCGGTCTCGGCGGACATATCGTCAACCTGTCCAGCATGGCCGCCTACAGCCCACAGCAGGGTTTCAGCGCGTATTCCACCAGTAAGTCGGCGGTATTCATGTTCTCGGACTGCCTGCGCTCCGAACTGGTCGGCCGCGGTATCTCGGTCCACACCATCTGCCCCGGAGTCGTGCACACCAATATCGTCTCCACCACCACCTTCTCCGGCGTCAGCGCCGAGGAGGAGAAGCGCAAGCGGGACCGGTACGACGATCTCTACCGCAAGCGCCGCTACACACCCGACAAGGTCGCCGAGCAGATCGTGCGCGCGGTCGAATGTGATCGCAGCATCGTCCCCATCACCCCCGAGGCGCGCCTGCAACTCCAGTTCAGCCGTTTCGTCCCCGCGGCGGTCCGCTTCGTCGCCGCGCGGGTGAAACTCACCTAGGCACCGCCGGTGCCCGGTCGCCCCAGTTCGGCCTCGATGGCCGCCACCCGCCGCGCGTCGATCCCCCACGGGTGGTCGACGCCGACGTGGCGGTCCAGATCCCACAGCACACAGGTTTCGCCGGGATGGGCCACCATCGACCAGGCCACGACCGTGCGGCCGAGCTGTTCGGACATCGAGCCGTTCGACGTGCCGGGGCGCGCGCCGGGTTTGACGAAATTATCGCCATCGGGGAAATGATGGAGAAAGCGACCGTAGGCGGCCGTGCAGAAGGCCGCGTACCGCTCCGTGCACAGGATCAGGCCGTGCCACGCCTCGTCCACCGCGTGCGATGGCATGCCGACGACCTGGCCGTCGCGCATCGCCGCACCGCAGCAGCGCAACCATTGGCGCAGACCGGTCTCCACCAGATCCCGTGGCTGCCACGGACATGTTTTGAACACCGCTTCGGGTAGTTCGAGTGCCGCCACCGCCCGGTCGACCTCGCCGAGGTCGACCCGGCGTCGAAGCCGGTCTCGAGATCGCAAAAGCACCACGATTCACTGTACGGCGGCGCGAGCGCGCCGCAGCCGGTTCGGACGGACCGACGGCGTGAACATGGCTACCATTCCGGCATGATGCTGTTTCTCGTCATCGTGGGCTTCGTTCTGCTGCTGATCGGCGGCATCGTGACCTTCGTCGTCTTCATGATCAACCAGGCGACCCGGCAGTTCGGCCAGGGCGGCGGTGGATGGTCCGGCGGCGGGCGCGGTCCGTGGTCGGCGGGGGAGTCGGGTGCCTACTTCGATTCCGGAGTCGGATCCTCCTGCGGCGGCTCCGGTTCTTCCTGTAGCGGCGGCTCCGACAGCGGAGGCTGGTCGGGCGGGGACAGCGGCAGTTGTAGCGGCGGCGGCAGCAGCGCCAGTAGCTGCGGTGGGGGAAGCAGTTGCGGTGGGGGCAGCAGCAGTACCAGTTGCGGCGGTGGCAGTAGTTGCGGGGGTGGCAGTAGCTGCGGGGGTGGCAGTAGCTGCGGCGGCGGCTCCTGAGCCGGTGCCACAGCGGATTCCGCGCTGAGCGAAATCCGCCAGGAGCATTTGACCTCAATCAAGCTTCAGGTTCCATGCTTGTCGTTGTCCGAGAAACGGGCAAGGAATCATAGGAGGCAGGTCATGCGCGCAGTACACGTGACGCGATTCGGCGGACCCGAAGTACTCGAGGTGCGGGAAGTGCCGGACCCGGTCGCGGCGGCGGGAGAGGTCGTCGTCGACGTCGCGGCGGCCGACGTGATGTTCCTCGACACCAAGCTGCGAAGTGGTTGGGGCACAGAATTTTTCGCCGTCGAGCCGCCCTACGTGCCCGGTGGCGCGATCGCCGGTGTCGTCACCGGGGTCGGGCCGGACGTCGATCCCGCGTGGATCGGCAAACGCGTCGCCACGGCCACAGCGGCGAGCGGAATCGGCGGCGGACTGCCGATCGGCGGATACGCCGAACGGGCGCTGGCCAAGGCGCAGACGCTGATCGAGGTTCCCGACGAGCTCACCTCGGCGCAGGCCGTCGCGCTCACCCACGACGGCAGAACCTCCCTCGCGGTATTCGACCGGGCCGCGTTGCAGCCCGGTGAATGGGTGCTGATCACCGCGGCAGGCGGCGGACTCGGCACCCTTCTCATCCAATTCGCGCATGCCGCAGGTGTGCGCGTCATCGCGGCAGCCCGTGGCTCGGAAAAACTCCGACTCGCCGAACGGCTCGGCGCCGACGCCGCCATCGACTACTCGCAACCGGACTGGGTCGACAAGGCTCGCGCAGAGACCGGGGGCGCCGGGGTGAACGTCGTCCTGGACGGCGCGGGCGGCGAGCTCGGCCGAGCCGCCACCGACACACTGGCCGACGGCGGACGTTTCATCGGATATGGCTCGGCCGCCGGAAACTTCGCAGACCTGGACCGAGCGGCGCTGGCCGCGCGCGACGTTGTCATACTCGGACTCTTCGACATCACCGGCGAGAACACCGACTGGCACGCCCTCGCCGACCGGGCGCAATCGGCCCTCGTCGCAGGCGAGATCGAGGTGGTGATCGGCCAGACCTTCACCCTGGACCAGGCGGTCGAGGCGCACGCCGCCATAGAGAATCGAACCGCGTTGGGACGCACACTGATTACAAACTGAGGCGTCTTTGATTGTGACCTGTCAACGAGATTCCGTGCGGGTGTTTGGCGGACGTTAAGGTGCGTCGGTGCAAACACTGATTGTTCTCGTTGTAGTCGCTGTCGTACTCCTGCTCGTCTTCGCCGTCGTCCAATATGCGAGCAGACCTCCGCGCGATATAAGCCGTTGGGACGATTTCGATCCCGCCGACAGCGCGGAGTACGGCTACGAAGGTGGTCGCGGCGCCGACCGCTGACTCGGCTCAGCGAGCCGGCGTCAAGACTACGACCGCGATGGGTCGCTTCGTCTTCTTCTGATACTCCGTATATCGGCCGTGATTCACCTCATCGACGATCCGCCACCGCCGGTCATAATCCGGATCACCCGGATACGTCGCCCGAGCGGTCACCATGATCTTGCGCGTCCCGACCTGGATCTCGCACAACGGCTCGGCCTTCACATTCGCCAACCACCCCGGCGGTCGCGGCGACCCGCCATTGGACGCCGTCACCAGATAATCGTCCCCATCCCGCCCGTACGTCAGCGCCGACGTACGGTCAACCCCCGTCTTCCGGCCCACCGTCCGCAACAACAGCGTCGGATTGCCGAACAACACCCGGTGCCCAACCAGCCCACGGCTGTTCTCGTACACCCACTGGTGCACCTTCAACACGTTCACGAATACACCGCCCACGACCCGGCCCTCCAGATTCGGTTGAGGCTATCGCCCAACCCTATCCACCACGTGGGGTCCGAGTGGTGCATGCCCCACCCGGGCCGGTAGTATCCCCAGGGCTGCGGTTGGTGTCGCGGAAGAGGGGCGGTAGCTCAGTCGGTTAGAGCCGTGGACTCATAATCCATTGGTCGCGGGTTCGAGCCCCGCTCGCCCCACAAACAGCCTGATCAGGGCGTTAGGGTGCTGCTCTGAGACGGACGAAAACCGCTCAAGTCTACATTTACTGGACCTGTACTCCATCGTCCCGAGGTCGGATCGCAGTGCAGGTACTCGTTCTGCTTTCCTTCGGATCCAGACACAGTAGGGCTAATGTATGGTTACCGTCCTTCCGTCTATGTGAGACTCCGACAGGGGTGACTGACATTGCGGATCCGGTATCACGATCCGTAGCATTTGCGAGGTGAGCGATACGGGGGACGCTTCGAGTTCGGGGCA